>NZ_JANAVN010000006.1:0-349503 GCF_024213565.1 Paenibacillus sp. Lou8.1
CCAGAGACCAGAGCCTTATGATGTAAAGAAAAAGAAACCCACGTCTCAAAAGACGGGGTTTCTCGACAATCTGACGATCCGAGTAGGATCGTTTTTATCGCTGGATCATTCAAGCATTCATTTCATTAGGACTTTACATGTTTTTGCATTTGCTGTATAGCCGACTTCTCTAATCTTGAAACCTGGGCTTGAGAGATACCGATTTCGTCGGCAACCTCCATTTGCGTCTTTCCTTCATAAAAACGCATAGACAATATCATCTTTTCACGCTGGCCCAGGCGATGCATCGCTTCCCGCAGAGCGATTTCCTCAATCCATGAGACGTCTTTATTTCTGTCATCACTGATCTGATCCATCACATAGATTGGGTCGCCCCCGTCGTGATATATCGGCTCGAACAGCGAAACCGGATCCTGAATCGCATCCAACGCGAACACAACGTCTTCTTTAGGCACATTCAGTGCCTCTGAAATTTCAAAAATCGTTGGTTCCCGCGAGTTCAGATTCGTCAGACTGTCCCGCACCTGAAGCGCCTTATATGCAATATCCCGTAACGAACGAGACACACGGATCGGATTGTTATCCCGCAAATAACGGCGGATCTCTCCGATAATCATCGGCACCGCATAAGTGGAGAACTTTACGTTTTGCGAAAGGTCAAAATTATCAATCGCCTTCATTAGGCCGATACATCCTACCTGAAACAAATCGTCCACAAACTCTCCCCGATTGTTAAATCGTTGAATCACACTCAGGACGAGCCGGAGATTGCCATTGACCAATTTTTCTCTGGCTGATCGTTCATTATTTTGCTGAAGTGATGTGAACAACTCGCGCATTTCTGCATTGGTTAATACCGGCAGTTTGGCGGTATCCACACCGCAAATTTCCACTTTGTTTCGGGTCATCGTGTCTTACCTCCCAAGGAGCAACATTAATGTACATTATCTCCTGAGGGCATTTTTTTATTCGCCGTTTCCATCGCTTCCGGATATACCCATGCACTATACCATTTTATTAAATTCTTTTCGTAAGCGCTTTATAATCCGCTTTTCCAGACGCGAAATATACGATTGCGAGATACCCAACAGGTCAGCAACATCCTTCTGTGTCTTCTCCTCTCCGTCTTGTAAGCCGAAGCGCAACTCCATAATCAAACGCTCTCGATCCGTCAATTTATCCAGTGCCTTATGCAATAATTTACGGTCCACCTGCTCCTCAATATTACGGTAAATGGTATCATTTTCCGTGCCCATCACATCAGAAAGCAACAACTCATTACCATCCCAATCTATATTCAGAGGCTCATCAAAAGAAACTTCCGTTCTTGTTTTACTATTGCGACGCAGATACATCAGAATCTCATTCTCAATGCATCGAGAGGCGTATGTGGCAAGTTTGATTTTCTTCTCTGGATCAAAAGTGTTAACCGCTTTGATTAGTCCAATAGCACCGATGGATACGAGATCCTCAATGTTGATGCCCGTATTCTCAAATTTACGAGCAATATATACGACTAACCGCAAATTTCTTTCGATTAGCATCGACCGTACTGCCGCATCTCCAGAAGAAAGTTTTCCCAGCAAATATTCTTCTTCGTCTCTCGTCAGCGGTGGGGGGAGCGCCTCGCTGCCGCCAATATAATAAATTTCTTCACTTTTCAGCCCAAATAAAAATAAAATACGATAATATTGCAATTGCAATGCTAACCTAATTCTCATCTTCAATTTCATCTGTTCCCGCATATCATTCTCCCCCTCTTAAAAAGAGTGCTATTCCAGCTGTGCTCCGTCCATTTCACCATTGGATATTTCTCGTCGCCTTCAAACATCATTTTGTGTTTATGCTCCGTCATCCTGATTCTGTAAAATGCTCACCAATATGTGCTTCTTGTTTCTGGTTGGTATCAGCACTGCCCCCTTCTTGTGCCGTCACATCCGGGTGGATGATGGCGCGATACTTACCCTCTGCCGACAATGTCCCTCCGTCCAAGCCAATCAACACTCGATGATGTACAAAATGAACCCCATTCATCACCACCTCTACCCGGTCTGGTTTAAGGGCCAACATAAAGGAATGATTGCGGTTAATTCCACGATAGGGGACGAGGCGAACACGATCCTGCCAGCTAAACGGTTCGTCCCCCAGTTCCATCACCAGTTGGTCAGCATTACCCTCAGAACATTTTCGGAGCCAGGAGGCGGGCAAATGCGATTCCCACAAGGCCGCCTCCATGACCATCACCGGGGTTCGGGTCAAAGGATCATAGAGCTGATTACCTGTATCCAACAAGCCTGTACACTCAATATGATCCTGCCCAATCCATACCTGCACTTGTCCCAAAAACCCACTCATCCTTTCTGTGCGCTGCTTTGAGGACTGCACAATACGAAAGAAAAGCATCACTCCGCCAAATGCGCATAAAATAAACCAGAATGCGATTTTGAGTTCAAAGGACATTCCGCCCGAAGCGGTGTACCAGATGCCGTTAAACAATTCTCCCGTATTTTGAAGAAAATAATGCATCCCCAAAATGCCACCTGCAGCTACAAAGTTGATCATGTAAAAAGCACCCATTGTACGAAGATACTTTTGCATGCTGCCAAATCCAAAAGCCACCAGCAGCATTATGACCGATAATGCCAGTTTAATCAGGAACGTAAATAAAAAGGACAGTTCCGGCACAAACATCATGACGACATACATTGCGCCGATTCCAGCTGAAGTCATCAACCTCCACCACACTGGACGGATTTTTCTCATCCAAGCGGTGACCATCAGCAACACAGCATCAATGAACAAATTGGCCAAAAAAATCAAGTCGATATAAACAACCAAGGCTTCACCCGCCCAGCGTTTGCAGGATAGGATTAAGTATAGTAGTCATGCTGTTCAAAGTCTGTCTAACGGTGGGGACGGTGACCGACTAATTTTGTCGGAAAGAGGAGAAGCGCCTGAACTGCAGGACACGGAAAACAGAAAGAAGCCCGCATCTCCAGGGAGAATGCGGGCAATCCGAATTGAAACTAGTTATCGTTATTATTATTGCGCGAACGGTTACGTAAGAATGTAGGAATGTCTAATTGGTCACTGCTTTGAGTATTACCAAATGGACGCAAGTTAGGAGAGCCTTTCTCCGCCGATTCGGAAGTAGCCGGGTTGGCTGCCGGTTTACGTCCCGGTGCCGGTTGACTTGGCTTGCCTTCAAAGCCGGTGGCAATGACGGTAACCTTGATTTCTTCTTTCAACTCTTCGTCAATGATAGCACCGAAAATCATGTTTACTTCCGGATCGGAAGCCGATGTTACAATTTCAGCTGCCTCATTAACCTCATACAAGGACAGGTTGTTGCCGCCAGTGATGTTCATAATCACACCACGAGCACCTTCAATGGATGTCTCCAACAACGGGCTCATGATAGCCTTGCGTGCTGCTTCAGCCGCACGATTTTCACCAGTTGCTTCGCCAATCCCCATCAAAGCGGAGCCACGCTCCGTCATGATCGTCTTAACGTCAGCAAAGTCGAGGTTGATTAGACCCGGTACAGCGATCAAATCTGAAATACCTTGAACCGCCTGACGCAGAACATTGTCTGCTTCACGGAATGCTTCCAACATTGGGGTTTTCTTGTCCACAATTTCAAGCAAACGGTCATTCGGGATTACAATCAAAGTGTCTACTTTTTCTTTTAATCCTTCAATACCAAGTTCAGCTTGATTGGAACGCTTACGCCCTTCAAACGTGAATGGGCGGGTTACCACGCCTACAGTCAGCGCGCCGCATTCCTTGGCAATTTCAGCAATGACAGGAGCCGCTCCGGTTCCAGTACCGCCACCCATTCCCGCCGTTACGAATACCATATCCGCACCTTTGAGCGTATTCATAATGAGCTCACGCGACTCTTCAGCCGCTTTTTTACCCACATCGGGGTTAGCGCCGGCACCCAGTCCGCGGGTCAGCTTATCCCCAATTTGAAGCTTATGCTCAGACTTTGCTAAATGAAGTGCCTGGGCATCTGTATTGACTGTAATGAACTCCACACCCTGAACACCATTTTCGATCATTCGGTTAACCGCATTGCTGCCGCCGCCTCCGACGCCGATCACTTTAATTTGAGCCAAGCTCTCCATTTCAAAATCAAATTCCAACATACTATTCCATCTCCCCCTCAATGTGCATGGATGGCCCGTCCATGATTGGCATAATTAGCAATGAACGTTATATAAATTCACTGAACATATTTTTTAAGCGTTCAATCAACCCCTGCTTTTGCTCGCCTTCCGTGGCGGGACTACTGCTTTTGGTTCGGTTAGTCGGCTTCTTGGTACTTCCGCCACTGTTGCTAACGCTAGTCGATCTTCCGCGATAGTAACGAATAGCATTATGCAAGATTCCAACTCCGCTCGTGTAGCCCGGATCCCTTACACCGATAAAATCAGGTACGGCGATCCTTACGGAAGCGGCCAGTTCGCTTTGTGCCACCTGAAGTACACCAGGCATGGAGACGGTGCCTCCGGTAAGTATATAACCTCCCGGAAGCTCTGTGTAACCCAAGCGCTTAACTTCCGCCTGAATGAGTTGAAAAATTTCCTGCACTCTCGGCTCAATAATAGCAGCCAAATCCTGCTGGTTGAATTCCTTATCCACATTACTGCCGATACGCGTCACTTTAAAGACGACATCGGCTGCCGCATCATCATACCATGCGCAGCCGTATTTAAGCTTTACTTTTTCGGCTTGATCGGTAAGGGTTCTCAGTCCGTAGGCAATATCATTGGTTACAAATTCTCCACCAATCGGAAGTGTTGATGTGGCAACAATCGTTCCTTCCTGGAAAATGGCAACATTCGTAGATCCTGCACCAATATCCACCAGCACTGAACCCATCACCTTTTCATCCTTCGAAAGAGACAATTGTCCGGCTCCAAGAGGCAGCAAGACCAGATCTTTAATCCTCAAGCCGGCTTTCTCAACGCAGCGCAACAGATTATGTATCGGGGTCTTGCCTCCAGTAACAATCGTAGCCTCTACTTCGAGACGAACTCCAATCATACCGCGAGGGTCCTGAATGCCTTCAAGGCCATCCACGACATACTGCTTGGCTACCACGTCAATAATTTCTCTCTCCGGTGGTACGGCAATAACCTCAGCTGCCTTCAGTACACGCTCAATGTCCTCCTCACCGATTTCACGGTCCTCGTTGGACACGGCTACTACGCCATGACTATTTTGCAGGCCAATATGATTGCCTGAAATCCCCACATACACTTCTGTTATTTGAATACCAACCATGCGTTCTGCGTGATCCACGGCGTTACGGATTGATTGCACGGTTTGATCAATGTCTACAATTGCACCTTTGCGAATCCCTTCCGAGTCGGCAGATCCAACTCCAATAATATTAAAGGTTCCATTATTCATTTCCCCAATAATAGCCCGAACTTTGGATGTACCGATGTCCAAACTAACAATGATGTCATTGTTGCTCAAGTCTGTGGCACCTCCTGACTCCAAAATGAATTTCGTTCTTTAAACACACTCTGTACATATTCAACAAACTCCATGCTTTCCCTCTTTTTTCTACAAATTTTTTAGAAGCCAATTTATGGTTGCAGTCACATAAAAATTTGAAGAAAAAAGAAGGAGGCAAGTCTATTACCCATAAAATCAATTCTAGCATTTTTTCACATCACTGAGTAGTATCTTTTTCTTGGCCCTCTTCACTCGTATCCGGTTTGAACGGAACGTAGGAATCCGCCTCCAACATGGTGATCAAACCTGGATCTTCTGTTTCTAGCACCTGGTTCAAATAGCTGATTTTAGAATTCAGTAGAGAAACAGTTGTAATAACCTCAAACTGGGAACGTGTGTACATTTTGATGCGATCCGGAAAAGAAGGAATCGGTGCGGGAATGATTTCCGAAATATCGGCTGTCCATTCCCCCGGAATGCGCGATAAAGCATCACACAGCTTCGCTTTGTACGGATCATCAGATTTCCATTTAGTCAAAATAGGCTTCTCAACAGCTATTCCGCTACTTCCCACGCTCACGCTTGTCCCATTCGCTAGAATAGCACGAAGGCTCCCATCACTCTGCAACTCGTAAGCGACCGTAGCAAACTCTTTAATGTGAATAGCAATAATACCCGGAAACTGCTTGTCCACTGTGACTTGCTGTATCGATTGAATTTCCCGCAGCTTCTCAGAGATGTCGGATGAACTGACTCCGAAATACTGGTCTCCAACAGCCAGACCGCTTCGATTAAGAAGCTGATCTCGGGTCGAAAATACATTACCATCAAAACGAATTTCAGAAACCCGACTCAACGAAGAACGGAAAAAGAGAACAGCGAGCAGTACGATAAACAACAAAATGAGAAGAATAGCAATCTTCCGGCTTGTTCTTTTTTTCGTTCTGTTCTTTTTAAGAACAGGTATTTGAGCATTTGGCATAGCTTCTCTCCACAAAAGCCTTTTGTCCCCCCGTTAACGGAGGGACATTACAGGCATTAATTTACGAAATCCAGGTGCTCCGGCACCGGAGACTGACGGCTCATTCGGGCACCCAGTCCCTGGAAAAGACGTTCGATCCGGTCATACCCTCTGTCAATATGATGAACCTGCTCGACAATAGTACGTCCTTGAGCCGCTAGACCCGCTATGACCAGCGCTGCCCCTGCCCGCAGATCGGTAGCCTCTACCGTAGCCCCGTACAGACGAGAAACTCCTCTTATAAAAGCAGCATTTGCATCAATCGTAATATCAGCACCCATTACATTTAGTTCATCCACATGTTTGAATCGGCTTTCGAAGACGGTCTCTTTCATGACACTAAATCCGTCCGCCAAAGAAAGCAGAACCATGACCTGAGATTGCAAATCTGTCGGAAAAGACGGGTAAGGGGAGGTAACGATCCTCTCCACTGCTTTGGGACGACTCATACAACTTACGGTCATTATATCATTCAAGATGCCGATTTGAACACCAGCCCGCCTGAGGACGTGAATCAGAGCAGACAAGTGGGATGGATTGCAGTGGGTCAGCGACACACTTCCTCGTGTAGCTGCAGCTGCAATCATAACCGTTCCAGCTACTATGCGGTCAGGAATGACCTCATACGTACACGGATTGAGGCGACTGACCCCCGTGATTGTAATCGTGTCGGTTCCAGCACCAATAATGCGGGCTCCCATGGCATTCAAGAAGTTTTGTAGATCCTGAATCTCCGGTTCCCTCGCTGCATTGGTGATCGTTGTTCGTCCTTCAGCCAACGCAGCGGCCATCATAATATTTTCCGTTGCACCTACACTCGGGAAATCCATGTGGATGTCCGAGCCGATTAGCTTGTGGGCTCGAAACGTAATTTGCTCGTCTTTTTCCTCTATCTCTGCGCCAAGAGCTTTTAAGCCCTCTAGGTGAAGATCAATTTTGCGCTCGCCTATGGCGCAGCCTCCGGGCTGGTAAATGGAAACTTCTCCATATCTGGCGAGCAGCGGTCCCATCAGAAAGATAGATGAGCGCATTTGCTTCATCAAATCTTCCGGAATTTGGAACGTTCGGACGGACGACGTATCCACGTATACCGTTTCCTCTTCATGTCGGCATGTACAGCCGAGTCTTTCAAGGATGTGCAGCATGACCTTAATGTCTAAAAGATGGGGCACATTCCGAATTTCTACCTTACCTTGTGCAAGTAAGCTCGCTGCAAGAATAGGTAGTGCCGCATTTTTTGCCCCATGGATACGTATGGTGCCTGACAGGGGACGGCCTCCCTCAATCACCAATTTGTCCAATGTATCACCTCCGAGTTTACCGCTCACCCACTACGAAAACCTCCGGAACTAGCTTGATGCCGGTTTGAGATGATATTGTACTTTGAATATGCTTCATTAGGGTAAGCACGTCCTCTGCTGTCGCTTGACCGGTATTTACAATGAAATTGGCATGCTGTACAGATACCTCAGCGCCTCCCGCCTTCAAGCCCTTGAGACCTGCGCTCTCAATAAGACGAGCAGCATAGTCTCCTGGAGGATTACGGAACACGCTTCCTGCACAAGCTAACTGTAGCGGCTGGGTCAGCCGGCGGCGGTCTTTAAAAGCCGCAAGCGCTGATGAAATTTCCTCGCGATCGCCCCGCTTCATCCGAAACACTGCCTCTGTCACCATTCCACGTTGCTCATGTAACACGGAGTGACGATAGCTGAAATGCATATTGTCAGCATCGTACACAGCCAATTCCCCTGTATCCAGCACAATCTCAGCGGACTGGAATATTTGTGACACATCAGACCCATGGGCACCGGCGTTCATGTAGACAGCCCCACCGACTGATCCTGGGATACCACCAGCAAATTCAAGACCGGACAGGCCCTGCTTGCTGGCCATAACGCACAGTTTGACCAGTGAAACGCCTCCTCCAGCAACGATCTGTTCATTCTCAAAATGAACATAATCAAATCCTGGCCCCAGCTTGATCACAAGTCCCCGTATCCCTTTGTCAGAGACGAGCATGTTGGAGCCCCGCCCCAACTGCATCCAGGGAATTCCGTGCTCGCTAGCCAGCTTCAAAACTCTTGCCAGCTGCTCTTTGGTATCCGGGATGACAAGTGCATCCGCAGGGCCTCCAATCTTCCATGTCGTATATTTGGACAGCGGCTCATGCTCCAGCACTTTTCCGATATCATGCTCCGCTAATAATGGCATCCATTGCTGCATTGTACTGAAACCTCCTTGTTGCTTGCCCCGCATGGTTGTAAGGCTCTCACCTGACAACCGGCAGCCTGAGTGATGGTCACAATCTATAGGGTATCCTATGTAAATACCATCCGGTGTGTGACAACCGCCCAATTCTGCGCTGCAGACTACCTTTTATGGGCAAGACGTTCCATTTCTTTTACTAAAATATCTGCTGAGTCAGGCTTGCCGAGCGCAGACGCCGACTCTGCCATGCGACTTCGCCGTGCCTCATCCTTCATAATTCCCGCTATAGATTGAAACAGGGCCGGGCCACTCAGTTCCTTTTCTACAATCATGACGGATGCGCCTGCCTTTTCAAGTGTACGAGCATTAGCCTCCTGATGGTTATTCGTCACATTAGGTGATGGGATCAGAATGGACGGAATGCCCAAAGATGTGATCTCTGCCAAGAAGGACGCACCTGCGCGATTAACAATTAATGAGGTACAAGCCAGCACCTCTGGCATATTGTGAATATAGGGAAGCACATGTAGATGATTGGGCAATGAGCCGATCTGATTCCGTATGCTATCCAGCGTTTGCTCATAATAAGATTCACCGGTTACATATACAAAATGGACGTCTTTCAGTTGCGAAAGTTGCGGAGCCATTGCAATCATGGCGTCATTAATGGCCTTCGCTCCCCTGCTGCCACCGACCACAAGGACGACCGAACTGTTCATCGGAACCCCAATTGTAGCAAATCCCCGATCCCGGTTAGCCAAACGAACTGTTGTAGCACGCGGGTTCCCAGTGTACAGTACATTTTTAGCTTTGGGGAAAGCTCCTTCTGAGCCTTCAAAGCTAACAGCCACTGTATCCACATAGCGACTCAGAAATGTATTAGTCAATCCTGGAATTGCATTTTGCTCATGAATAATGCTGGGAATTCCCAACTTGGAAGCTGCATAAACGACGGGTCCGCATACATATCCCCCCGTGCCAATAACGACATCTGGCTTAAATTTCTTTAATAATGCTTTGGATCTGCGAACCCCTTTGAAAAAGCGCATGATCGTCTTTATATTTTCCACAGACAAGCTGCGACGAAATCCTGTGATATCAATAGCCTCAAATGGAATTTTTTCCTGAGGAACCAACTTGCTTTCGAGTCCTCGTTGACCGCCAATATATAAAAATTCAGCGTCCGGATCAATCTCTTCGCACTGTCTGGCTACGGCCAGCGCTGGATAAATATGCCCTCCGGTGCCGCCGCCGCTCAACACGACGCGCATAAACGTTCACCTCGCATAACGTGATAAATTTAGTAAAATGCCCAGAGCTGTTAGCATTAAGGTCAGAGAAGAACCTCCATAGCTGATTAAGGGCAGTGTTATTCCTGTCACCGGCATTAAACCGATAACGACACCAATATTAATGACGACCTGTACGGCGACCATTGCGACAATACCCACCGCAAGCAAACTGCCATAGGTATCGGGAATGGTTATAGCGACACGCATTCCTCTCCATACGAGAACCAAAAAGAGCCCCAGCACCGTCATTCCACCGATAAAGCCAAGCTCCTCCGCCAAAATGGAAAAAATAAAATCAGTTTGCGGCTCAGGAACGTAGCTATATTTTTGTCGACTCATGCCGAGTCCCAAGCCCGCCAGCCCGCCAGGACCAATCGCATATAGCGATTGAATAATTTGATAGCCTGCGCCAAGCGGATCGGACCAAGGGTCCAGAAAAGCGGTGATGCGCTGGAGTCGATAAGGCGCAGCTGCAATCAGTGCAGCAAACCCTGCTGCTCCCGACAGAGCCAGCAGACCGAGATGCTTCATACGCGCGCCTGCCGTAAATACGATGAGCATGGACGCTCCCATCATTACCGTGCCTGTGCCCAAATCGGGCTGGAGCATAATAAGCCCAAAAGCCAGTCCCATGAGTCCAAGCGGGGGCAACAGGCCGCGCGTAAAAGAGCTAATATCATAGTCAGGACGACTGAGCCAACGAGCGAGAAAAAGAATCATACCTAGCTTCATAAACTCGGAAGGCTGAATGCCGAAAGAGCTAATACCGAGCCAGCTTCGTGCCCCGCCTCTTACTACACCAATGCCGGGAATTAATACGGCAACCAGTAGCGCTAGACAGATCAACAACACGACCTTGGCATATTTCTGCCAGATCCGGTAGTCCGTTCTGGCAGTAAAGTACATCGCTACAAGGCCGAGCCCTGCAAACAGCAATTGCCGCTTTACAAAATAGTAGGAGTCCCCGTACTCGTGAAAAGCGAGGACGGCGCCCGCACTGTATACCATAACCATGCCGATGGCTAATAAGCTTACAATACAAACGAAAAGCCATAGATCCGGCGCTGGACGAGATTGCTTCATCAGGAGGCCACCCCTTGCATAAAAGTAGGGGCTTATCCAACCCCCCTACTTACAATTTATGCGCCGCCTCTTTAAAAATACGTCCACGCTCTTCATAGGATCGGAACATATCCCAGCTTGCACAGGCGGGTGAGAGTAATACTACATCTCCCATCTCAGCAAATTCAGCAGCCTTGTTCACAGCCTCCACGAGCGTAGCGGCGGCATCCTCCCCATTATCGACGACCTTGACATGCTCTATTCCGGCCTGCTGGGCCCGCTCAGCCAGCTTATGCCGTGTCTCACCCAAGAGCACAACGGCTTTTACACCTTCCTGCAAGGAAGGTACGAGCTCTGTATAATCAGAGCCGCGATCCAATCCTCCGGCAATGAGTACAATCGGTTGCTTAAAGGAAGATAAGGCCATCATTGTTGCTTTCGAATTGGTTGCTTTGGAATTATTGTAATAAGCTACACCAGCGTGTTCTAAAACATATTCGAGCCGATGTTCGACGCCGCGAAAAGTACTTAATGGTTCCGCCAAATTCGCTGGTTCTGCGCCTGCAGCAATGGCGATTGCGCAAGCAGCAAGAGCATTTTCTACGTTAAAACGACCCGGAAGTCCAATCTCAGCTACGCCTATAATGGGATGCAGCACACCATTTCCATCGCGGTATACGATGCTACGTTCAATATCATCCGTCACATCCGGTATGTATGGCGGGTCAGCGAACAACCCTTCCTGCAAACGTTCTGTCATAGAGAACGGAAGCAGCTTCGCTTTTATATAGGGTACGAGCTCCCGGCAGACGGGGTCATCCCAGTTCACCACCGCAGTATCCGCTGCCGTTTGATTGGCAAATAGACGCGCCTTGGATGCAACGTAGTCCTCCATGCCTCCGTGGTAGTCCAAATGGGTCTCAGCTACATTGAGCAGGCAGGCCACAGTGGGCTTGAAATCTTTTGTTCCTTTTAACTGAAAGCTGCTCAGCTCCACAACCATCCACTCGTCCGACTTGGCATCCACAGCCGCCTCACATACGGGCGTACCGATATTACCAGCCACGATTGGATTCATGCCGGATGCTTCCAACAGCTTGCCTACCCAAGTGGTCGTGGTCGTCTTTCCGTTGGAGCCAGTAATTCCGATGATCGGAGCTTTACATAGATGGTAGGCGACCTCAACCTCGGTCACGACCTCAATGCCGAGCTCGACAGCTTTCTGTACGGGAGGGGCCGTATAAGGAATCCCTGGATTTTTGACAACCAGCTTCACTCCAGGATGAATTAGCCCCTCTGGGTGACCCCCGCATAAAACGGAAATTCCCAAAGCCTCTAATTCAGAAGCTTCGGGACATTGTTCCCTATCTTTTTTATCATTGACTGTCAGCTTGGCTCCGGCCTGGTGCAGCACCTTGGCAACTTGCACGCCGCTTTTAGCCAGACCGATAATGACGACTTCCTGATCTCTGTATGCGTCTGGATGGTTCATTTGTCTACAACCCCTTGTTGAGATAAAGTCCGAGTCCTGCCAACAGCAGTCCTACAGCCCAGAATGTAATGACTACGCGCCATTCGGACCAGCCGGACAGCTCGAAATGATGATGAATCGGGCTCATTTTGAAAATACGCTTGCCACGTGTTTTAAAGGAAGCTACTTGCAAGACTACGGACAGCATTTCAATTACGAATACACCACCGATAATGAGGAACAAAATTTCGCTTTTCGTAACGATGGCAATGGCACCTATGGCGCCGCCGATTCCCAGCGAGCCTGTATCACCCATAAACACCTTGGCAGGATGAGCATTATATACGAGAAATCCGAGTACAGCGCCAATCATAGCCGCTGAGCATACTGCTGCCGGAAGCGAGGTTGCCTGAATCGCGACAATGGCATAAGCAGCAAAGGCAATGGCACTTGTACCGGATAGCAGCCCGTCCAGCCCATCCGTGAAATTGACAGCATTGCTAATCGCCAGCATCATGATAATGATGAACGGATAATAAAACCAGCCGCCCCAATCAAATGACCATGACGTTCCAGGGATGCCGATCGCAGTACTATGATCATTGCTAAGCAGAAGCCAGCACATGATCGCGCCAAACAATAATTGCCCAAACAGCTTTTGACGCGCCGTCAGACCTAACGAGCGTTTGAATACAATTTTGATATAGTCGTCCAAAAAGCCGATCAGCCCAAAACCGAGCGTAGCAACCAACAGAACGTAAAAGTCCGTATTTTTGATAGCTGAAAACTTAAGAAAGGTCAGCGTAAAAGCCACCAGAATCACGATACCGCCCATTGTAGGCGTACCTATCTTTTTAAGATGGCTTTGTGGCCCGTCATCCCGGACCTGCTGGCCGAATTTCATTCGCCGCAGCAGCGGAATGAGCAGTGGAGCGGCAATGACCGCCAGTATAAACGATACGACGATCGTCAGCAGTAATAATTGAATATCCATGGGAGTCTCCCTCTCGTCAACATCAGTTCTGTAGCGGACCGTTTTTCAGCGTATCCACAATTTCTTCTAGTCGCATCCCTCTGGATGCCTTAACCAGCACAATATCATTGGCGTGGAGATGAACCTGCAAATGCTGGATCAGCTCTTGCTTATCTGTATAAGGGTGCACGTTAGCAGTTGGCATCAACCCTTGCGCACCCTGCGCAATCGAAGTGCCTAACGCACCGTAGGTAAACAGTACCTCTACGTCGTGCTTTGCCGCGAAAATTCCAATCTCCTCATGGAATTGCTTTTCCTCAGGTCCCAGCTCCAGCATGTCACCAAGTACGGCGACTTTACGTCCGTCCGTTTTATACGCAGACAACGTCTGAATTGCGGCCTTCATTGAAGCCGGACTGGCATTATAAGCGTCGTTTAGCACGGTAAGTCCATTAGGACAGTTCACGACCTCAATGCGCATGCCCGTCAGTTTTAAAGACGACAACCCTTTACGTATATGGTCTGCATCGACATTGAAATGACGCGCTACCGCCAGTGCTGCCAAACCATTTACAACATTGTGCTGTCCAAGCAAGGGAAGCCGGAAAGCCTCTTTGCCAGATTGTGCTGTTATGAATAAGCTACCTTCTCCATCCGAAGTGATTTCAGTCGGATAGTCATCGTTGCCTGTAGCTAGCCCGAACGTAAACAATTTTAAACCTTCAGGCTTGACCGTTTCAGACTCCGCCAACACTTGTGAAAGCAGTGGTTCATCCCCATTGTAGATCAGCAAACCACCAGGCTTAAGGCCACTTGTAATCTCCAACTTTGCACGAGCGATTTCCGTTCGAGAACCAAGCTGCAGCAAGTGCGATTCGCCTATGTTCGTTATGATAGCTACATCTGGTTGAGCGATATTAGCCAGCAGACGAATCTCTCCACGCCCACTCATGCCCATCTCCAGAATGAGAATATCTGTATCCTGCGGCATGGAAAGTACAGTTAAAGGCAAACCGATATGATTGTTATAATTTCCTTCGGTTTTGTGTACTTTAAAAGTCGTGCCCAGCAGAGCGTTTACGATGTCTTTCGTTGTCGTCTTGCCGTTGCTTCCCGTGATCCCAACGACAGAAACGCCAATTTCGCGTAAGTATGCAGCTGCTAGATGCTGAAGGGCTTCTAACGTATCCTCTACCTCAATAGCGTTCTCAGCCGGAGGTGCTCCATGATCCTTTTGCCATAAAAATGCAGCTGCACCTGCCTCGCTTACGATCTGCCGCACATAATTATGTCCATCAAACCGTTCGCCCACGAGTGGAACAAACAATCCTTGGCTCTGCAGCCTGCGAGAATCTGTAAAAACGCCTTCGACCATCTGTTCGGCGTCCGCTTCTCCGTGAAGTGTTCCTCCACACATAGATGCAATCTGACCGATTGTTCTTTTCATCACTTGGATAAACCCCTTATCGCTTCTTTGGCTACGATGCGGTCATCGAATTCATGCACCGTTTTTCCGATCAACTGGTAAGTCTCATGACCTTTTCCCGCAATCAATACTACATCGTCAGGGCTTGCCATTTCAACAGCTTTATGAATTGCAGTTCTGCGATCCACGATCAATTCGTATCGTTCTGCGGGTACACCTTCGTCAATCAACCCTTGTTCGATGTCTTTCAAAATCACTTTTGGGTCCTCTGTTCGCGGATTATCGGAAGTAATAAACGAATGATCGCTGTAACGCGCAGCAATTTTCCCCATCAACGGACGTTTTGTACGATCCCGGTCACCGCCGCATCCAAATACACACCATACTTTACCGACCGCAAATTCCTTTACGGTGCGAAGGACATTTTCCAATCCGTCCGGTGTATGGGCATAATCTACAATAACAGCAAAGGGCTGACCCGCATCTACAGGCTCTACCCGCCCATCTACGCCTGCGATAGACTCTAGACTGCGCTTGATATCCACTAGCGAGATTCCTTCCAGTAAAGCAGCGGTAATGGCCGCCAGTGCGTTGTACACATTGAACTTGCCCACCATTCGAAGCTCAATATCGGTATCTCCTTTAAAAGTAGACACATGGAAGGAGGTTCCCTTGGAACCTATAGTGATACGAGATGCCTTCACATCAGACTCCTTTTCTACGCCGTATGTAATCACTTGGGCCGCAGTTTGAGCCTGCAAATAGGAAGATGCCGGATCGTCTGCATTCAGAACAGCATATTTGCTATCTGATGCATCCCGCGAGAAAGCATTTCCCAACCTAGAGAACAAAAGTCCTTTTGCAGCACGGTACTCCTCCATTGTGTTGTGGTAGTCCAGGTGGTCCTGCGTCAGGTTTGTAAATATAGCGGTGCGAAAATCAGTTCCTTTGACGCGGCCCTGCTCCAACGCATGTGAGGATACTTCCATGACACAGCATTGAACCCCCTGCTCTGCCATATTTCCGAGATAACGTTGCAGTTCCACCGCTTCGGGCGTAGTGCCAGACATTGGGTAAGACTGACCTCCGTAACGCATTTGAATCGTACCAATCAGTCCGGTATTCACCCCGGCATCCTTCATGATCTTTTCAATCAGATAAGTTATCGTTGTTTTACCGTTGGTTCCGGTTATGCCGATCATGCGCATGCGTCGGCTCGGTGAATCAAACATATAATCCGCCAAAACCGCCATGGCATGTCGTGCATCCTTAACTACAAGCTGCGGAACAGGTACATCCAGTTCCCGTTCAACGACCAAAGCTGCCGCCCCGGACGCAATTGCCTGCTCAGCATAGTCATGTCCGTCTACTGTAAAACCTGGCAAACATAGAAATAAATCTCCCTGTTGCACTCGACGTGAATCCGCCCCGATTCCTCGGCAATCCACTGTACCGTCACCCACCACACGGGAGACGGCCAGCAGTGAAGCCAATTGTTGAAGCTGCATCTTTCATTCCTCCATTGCTCTCTCGTTATTCATAGTATGGTATAAAATGAACCTATCAATCCCCCATGTAAATACGGATCGTTGATCCCCGCTCCAATCTGGAGCCCGGCTTCGGCGCCTGACTCACGACCGTCTTGCCTGACCCAGATTTCACGAGCATAAAGTTCATATTCATATCTTCGTACAAATCAGCTGCAGTAGCACCTACCAGATCAGGTACCGTTTCGATCGGATTTTCTCCATACTTGTACTCTTTGGCAATTTGATTGGTGCGAGGCGGTATTTTCAAGGCAATCAGTGCGTCCTTTAAAATATTTTGCACGATTGGCGCAGCAACCACCCCGCCGAATTGAATGCCCTTCGGGTTATCGACAGCGGTATAGACGACGATTTGCGGATCATCCGCCGGTGCAAAACCAATAAAGGATACAATATGCTCCGAGGAAGAATAACGCCCGTTAATCACCTTTTGTGCTGTCCCCGTTTTACCTCCCACCCGGTAGCCTTCAATGAAAGCAGGACGACCTGTACCTTTAGCAACGACGCTTTCCAGCGCTTCCCTTACCTGTCGGGAGGTTTCCTCTGAAATAACCCTACGTACCAGTTCTGGCTCTACTTTTTCCAGCACTTTTCCGGTTCCCGGCTGAACCCAACCTTTTGTAATGTGAGGCTTATAAAGATTACCGCCATTAATTGCCGCTGATACAGCCGTAACCTGCTGGATCGGAGTAACAGACACCCCTTGACCAAAAGCGGTTGTCGCCAGCTCTACAGGACCGACCTGAGGTAGTTTGAACAAAATACCGTTGCCCTCACCAATCATGTCGATCCCCGTTTTGCTGCCAAAGCCAAAATTGCGAATGTATTTGAACAGTGTTTCTTTACCTAATCGCTGCCCTAATGTTACAAAACCGGGGTTGCAAGAATTCTCCACCACTTGAAGGAAAGTTTGGCTTCCATGTCCGCCTTTCTTCCAGCAACGCAGTCGTGCTCCACCGACTTCAATATATCCCGGATCAAAAAAACGGTCATTTTTGAGATTGACCTTCTTTTCTTCCAAGGCAGCCGCCAGTGTAATAATTTTGAAAGTAGACCCAGGTTCATATGTCATCCAGATAGGCAGATTTCGATTATAGATTTCAGGCGCATATTGCTTGTATTGCGCTGGCTCATAGCTTGGTCGTCCAGCCATGCCTAATATTTCACCCGTCTTAGGGTTCATAGCTATAGACAATGCGGACTTCGCCTGAAATTTGACCATGGCTTGGTCAAGCTCCCGTTCCATAATGGACTGCACAGACTTATCAATGGTTAATTGTAAATTCAGTCCATCCTTCGGTTCAATGTATTTTTCAGAAGAACCAGGCATTAGACGACCACCTGCATCCGATAAATACGCAATGCTTCCGTCTATTCCCCGAAGCTTACTGTTTTGCTGCTTCTCTACGCCTGTCAGCCCTTGATTATCAATTCCTGTAAACCCAAGAATATGAGCCGCTAGATCACCATAAGGATAATAACGTTTGTTGTCTTCAGCAACAACGATACCCGGCAGCTTCAAATCACGAATTTGCTGCGCTTTCTCCATCGTAATTTTTCGTCCGCCGGGCTGAAGTTTTTGGCTTGCTGTTCGTTTGGTAATCAGCTTGAGTACTTTATCCTCACTCATATCCAGCAAGGGCGCTAGCCTGCGTGCCGTTTCTTCCGGCTTCTTAATTTGTACTGGTATCGCCATGACTGTCGGCGAACTGACATTATAGGTGAGCGCCGTACCCTGCCTATCCAAAATTTCGCCACGCTTGGCGGAAAATGGAATATTGCGGCGCCACGAATCCTCAGCCTTGGCCGAGAGCTCGCCTCCTTTACCCAATTGAACATAGGCGAGCCGGATCGACAAGGCTGCAAACAGTACAAATAATCCCATTAGCCCCCATACTAGCCTCCGCCGCATGGTCACGTTAGATTTTTTCAAACGCGCTCCCTCCGTTCCTCAAATACTCATGACATGTCTTACCTCATGAATATTCAAAAGAACGGACATTAGAACAAGCTATCAGTTATCCTCGCCTTTAATCGCAGCAGCACTTTCCTCATCTGCAACAGCAGATATTCCTCCCTTAGGAGCTTCCGAGTCTGTTCCAGCATCAGCAGTAGTACCGGAATCGGTTTTAGTATCGACCTCCGTTTTTGTTGCGCTGCCGGTCTGGTTAGCTGCAACTCCATTGGTCGAGTCCTGTGTTTCCTCCGGTTTCACTCCGGTCACCGTTTCTTTGGCCGGCTGAAGCGTCACGCTGACGATCCGCTTTCCATTTACCATTTGCGCCTTTTGAGAGACAACATAACCTTCGCCACTTACCTGCACACCAACCTTCATAAGGGTCAGAACTTGAAGTGTGTCACGCAACGAAACACCTGTAAAATCAGGAATAGTCATGTTGGCACTATCCTCAGTCAGCAAGTAAATGCGTTGTCCGGGTTTCATTTTGACGCCTGCTTCAGGATACTGGCGAACAATTTTGGAGCCTTTGCCTACCGTTTCATAGGCAATTCCCTGTTTGAGCAATGCATTTTGCGCATCCTTCTTCACCTGACCAGTTAATGTTGGTACCGTTGGCAAATTCACTGTTTTTACAACAGTGGCACCTGATTTATTCGTTTTAGTTCCCGTTTTTGGAACCCCCATATATTGCAACGATTGGGATACAATTTTTTTAAATACAGGTGCTGCTGCTGTACCGCCGCCTACCGATTTGTTAGGTTCGTCCATAACAACCAAAACAGCTATTTTCGGATCATTTACCGGTGCAAAACCTATAAAGGACACGACATCCTTCGAATGGTCATATACTTTTCCGACGACCTTCGTCGCTGTACCTGTTTTACCAGCTACACGATATCCGTCAATATAAGCAAGGCGTCCCGTACCAATTTCTTGGTCAGATACGACCTGCTCTAGATAGCTGCTTGTCTGGACTGCCGATTCCCGAGTAATCACTTGACGGACTTCCTTCGGTTGAATCGTCTGAACTTCGCCTGTATCTGGGTTGATGATTTCCTTCACCAGATGAGGCTGCATCAGCTTCCCCCCGTTAGCAATTGCCGAGATGGCAGCTACCTGCTGGATTGGCGTCACCTGAACACGTCCGTGTCCATATGAAGCGGTTGCGACCTCGGATTTGTACTGGGTATGGAACGTAATAGCCCCGGTAGACTCACTTGGAAGATCAATGCCCGTTTTCACGCCGAATCCAAAGTTATTAATATATTTCTTCAGTCTCTCGCCACCCAACTTATCCAAACCCAGATGGACGAAACCAACGTTACTTGAGCGCTTGACTCCCTGAAGATAGGTTAACGTTCCCCAGTTGCGGCTTACATCACGAATATCCCAGCCTCCGACCCGAATCATACCAGATTGGTAAGATTCATTTGGATTGAACACCTTTTCTTGAACCGCAGCTGCCAAGGTTACAATCTTAAACGTGGAGCCAGGCTCGTAGATAGATTGAGTAGCATTATTACGGAAATATTCCAAGGGTGTACTCCCATATGTATTGGGATTAAAATTTGGATAAGTTGCCATACCAAGAACATCCATCGTCTGGGGATCAGCAGCTACTACAGTCATCGTTTTCGGGTTGTATTTTGCAATAGCTTCCTGCATGGCATCCTCTATATAATACTGAATCGTATCGTCAATCGTCAGCTTTAAATTTTTACCATTTTGTGCCGGCTCATAGACACTTTCCGATCCTTGAAGAGGAACTCCCTTCCGATCCCGCTGATACAGAAGCTTTCCAGCCGTCCCCGAGAGCTCTTTATTATAATAAGCTTCCAATCCCATACCTGCTGTGCCATCTTTTCTTTGATAGCCAAGAACATGGGAAGCCAGCTTATTTTCCGGATAATAGCGTTTGGATTCTTGAACAGTGTCCACAGCTCCAATTACTTCATACTTATCCTTCAAATACTCTTTGAACGTATCCACTTGTGCCTTGATCTCAGGGTCTACCTTCCAGCCCCCATTACGAATCTCGCGATTTTTTAAGTAGTTCCCCTTTTTATCCTTTGCAGAAAGATGTCCTCTCAGCTCATCCTCAGGCGTTTTGAGTAACTGGTGCAGCTTAGCTACAACCTCATTCTCCAAATCATACTCCTGAATGATGCTAGGATTGACAACTACCGTATAAGCCGGTGCATCCGTAGCCAATACGTTTCCTTTACGGTCCGTAATGGTTCCACGCTTGGGCTGAATGACCTGATCTCTTTCTACTTGATTAACTACCAGGTTATGCCAGTACTCCCCGCTCACAACTTGAATCCAAAATACCTTAAGTAGCAGAACAAGAAAAAAGAGGGTAATACATCCCCCTATTAGCAGTGTGCGAAGCTTTATTCTTTTGACCATAGCTCAAACCTCTCTGCAAAAAAATGTACGTCAGAGCATAGCTTGATGCTATGCCCTTAACTATTTGGCAGCCTGCTTTTCCACACGAATGGGCTCTCTTGTTGGTTCGATATATCCCTGTTGCTTTGCAGTCGGCACGATCTGATTTTCCAGACGCTCCTTTTGCATCTTCAGTTGGGCGATATTGGTCTGTAATTTGGAAATGTCCTTGCTTGCCGTATTAATCGAATAATTGATTTGATAAATGTGAGCGTACCTGCTAATCAACATACCAGCAATGACAATGCACGCTACAAGTGTCAATAGATACAGCAGCTTTTCTCGAATCGGCAGCTCTCTGCGGCGTGTAACGACTTTGGTGGTCTCACGATACCGTTGTTGCTGAACCTGTTCCTGACGGGCTCTTTCTTTTACAGCCAAATTACCGCGTGTATAAGCCATGTCGCCTCTCCTTCTCCATTAAATTTACAATTTCTCGGCAACTCTCAGCTTCGCTGACCGGGACCGAGGATTAAGCTCCAGTTCCTGCTCTGACGCCACAATCGGCTTACGGTTCACCAGCTTCAGATCGCCTTCCATTTTGTCCTCCAAAATAGGCAAATCAGATGGATAGATGCTTTTCGCCAAATACTCCTTGAAAATATGCTTGCATATCCGATCCTCCAGAGAATGGAATGTAATGACCGAAATTCTGCCTCCTGGAGCCAGACATCTTACTGCCTGATGCAAAGTATCTTCCAGTGCACCCAACTCATCATTCACAGCAATCCGCAAAGCCTGGAAACTGCGTTTAGCCGGATGTCCCCCGGTTCTGCGTGCCGCAGCCGGAATTCCTTCTTTGATAATATCGACAAGTTCCCCAGTTGTGTGAATAGGCTTGTTCAATCGACGTTCAATCATGATCTTTGCGATCCGCCGTGAAAACTTCTCTTCTCCGTAATGAAACAAAATACGCGCAATCTCTGCTTCCGACCATTTATTGACAATTTCGTAAGCCGTAAGCGAGCTACTCTGATCCATCCGCATATCAAGCGGCGCATCATGATTGTAGCTAAATCCCCGTTCCCCCTCATCGAACTGGGGCGAGGACACACCCAGATCGAACAAAATACCCTGGACCTGCGGGACGCCGTCTTTCTCGGGCAATCCCAATTCGGTCAGCTTGTCCTGCAAGTGGCGGAAGTTGGATTTCACTAATGAAATCTTGCCTTCATAGGCTGACAGCTTCTCTCGCGCATTGTTCAATGCCCAGTCGTCCTGATCAAAGGCAATGAGCCTTCCCTCAGGGCCAAGCTGTGATGCAATGACGGAACTGTGTCCTGCCCCTCCCAACGTGCAGTCCACATAAATCCCGTCCTGCCTGATGTTTAGTGCCTGTGTTGCTTCTTCTTTGAGTACGGTAATGTGGTGAAACAAACGGCTGACCTCCTAAATTACAATTCAAAGTTGAAATCAACCAATTTCTCAGCAATGTCGTTAAATGCTTCTTCTGATTGGTTGAAATATTGCTCCCAAGTGTGCTTGCTCCAAATCTCTACACGGGTGGACACTCCCAATACGACGCACTCTTTAGTGAGCTTGGCGTATTCGCACAAATTCCCCGGTAAATTTACCCTGCCCTGTTTGTCCAATTCGCATTCAGTCGCCCCCGAGAAAAAAAAACGGGTAAACGCCCGCGCATCGGCCTTCATCAGAGGCAGTGCTTTAAGTTTTTTCTCCATGACAGCCCACTCATCCATGGGATACACGAAGAGGCATTGGTCCAACCCGCGGGTAACCACGAACGAGGCACCGAGAAGTTCACGAAACTTGGCCGGTACAGTAAGCCGACCCTTCTCATCAATGCTATGTTGGAACTCCCCCATAAACATTGGTTTCGTCACCCCTTACCCCATTCTCCCACTTTGGCCCACTTTCCACCACCTAAGCATAATAGATTCGCTTTAAAAAATCAAAGACCTCTTTTTCATTACCAAAAAGTGATAGAAGCCGGATCCATACCATTATGTCTGTTATTGTAGCCCCGCGTCACAAGATGCAAAAAAGCCCTTATCCCATGAAGCCGTCCCCCGACAATATGCATCAGGTTTCGAAACAACACGGAATAAAGGGCTTACTCTCTGTCCATTATGTCAACCCAAACAAATACTTGCATTAAAAACGCAACACTTTGCAGCGAAAATCGTGATGAGAAAATCCGATTACGCGTTCCAGCTGTCCAAATAGATCTTTTGTTCTTCAGTTAACGTGTCAATTTGGATTCCCAGACTATCAAGCTTGAATCGAGCTACCTGCTCATCAATTTCATAAGGTACATTAATAACGGCTTTGCCTAGCTCATTGTAACGATCATTCACATATTTCAAGCCAAGCGCCTGAAGCGCAAATGTCGTATCCATAATTTCCGCAGGATGTCCATCAGCAGCAGCCAGATTCACGAGGCGTCCTTCTGCCAGCAAATACATTTTACGTCCATCTTTAAAACGATATTCCTCGATATTGCGACGCACCGTACGAATGGATTCGGAACGTTTAGCAAGCTCAGGCTTACTAACCTCCACATCAAAATGCCCTGCGTTACACAGCACAGCTCCATCCTTCATCACATCAAAGTGTTCTCCTGTAATTACAGCCTTGTTTCCAGTTACTGTAATAAAGAAGTCGCCCAGTTTGGCAGCCTCTACCATCGGCAAGACATGGAAACCATCCATATGGGCTTCTACTGCCTTGATCGGATCAACTTCGGTTACAACAACGTTGGCTCCCAGCCCTTTCGCACGCATTGCAACTCCTTTGCCACACCAGCCATAACCTACCACAACCACTGTACTTCCTGCTACAACCAGATTAGTCGTACGAATAATGCCGTCGAAAGCTGACTGTCCTGTACCATAGCGGTTATCAAACAAATATTTGCAGTAAGCATCATTAACAGCGACCATCGGAAAGTGAAGTTGCCCTTCTTTTTCCAAAGCCTTCAAACGAATAATGCCAGTAGTTGTCTCCTCTGCTCCCCCACGGATCGTAGAAATCAGATCAGGCCGTTCGGATTGCAACAGAGTAACCAAGTCACCACCATCATCTATAATGAGATCCGGCTTTGTTTCCAGTGCCTTAATTTGCAAATTCTTGAATTCTTCTGGGTCTGGATTGTATTTAGCTAATACCGTAACGCCATCTTCAACTAATGCGGCACAAACATCATCTTGTGTAGACAATGGATTACTCCCCGTAATAGTTACCTGCGCTCCACCTGCTTGTACCACTTTAGCTAGGTAAGCCGTTTTGGCCTCCAAATGTAGACAGATGGTTACCTTCAGACCAGCAAAAGGTTGCTCTTGCTCGAATTGTTGACGAATACGGTTCAATACCGGCATATGGGCTTCTACCCAATCAATTTTCAAATGACCTTCAGGGGCCAATTTAAGATCGTGAACTATGCTATTTTGTAGAGAATGGGAAGTCATACTTTGTTTCCTCCTTCATATTGGTTGAATTTGCACCATGATAAATCCTATATAAAATAACAATCATACATAAATAACACGATGCGTACCTGTCAGATCCAATGGTACATTCATAATCGTATCAATCAAGCTGAGACCATGACGGTTTAGAAAATGATAGATCGTATACGCCCGCTCCTGCGGCTGTCCAAATGGAAAAAGCGACCATTCAATACGATCCCACTGGCGAAGTGCTGTTTCATTTTGCCGAAGCAACGCTTCCTGAACTTTTGCCTCCAGATAGGCGATCTGTGCCAGAATTTTCTCGCGGTTGGTTTCTCCGAGCTGTAGCAAACCTTTTTCAATCAAACCTGTCTGCTGCACAAGTGGTTCGTACATGCGGACAAAAGCTTCCTTAGCCCCGGAAAACTGATCCTGCATTCCAAGCTGATCTTGAGTGGCAATCCATTGCTTTTTCCGTTCCTCAAGTCCGTCTCTAACTTGACCAAAACTTAATTCATACTTAAGCATATGCTTCTCTACACCTGGCTCTACCAACGTAAAAGACATTCGTGGCAGCAGTATCGGCATCTGCATCTCCAACACCCCGAAAGCATCCCGTGTAATCGCCCAGTAAGCAATCTCTCCTAGACCCAGCACAGATGCCAGCACCGGAAACAGTGAATCCTGCATTAGAGGACGAGTTAGCACATTGTTACTAAAACGTTCGGGATGTCTATCTATCTCTTCGAGCAGTTCATCCACAGTAAACGCCACCAGACCGTGTCGATCCGTGAATAGTCCAGCTTTTTTGAAAAGCAACAGGCGTTCATCTTCATGGATATAAAAGAGATTCGCGCCACCTTCATGCACATCGGCTTGTAAATGATATCCATAATCTACGATCCGTGTGGCAGCCGTCCGATAAGCCTGCTCCAACTCATCATTGTGCTGAACCAGCCGCTTAAAAACGGATGCTTCCAGCTTGCGTAGCGAAGGATCTGCTGAATCCAAGAGTACTAATCCATAGGTGCCGAACAAAAGGCCCAGCAACTTGGCAAAGGCTTCACTCAGTCCATATGAATTCGTTATCCCGTTCTCAATCATGCGCATTATATCAGCCTTATGTTCTGAATCTGGCAAGCTTTGCTCTATATCCGCTATCGCTTGCTTCCATTCAAAAGCGTCAACTTTAATGGCACTAACCGAAGAACGGCGTTCAGGTTGCTTATTCAGCTTGATTTTGACGGCTTGTGGGTCATTTGCCATTACGTATGTATGATTGACCTCGTCCCAGTCATGATCTTCGCCAGCAATCCAGAAGATGGGAATAACCGGACGTCCAAGACGTTCCTCAGCTTCTCTCGCCGCCTTAATTAGGGTAGCAGCTTTGTAAATGACCAGCATCGGACCTGTGAACAGTCCGCTTTGCTGCCCACCAGCTACTACTAAGGCATCTGGACTTTCCAGACGGTCCAATGAAGCACGAACCGCCTCATACGAATTGTATTTCTCATTGTATATACGAAGACATGCTACGACATCCTTACGGTTTAATCGCAGATGCTCCGTCTTATCCAGCCACTTCGCCCGTTGGGCATAAGCATCGGCGTGCAGCACATTATATTCATACAAGTCGCTTGCGCGTCCTGTACCCTGTATATAATCTTCTGCCAAAGCCGACCCTCCGCGAAGCGTTTCCGGAATTATTTTCATGGGTCTGCCTCCTGTCTCCACCAAAACCTTACTGCTTGATTGTACCGAAAGCCTATGTCCACGTCAAAGCTTCCTACAAAAAAAACCGCCGAATAACTCGGCGGTTGGTGCATAAAACAAGATCAGGCGTAAGGCTCAGCTACAAAATGTCCTTTAGACACTTCAATGAGCGTGGCATTTTCCAGGTTATAAGCCCCTGTCTTACTGCCAGATGCATCATGAATCGGGCCTGCTTGGTCGCCTGGCATAATAATCCGTTTTTTGTTGGCTTCTACTTCTGGATCAGGAAGTGGGATCGCCGACAAAAGCATTTTCGTATAAGGATGGATCGGATTTGCATACAACTCAGCACTTTCTGCAAGCTCAACCATTCTACCCATATACATTACAGCTACCCGATCACTGATGTGCTTGACCATCGACAGATCATGCGCAATGAATAGGTATGTCAGACCCAAACGTTCTTGAAGCTCTTTTAACAGGTTGACAACCTGAGCCTGAATAGATACGTCAAGAGCTGAAATCGGCTCATCACAAATGATGAATTTAGGATTAACAGCCAGTGCACGTGCAATACCGATCCGTTGACGTTGACCACCAGAAAACTCATGCGGATAGCGTGTTGCATGGTCAGGGTTCAAACCAACCAGATCAAGTAACTCTTCAATCCGTTTCTTGCGTTCTGCACGGCTACCCGCCATATTGTGAATATCCAGTGCCTCCCCAATAATATCAGAAACGGTAAAACGCGGGTTCAATGATGCATACGGATCTTGAAAGATCATCTGCATATCACGGCGCATTGCTTTCATTTTACTTGGTGATAATTTGTAAATATCCGTACCGTTAAAACGTACGCTACCTGCTGTAGGTTCATACAAGCGCAAAATCGTACGACCCGCTGTAGACTTACCACAGCCGGATTCGCCAACCATACCCAGCGTTTCACCCTCGCGAATATAGAAATTCAGGTTGTCCACCGCTTTGAGCACACGGTTTTTGCCAACATTAAAATACTTTTTAAGACCTTCAACCTCAATTAAATTGTTGCTACTCACCATGATCTCACCTCCTATTTCTTCAACTTCGGATCAAGCGCATCACGCAAGCCGTCGCCAAAAAGGTTGAACGCAAGCATAATCAAACTGATCAAACCTGCTGGGAAAAGCATCCGCCACGGGTAATACATCCACCCGGTCAGAGCTGATTCAATCATTGAACCCAGCGATGCCTCCGGATTCGGTACCCCTAAACCGAGGAAGCTCAAGAAAGCTTCGGAAAAAATAGCGGTTGGAACGCTCAACGTCAATGTAACGATGATCGGACCTACTGCATTAGGCAAGAGGTGGCGGAAAAGCAAACGACCTGCTCCAGCACCCATGGAACGGGAAGCAAGTACAAACTCTCTGTTTTTGAGTTGCATCATTTCACCACGTACAATCCACGACATGTTAATCCACCCCGTTACACAGAGCGCAATAATAATTGTAGTGATACTTGGCTCCAGTACAACCAGCAACAGGATCGTAACAAGCAAGTAAGGAATGGAGTACAAGATTTCAGAAAATTTATTCATGATTTCATCAACGCGGCCACCAAAGTAACCCATAATTCCACCATAAATAACACCAATCAGCAAATCAATCAAAGCTGCAGCCAGACCTATCGTCAAGGAAATCCGTGCTCCCATCCATGTACGGACAAACATATCACGTCCAAGATCATCCGTACCGAACCAATGCTCCGCAGAAGGTGGCAGATTCGTGCTCAGTAAATCATTAGAGTAATAATTATAGGGTGACAATATCGGACCGATTAAAGAAAAAAGCACAATCAGAACTAAAACAATCAAGCTAGTCATTGCAACCTTGTTTTTACGAAGTCGTTCCCAAGCATCGCGCCAAGCAGATAAGCTTTCTCGCTGAATAACTTCAGACTGCTTTTCATCGACCCCTATTTTTCGGAAATCTTCCGGTTTTACCTGAAGTTTATCCAAATTCACAGCATTGTCTTTCACAGACATAAAGTTACCCCTCCTTCCCGCCGGACAGCTTAATCCGAGGATCAATAAACCCATACGCGACATCTGTAATAAAACGCGCTAACATAAGCAAAACACCGTAAAAAATCGTTATGCCCATAATCATGGTGTAATCACGGCTTGTGATACTTTCCACAAACACTTTACCAATACCGCCAATCCCGAAAATCCGTTCAATAACCACAGATCCGGTAATAATATTCGCTGTCATTGGACCAACGTAGGTAACAACTGGCAAAATAGCATTCCGCACAACGTGTTTGAACATGATCGTAATGGATTTCAAGCCTTTAGCTTTGGCCGTTTTGATATAATCTGCATGCAGTACTTCTATCATACTGGAACGCGTCAATCGTGCAATAAATGCAATTGGTTGAGCGGACAAAGCCGCCACAGGCAGAACGTAGTCCATTGGGCCCTCGAAGCCCATAACATTAAACAATTCCAACTTTTGGGCAAAAAAGAACTGAATTAATGATGCCAGAACGAAGCTGGGAACCGCAATACCCAGAATTGCCAATATCATCGCTACGGTATCAATGAGTCTACGATGGTATAAAGCCGCCAGCATACCTAGTAAAATACCGACAATAATGGAAACAATAATTGCGACCAGACCTAATTTTAGTGATACCATGAAGGTCTGTCCAATAATGTCGCTCACACTTTGATTCAATTTTTTCATAGAAATACCAAAATCACCCGTAACAATATCACCTAAGTATTTAAAATATTGTACATATACAGGCTTATCCAACCCATACTGTTCCATTAATCGGGCTTGAATCTCAGGAGACGTCGCTCTTTCGCTCATGAAAGGGTTACCTGGAATTGCCTTCATCAGAAAGAACGTCGCAGAGATCAGAATGAGCAAAGAAATAAGCATAAATATAAATTTACTGATCAAATAACGCGCCATCGCCCGTTTACACCTCCCATATTTTTCGACACCATTCGATTCTATAGAAATAGAGTTGGGTTGTCCAATCTACTTATATGCATGGTTAATTTAATCATTTTAAGAAGAACCCTCACACACAAAAAAAACGGGATATATATGGCAGTACCCACATATATATCCCGAAGTAACTCCTCAACTTCAGAATCAAGTATCAGCTACTTACTGTGTTATATAAGCTCTTGTAAAATCAATTGCACCACTAAAATCCAAGGCAACGCCTTTTACATTTGGTTTCGTCAAAGAAGTATTAGAGTAGTAATAAATCGGCAGTAAAACCATATCATCCTGAACAAGAAGCTTCTCTGCTTTCGCAAATATTTCCATGCGTTTTCCTGGATCAGTTTCTGTTCTAGCCGCTTTAATCAAACCATCATATTCAGGATTAGAATATCCAGAATTATTGTTGCCATTACCAGTTGTCCAGATATCCAGGAAAGTCATCGGATCATTAAAGTCAGCAGACCATCCACCACGTGCAATTTGGAAATTCAACTTGTTACGTGTTTGGATAAATACGCCCCACTCCTGGTTTTGCGTTTTCACGTCGATTCCCAGGCTTTTCTTCCACATATCTGCAACTGCCAAAGCAATTTTTTGGTGTCCTTCAGTAGAATTGTAGAGTAGAGTGATTGGAGGGAGTGAAGTTACCCCTTCTTCCTTCATACCTTCTTGAAGCAATTTCTTCGCTTCAGCTACATCTTCTTTGAAATAATCATCTTTATGTTCATTACGGTATTCCTGAGATAAACCTTTAATACCCGGAGGTACAAAGCCGTAAGCAGGAATTTCTCCACCCATCGTTACTCTATCAACAATCGGCTGACGTTGAATCGACATTGCAAATGCTTTACGAATTTTAAGATTATTGAACGGTTTTTCGGTGACGTTAAACAAATAGTAATAGGTGCTTGCTATACCTTTAGCCTGGAATTCGTTAGGCATTTCATTTTTCACAGCCATCATTTGGTCTGCAGGAATTTCGCCATTAGGTTTACCTGCATAATCAAGTTGTCCACTTCTGTAAGAAGCGAGTTCTGTTGCACCGCTGTTTACAAGGGACATTGTAATTTTCTTCAGTTTAATTTCGTCCTTACCCCAATAATTCTCGCTTTTGGAAACCTCGATCTTTTGACCTGTCTCCCAAGTCGACAATGTGAAAGGCCCGTTAGTGATCATGCTTTCTTTTTTAGTCGCCCATTTATCATTTCCTTGAACAGACGGATGCACCGGGTAATAGGTGTAGAAAGAAGTCAATCCCAGGAAGTAAGGTGTTGCATGTTCCAGTTCTACCTGCAATGTATGGTCGTCAACTGCTTTGACACCTACATCTTTGAAGTCCGTAACTTTAGTACCTTTAAAAGATTTGGAAGTGCTCAGGTTGTAACCCTCAGCATTTTTGATATAGTACAATTGGTAAGCATATGGAGGTGCAGGAGCCGTGGAAGGATCCAATACCCGTTGCCAAGCAAATACGAAGTCGCTTGCTTTGACTGGGTCGCCATTACTCCATTTTGCAGTATCGCGAAGCTTGAACGTATAGGTTTTGCCGTCATCGGAAATTTTCCAAGATTCAGCTACGCCAGGAATTTCTTTACCATCAGGGCCCATGCGAACAAGACCTTCATACATTGTTTTTAAAACAGTGTTTGCTTGAGTATCTTGAGCCTGTGCCGGATCGAACGTTGGCGGCTCGGATGCAAGGTTAATGCGCAAAATTTGCTTGTCGGCCGCAGCCGGCGTAGTCGAGGTGTTTTCTTGTGCGCCCTTACCATTGGTATCGTTCTTGCCGCCGCAACCTGCGAGCAGTGCGCCAACTGCAAGAATGAGTGTCAAAAGGACTAAAAAGCTTTTCCTTTTCATCTAGCGTTTTCCCCCTAGTTCTAAAGTGGTATATGTTTATAGATTATACAACCAGCGGTCAAAAAAATCTACATTACATTTCTTCAAATTGAGCTTTTTTTTCAAAAAAACATGATTAATTCATATTTTTTCACCTTTTCATGTCACCTTATATCACATGGCGTTGAATATATTCTTAAATATACCAACTACAGTCAACAAAATATACGCCAATGTCATCGCCATAAAAGTTAATCTCCAGACCGCTCTACATAATCTTTTACCATCAACCTTCCCTTTTATTCGATTTTGAGCTCCTCCAATTAAACCCAAAGCCAGTAATAGGAGCAGTAGAATCAAATAAAAACCGAATCGAGATGTAAAAATGACGTTAAAGAGTGCTGCGACGGAAAATATCAGAAAAAACGTGGTAATATCCATAGAAGTAAGTAACGATTTCTTTTTTTCCATTTTAAGAATGTAGCGACAAACCGCAAACACGATCAAAAACGGAAAAAAGGGAAGAATACTGAAAGTGATAATAGCACCTTGTATAAGACTCAACTGATCACCCCTCTTTTAGCCGCATGCCTTCAATTAATTGCCACAATAACTCATGAGTTGGTGCAGTAACTCCAGCCCGATCTGCCATCTGCACCAGTTGTCCGTTAATCGAAGCAACTTCCGTCATGGACTGTGCAAGTACATCAGCTAGCATGGACGAGTGATTCTCTGCCGTTGCCCGGCATACATTCATAATTTGCTCCCACCATGCGTTTTCCCAGTGGATACCATGAGCTTCATACACTTGAATGCCTTCATCGTACAGCCTGCGCATCATATGTATTCGAATAGGGTCCGAAAGCAGCTCGCCATTACGAACTCGCCATAACGCCGTCAGCGGATTGATCACAGCATTGATCAACAACTTGCGATACATACCGTTCTCGATTTCTTTCGACAAGCAAGCGTCAAATCCTGCTGCAACCAGCCGATTTAGCACACATTGATTAAAATTATTGTTCTTCGACTCCTCCTCTTCCTCCGAACATCCTATTTCAGTAACACCCGATCCTGCATGTACAATAGATGCTACCCCCTGCCTCTTGGCTCCTTCAGTCGTCACAGCAGGGTATACTACAGCTTTAGGCCAAGCCTTTCTAATGCGTTCTATATGGCCGATTCCATTCTGCAAGCAAACAATTCCTGTATTTCTATCCATTTGAGCTGCAGGCTGGATCTGTTCTAATACTTCCTCAATCGCCCCCTGTTTGGTCATAAGCATTATCCATCGTGCCGGAGCCTGTGAATTTAACCGTTGCCAATCTGCCAATGGCGCTACCTTCAATTTATTCCCGGACACATGTACTGCCGTCTGTCCCTCCTTATCAAACACAGTAATCCCTTCACGAGCAATGAAGCGTGCCTGCTCAAGTGTACGCGTCCACAGCCTTACTTTTGTACCTGAGGCAGACAACCTCCCGGCAAACAACAATCCCAGCGAACCCGCTCCAATAATATCAATCACCTTTGTATCGTCTCGCTTCCATCTTTTTTTCTACTATATCATATGCACTCTAGAGAAATACAAAAAACGCCAACTACAGCAAAGCGCTAGTTGACGTTTTATTTCAATATTGCAGAAGTAATCTTGTTACTCAATGCGCTCCAGATTCCCATTGGCGTCCATTTTGAATCTGGATTTAAGCTCTTCCTCATCATCAGTGATTAAAGCTAAGCGCCGAGCCCGGTCCATAATCTGAATCAGAGCTTTATAATCATCATTCACAACACGATAGTCGGTTTGCACCTCATTCACTTCTTTGGACAGCCGGTCATTAATGGAGCGAAGCTGATTCAATTCTTCTTCCTTTTCCCGTAAATCTTTCTCCAGCATCTTAATCTGCCGATTCGTTTCCTGGACAGATCCCTTCCATTGACGCAAGAAGCGAATTACTGCATCAATAGATAACGTATCCTCACTCGTACCATCCGTTCTGTACCCACCTTCGACTGTATCAAGCGAGGCAAAAGCCGCAACCTGTGATACACCTACCGGGTTCTGCTTACGGATATAACTACGCTTCTGGCGCTGTGCTTTGGCAATGCTAATCGCTTCATCATAACGTTTGCGCACGCAGCTGTTCCAACGAAAGCCGCATGCTGCAGAGGTTCTTCCGATTTTTTGACCAACCTCCTCAAACGCAGCGAGCTGCGTCCCACCTTCACGGATATGCCGCAATGTCACCTCCGCCAATATCAAGTCATCTTCCACACTCCATGCATCTTGTCTTATTGCAGTCATGCCTCTAGCCCTCCTAACAACATCCTGAAATAACCGTCTTCATGAACCGATCTTGCCGGTATTTGAATAGGGTATAAAAGCTGTTTATTCATTCCTATGCCTCTCGTAGAGTTCATAGAATCTATTTGATACTAAATTGTATTTCCATTTCTGCAAGAACTCATACGTGAACGTAAACAGTTTCGGGTTTCAAGCATGCTCAGACTGCTGTACAATAAAATGAATGGTTAAAGAAACGGAAAGGATCATATACATTACTATTAGTTTTTTTCGGGAATACATAAAAGGGGAAACCAAATGAATAAACGAGTAAAAATCACAATCAGCACCCTGCTGACCACTATTATGATGCTAACTTTCATATATGTACGTCCTACTCTGGCCGCTCCCTCCCATGAAGAAAATCAGATTTTACAAGATAGCCTGTCGATTGTAGAGATAGACCATGAAATTGAGCGAATCAGTCAAGAGCAGCAGACTCTTTTGCAGCGTCAGCGGGAATTGCGAAGTAATCTCACCGTTCAGCAAGAGCAAATGACCATACAACGGAAGCGTGCAGGTTCTGTGCTGCGATCGTATTATATGGGAGAAAGGGACAAGCTGTTGAGTGTAGTGCTAGGGGCGAAAAGTATAAGGCAGCTTCTCTCTCTGTACGATTACTACTTATTATTGATTAGTCACGATCAGGATGTGCTTCAAGAATACGAATCCAATTATCAATCTATGCGAAAAACAGAACAACAAGTCACCCAAGCCTCAATGGAATTGGAGACAGTCAAAACAAACTTACTGGCACAACGCAAACGCATTATCCTGCTTCAGTCGCGTGTAAATGACGGCGTTAACGCCAGTAATGACCCGGATACCCTACGCAAGCTTATTGGCGAAATGACAGCTTATTGGGAGAATGTAGGTGTCTACGAGGTAAATAAGCACTTTAAAGCATTAGCTCAAGCTATGCAGGATTTACCGCAATTCATTCAACAACAACAAGGTGCCATGGTTACAAATGGAAAAGTCATTACGATAAGCATTCGTGAAGAGGACTTTAACCGTTTTTTAAAGTCAGAAAATGATTTGTTTAATCACTTCAACTTTACATTTGCGCAGGATCAAATTATGGTAGAAGGCCAACAAGGAACGATGAAATTAAGGGTAGAAGGTCACTACACGGTAGAGAATGAACCGAAAAATGCAATTTTATTTCATGTGGACCGATTAGTATTTAATGGTCTGGAACTACCTGATACGACCCGCAACAAGCTGGAAAAGGATTTTGATCTGGGTTTCTACCCACAGCAGCTTATTTCCTATGTCAAAGCCACAGAAGTACGCACTTTAGCAGGAATGCTTGAAGTTAAGCTCGAATTAAACTTTAAATAAGCTTTTGCTCACTTTCATTGTTCTGAATTTTTACGTATACAAAACAAGAGACCCCGGGATATTCCCGAGGTCTTTATTATTGTCATAACGATAGGGATTTTATAGCAGATCGGCTGCCAACTGCGCGAGCTTGGAGCGTTCTCCTTTTTCCAACATAATATGCCCACTAATCCCTTCTTGCTTAAACCGCTCCACCACATAGGTTAGACCGTTACTGGCTGCATCCAGATAAGGGTGATCAATCTGCTCCGGATCTCCCATCAAAATAATCTTGCTTCCCTCACCCACCCGGGACACAATCGTTTTGATCTCATGTCGGGATAAGTTTTGCGCCTCATCGACTATAATAAATTGCCCAGGTATCGAACGCCCGCGAATATAAGTAAGTGCCTCCACCTGAATACTGCCCAAGCCCATCAAAATTTTGTCGATATCACCTGATTTTTTGGCATCAAACAGATACTCTAGATTGTCGTAGATTGGTTGCATCCACGGGCGAAGTTTTTCATCCTTTTCTCCCGGTAAATAACCAATATCCTTACCCATAGGAACAACAGGCCGAGCAATCAGCAGTTTCTTGAAGCGATGTTCATCCTCTACCTTAAGCAAACCTGCCGCCAGCGCCAGCAGCGTTTTGCCCGTACCCGCTTTTCCTGTAATGGTCACGAGGGGGATATCGTCATTAAGCAAAAGCTCCAATGCCATCCGCTGTTGAGCATTACGCGCGCTGATTCCCCACACCGATTCGTTACTTAAGTACAGCGGCTCTAATCGCTCTGCCTCCTGATTTACTTTCAGCAAAGCTGATTTTCCAGTTCCCATTTCATCTTTCAGAATGACAAATTCATGTGGATACAGCGTATAAGGTAGTTCCAGTGGCTTGATTGGTAAAAAACGGTTAGAGTAAAATTCATCTATGATGGACGGGTGCACCTGTATTGCCGAGTATCCGGGATATAGCTCACTTAGATCGCCTGTTCTATCGGATAGGTAGTCTTCGGTCAGCAGTCCCAATACATCTGCCTTGATCCTGACCAGCACATCTTTACTGACCAAAACGACCGAACGTGGTTCAGGCTGCTCTTGCTCTTCCAGATGGTAATTCAAGGCAACCGCCAAAATCCGGTTATCGTTCGAAACCTCCCCGAACATCTCCTGAACTTTTAAAAAACTTCGGTGGTTTAACTCAACCTTAAGCCTTCCACCTTGGGGAAGTGGAACGCCACTATGCAGATGACCCACTTCTCTCAACCCGTCCAACAATCGCGATACATTGCGGGCATTCCGTCCAATCTCATCCGCGTTGCGTTTTTTGGAGTCGATTTCTTCCAGAACTACAGCTGGAATAACAACTTCATGTTCTTTGAAGGTAAAAATGGCTTTCGGATCATGCAGCAGCACATTCGTATCCAGCACAAAAATTTTCTTCATTAAATCCCCTCCAAAGCGGCGTGGACAATCTCGTGTTTCATACCTATACCTATTCACCGGGTACCTAATACTTGCTGATTCCCTGAAAAAAGAACCCCAAAGCAGCATAAAACAACGAAAAGTTGTAAGTGAAGATAGCCTCTGAGCCTGTCCATTTTTGAAATTAGACACAAAAGGCCCAGTGATTGCTCACTGGACCTAGACTTGGTTCACTATAACTTTAGACATACCTCAACCCCCTTATGTTATATAAGAGCTTTACTCGCTGCGAGTATAACATAAGTGGGAAGAAAGATACATACTCAGGAATTGGAAGAAGCTGCGGTATTGTCGCTTGCTTTTTTAGCTAATTCCTCTTGTAGCGCTTGCTTGGCCAAATCGAGCTGTTGCTCATCAATGTACACATACGGGCTACGCCACGTTCCTGCTACCGGATTGTATTTCACATTTTGCTTGGAAATATTCCAATAGGTTTGTACGATATTTTTCATTTGCTGTGACTCGATATCTGTCATCATATTCTTATCAACCGATTTAATAATTGCACTAAACTTGGTCAAAGCGTTAAAGGATTGCATTTGGTCAATTAGGGAATGAAGCACCTGATTTTGTCGACGATTACGATCAAAATCGTCAGATTCAGCTGTTCTCGGACGGCAATTCGATTTGCGGTAGCGAACAAAATCAAGAGCCTGATCACCGTTCAAATGCTTGGCTCCAACTGTCAGGTTAATATCGGTACCATCTGCACGGTCACGATAACACATGTTTTTATCAACCGTCACATCTACGCCACCCAAATTATCTACTACATCTCTAAAGCCCTGGAAGTTAATAACCGTCACATAATCAATATCAATGTTTAAATATTTGCCAATCATCTTCTTCATTTGTTCTTCAGCAACTTCGCCAGATTCTTTCTCTCTAGCCTTAAACACCGGATAATACTCATTCAACTTGCGAGGTTTATATCCATCCATTTCTAGACGCGTATCGCGCGGTAAGGACACGATGGTAGACGATTTAGTATTGGGGTTCAATGTAGCTACCATAATAACGTCGGACAAATAAGTCGGATGATCAGGGCGGTAATCGGTTCCTAGCAATAAGATAGTCAAAGGCTTAGCTTCTGCCAATTGTGTTTTGGGTACTTCCTTGTTGATCCCCGTATCCAAAACTTCCTCTACCTGATTGTAAATATAGTAGGTATAACCACCTGCTGCCAAAATACCTATAATAAGCAGAAACAAGACAAACTTCATAAACGATCTGAAAAAGCTTTTTTTCTTTTTCGTTTTTTTCGGTTTGGCGGATTTTTTCCCGCTTTGTGTCCGGGGAGGCAATCCGTTCGAAAGATTACTCATGCTTCAACACCTTTTCCTGCGTTTTGAGAAATATAGCTTTCTCCAAGTTTACAATCCTAAAACACACACAGCGGCGCATCCCGTTCCCGGGCGTCGCCGCTGTGGCCAAAGACCAATCTAATCAATTACATATTTGCTTGTGCTGTTTTACGTTGTTTCTCCGCACGCTCGCGTTCACCTTTGTTCAAGATCTTTTTACGCAAACGGATAGCGTTAGGTGTAATTTCGCAATACTCATCATCATTCAGATATTCGAGCGCCTGCTCCAAAGAGAAAATAACAGGTGTTTTCAGTTTAACTGTATCGTCTTTTGTTGCTGAACGAACGTTTGTCAGTTGTTTTTCTTTACAAATGTTAACGACAATGTCGTTATCACGTGTGTGCTCCCCAACGATCATACCCTCATAGATTTCAGTACCTGGCTCCAGGAACAAAATACCGCGGTCTTCCACGCCCAGCATACCATAAAAAGTAGAGCTGCCGTTTTCCGTTGACACGAGTACACCCTGATGACGTCCACCTACTTGACCGCCAACAAATGGTCCATAGCTGTCAAACGCATGGTTCATTACGCCATAACCACGAGTCAAAGTCAGGAAGTTTGTAGTGTAGCCGATCAGACCACGTGCAGGGATCAAGAATTCCAAGCGAACCTGTCCGGTTCCGTTATTAATCATGTTAACCATTTCGGCTTTACGGGAGCCCAAACTTTCCATTACCGCGCCCATGCTTTCTTCCGGAATATCAATAAGGAGGCGTTCGATTGGCTCCATTTTCTTACCGTCAATTTCCTTGACGATAACTTCCGGTTTGGACACTTGCAGTTCGTAACCTTCACGACGCATGTTTTCAATCAGGATACCCAGATGCAACTCACCACGTCCGGATACAATAAAGGCGTCCGGGCTATCTGTTTCATCAACACGTAAGCTGACATCCGTTTCGAGTTCTTTCAGAAGACGCTCACGCAATTTACGGGATGTTACCCACTTACCATCACGACCTGCGAATGGGCTGTTGTTAACCAGGAAGGTCATTTGCAGAGTTGGTTCATCAATCTTCAGTACAGGCAATGCTTCAGGATGATTTGGATCAGCAATGGTTTCACCAATGTTGATATCTTTAATTCCCGCAATCGCCACAATGTCACCAGCGCCCGCTTGGTCAGTTTCAATACGTTTCAGACCTTGGAAGCCGAACAGCTTCTCAATACGCGCTGATTTACTGCTACCATCACGCTGCATAACTGTGACTGCTTGCCCCTGCTTGATGATACCGCGGTTTACACGACCTACTGCAATTCGGCCAAGGTATTCGTTATAGTCCATCAGTGTTACGAGGAATTGAAGAGGCTCATCTACTTTCTCAGTTGGAGCCGGAATGTGCTCTACAACTGTTTCGTACAATGCTTGCATGTTATCGTCTTGCTTTTCAGCATCCATGCTGGATGTTCCGTTCAGCGCCGAAGCGTACACAACAGGGAATTCCAATTGCTCGTCATTCGCACCCAACTCGATGAACAGATCCAGTACTTCGTCAATAACTTCTGCCGGACGAGCTGCCGGACGGTCAATTTTGTTTACTACAACGATTGGCGTCAGATTTTGCTCCAGCGCTTTACGCAGTACGAATTTCGTTTGCGGCATGCAACCTTCGTAAGCATCAACGACGAGCAAAACACCGTCAACCATTTTCATAATCCGTTCCACTTCGCCACCAAAGTCGGCGTGTCCCGGTGTATCTACAATGTTAATCAGATAATCTTTGTAAGTGATAGCTGTATTTTTAGCCAAAATCGTAATACCGCGTTCACGCTCCAGATCGTTGGAGTCCATGGCGCGCTCCTGAACAGCCTCGTGTTCTCTAAATGTTCCGGACTGTTGAAGCAGCTTGTCGACAAGCGTCGTTTTTCCGTGGTCGACGTGGGCAATAATCGCAATATTGCGAATGTTTTCTCTAGCATGCATGGTTTGTATCCATATCCTTTCCGTATATCAAAATAGTGTCTCTATCCTGAAGCAGTGCTGATTCAAGGCTAACAATCGTTCTTTAGGCCCACTCCCTGCCAGCCTTCTATAAGTTTCAGGCTTTGTACAGACAGCTTCTCTCTCCGATTCGCGTGAAAACCTTAAAATAAGCGTCAGAAATCATTCCGACGCTCTTATCATATCCATTATATTATAGTTGAAATATGTCATAAAGCAAGACATTATTGCCTGTTCCGTAATTTACCGCCATAAAATCTCACAGCTTGTCGTTTACCTTTTGCGTTTGCCACGGTTGTTTAGGACCAACCAGATTCCAGCGCCAATCAGTAAAACTGCAATAACATATATGATACCCGTTCTTAGGGAGGTAATAACCAATAAAAGCACCGATACCAAGCCCAATATTACGCCCCCTGTATATACATTGCGAGAAAGCGAAATATCATTAATGGCGTACTCCCATAATCCAATCGCCACACCTAGAAGTAACAAAGGCCATAAATAGGCCATTAAATGCCAGCCCCAAATATTGCAGAGCAAAAATAAGAAGCCATAAACCGACAAAATCCCTGCCGGCAGCAACATAAAGGGTGAAACTTTACGCTTCATGTACATTGCATGCAGTACGATTCCAGGTATTAAAAACAGCAAAGGCCAAAAGTTTCGTCCCAAAAAGGAGAACGCCCCCAGTTTCCCCAACAAAATAATCAGTCCTACGGCAACAATGCCCACTCCGATCATACGCTCTTTTCCGGAATTCATCGTGGTCTCCTTTGTTTGCTGAATTTGTTTTTAGGTCTCTTAATGTGATTGTTTTTAAGTATATTTTTGTGAATATAGAGCCTTTACAAAACCCGAGTAAACCTGGCATTCGCAAAAACTCTATGTCTATTTTAGCCGATGTTTTCCAAAAAAACTACGTTCAAATATGGCGAGATCGTAACTGACGATATATACCTGCAACGACAACTGCTGTTGCCAAGAGTCCCGGTAACCATGCATGTATAAGCTCTCCCGTACCTGCTAACCATACACCCAATCGGGGATCACGCAGTAGCATTTCTCCTGCCGTAAAAGCCAGGATTGCAGATCCGAGCAAAACAAGTACAGGGAACCGGTGAAGCCAGATCGCAATCACGTTGCTGCCCCAGACGACAATCGGAATACTAATCGCAATCCCAATGACAATAATGGCGATATCCCCATCTGCTAGGGCTGCAATAGCTAATACGTTATCTAGACTCATCACAAAGTCCGCTACCAGAATCACCTGTATAGCCTTCCATATGGTTGTTTCTGCTCTTACTCCCACATGATCCTCATTCTCATAAAGCAGTTTAAACGCAATCCATAACAGAAGTAGACCGCCTGCCGCCTGAATAAAGGGTATGCCCAGCAAAATGACAGCTACAAAAGTCAAAACACAGCGCAGGAGGACTGCGCCGACTGCCCCCCACCATATAGCTTGACTCCGCTGCCTTGCAGGCAAGTTTTTGCTCGCCATGGCTATAACAACTGCATTATCACCGCTTAACACCAAATTAATCATTAATATTTTCAACAGCAAAATGATATGCTCCATGTGTACAAACACCCCCATCCTACTTGTATGCGAAATAGGACGAGGCTATGCTTATAAGCCTTGTCAAATAAGTCATCATTTATTAAAAATTGATGTCAAATTTATTGAGCAAAGACCTTGAAATCAATAACAAACAGCAATATAATGAATCGTATTTCCGAAAAACGGGTATTAAAATAAACAACATACAATGATTTTAGGATGTTTAATCAGGGAGATGAGAACGATTGATATGTCCGGACTTCAGTTCTTTTGGCTACTGCTTAATGTGATATTTATTGACCTTCTGCTCGCAGGAGATAATGCGATTGTAATTGGACTTGCCGCCAGAAAGCTGCCTCCTGCAACGCAAAAAAAAGCGATACTGTACGGTACCGGTGGTGCCCTTCTCATTCGCATAGCAGCCACCATTGTGGTACTCTGGCTGCTTCAAGTACCATGGTTGTTACTCATCGGGGGTGTCATGTTAGTCTGGATCGCGTATAAGTTGCTCGTAGACCAGGAGGACCATACCGAAGTCAAAGCGGGAACAACGTTATGGGGTGCTATCCGCACGATTGTTGTAGCCGATGCGGCTATGGGTCTGGACAACGTGATTGCTGTTGCTGGCGCGGCCCAGCAGCATTTGCTCCTTGTAGTGCTGGGACTATTAATCAGCGTACCGATCGTTGTATGGGGAAGCACTCTTTTTATCAAGTTGATCAATAAATTCCCTTGGATTATCTATTTAGGATCAGCTGTGCTTGGTTATACAGCCTCTAATATGATTACTGAAGAACGTAAGCTGGAACCCTACTTTACTGAGCACCCTGCGCTGCGTATCTTGTTTATTGCCGCAGTCATGGCAGGTATTTTGCTCACAGGATATCTTCAAAATCGCAGAGCAGTGTCCAATCGAGAAAAAGCCGTCTAAAATGATTCAAAAACTGTTTTAACTAAAATAAAAAGGCAGACCCAAAATAGCTGGCGGGTCTGCCTTTTTGTTTAAAACCAATCTTCCTGTATAACTTCCTCTTTGCGCCCCTCTATAGCTCCGCCTGCCTCCAGGACAAGCGTCTCCGTTGTAGTCACAGCCTGTTCAATCAACACATTTAAATCCCGAATAGAGGCTTCAATCTTTTGAACAACCCACAAATTTGGATTGGTCGTTGGGGATTTAGGAACAAACAATGTGCAGCAATCCTCATAGGGGAGTATCGATAGATCGTAGGTGCCAATCTGCTTTGCGATTTCTGTGATCTCCTGTTTATCCATCATTACGAGAGGTCGCAGCAATGGTAATTCTGTCGAACGGCCAATCACATTCATGCTGGATAACGTTTGACTAGCGACTTGCCCCAGACTGTCGCCTGTCACGAGTGCCAGTGCTCCTTCACGCTCAGCCAGCATCGTGGCAATTCGCAGCATAGACCGTCTCATTAGCGTAATAATCAGATTATCCTGTCCAGTGCGCGTAAAGGCCGTCTGCACCTCTGTAAACGGTACAAGGTGGATTTTGATCCGACCCGCATAGCCTGCTAATACCCTTGCCAAATCAATAACCTTTTCTTTCGCACGTTCACTTGTAAATGGATAGCTATAAAAATGTACACATTCGATTTCCAATCCTCTACGCATGGAAGACCATCCTGCTACCGGGCTGTCAATTCCACCAGACAGCAGCAGCATAGCTTTACCGTTCGTTCCTAACGGAAAGCCCCCTACAGCCATAATAACATCGCTGAATATATAGGCCGCCTGCTCTCTAACCTCCACACGTAACTCAATATCTGGCTGATGTACATCGACCCTCAACGCTTGAAACTCTCGCAATATAGGAGAACCAATTAAATGATTCATCTCTTGTGAGGAATGAGCAAACTCCTTCCATACTCTGCGGGCATTTACCTTGAACGTCGTTCCCTCGGTCACATTCAGCTCACGCATCAAAGCTACAGCGGTCTCAATGATAGCACCCAGCTCGACAGGAGCCATTTTGACAGGACTTATTGTCGTGATGCCAAACACTTTTTGTAACACCTGAATGATCTGTTCATAAGGCTCTCCTCCAAGAACCACATAAATCCGTCCAAATTCCTTCCGCAAAGAAGCACCGGGAAACGGTTTGAGCAGCAGCTTCACGTGATTCAGTACTGCCTTTTCAAAACGAGTCCGATTCTTCCCTTTTAATGTAAATTCACCGAAGCGAAGTAACAGCATATCATAGTGCATTTTAACGTTTCCACCTTTCAAGGGATTCCAGCTTGGCTACAGCCTTTCGCAGTGCAAGTATAAGCTCATCGATATCCTGTTCCGTATGTTCATCACCGAAGCTAATACGAATGCCGCCAGACGCTTCCGCTTCATTGCATCCCATCGCCAGCAGCACCCGACTGGGTTCAGCCAATTTCGAAGAGCAAGCTGATTTGGTGGATACTACCACACCCAGTTGCTCCAGCGTATGCAGCATTACCTCGGCTTTCATGCCTGGATACGAAAAGTGGATAATATGCGGCGCTTCTTCCCCGCTGTTCAGCCGCAGTTGAGGGAGTGTCTTCACTTCTGCGACCACCCGTTCTCTCCACTCGGTCATACGGCGTGCTGTCTCTACTTGCCGTTCGCCCGCCAACCGTATCGCCTTAGACATACCGACAAGCAGCGGTACATTTTCCGTACCTGCACGAAAACCCTGCTCTTGAGAGCCGCCACTATGCAGTGGGAAAAGCTCTACACCTTCCCGAACGAATAGTAGTCCAGCACCTTTGGGTCCACGCAACTTATGCGCAGAGAGGCTGTACAGATCAGCCTGCCATCCCCGGATATCAACCTGTAGCTTTCCAAACCCCTGTACACCGTCAATATGAAATAGTACACGAGGGAACTGTTTCTTCAGCGCAACTCCGATATCATGCAACGGTTGCACCCTTCCCGTCTCATTATTGACATGCATGATACTGACTAAAATCGTATCTTTACGGACAGCGGCACAAACCTGTTCGGCGCTCACATGCCCTTCTGCATCGACAGGTAAAAATGTAACCTCAAAGCCCAGATTTGTCAGTTGTCTGCAAGCTTCATACACAGACGGGTGCTCTGTCGATACAGTAACAATATGCTTGCCTCTGGTCTGATACTGCAAAGCTGCTCCCTTGATAGCAAGATTGTTGCTTTCCGTTGCCCCAGATGTGAAGACAATCTCTGATGGATGCACTTCCAAAGCCGCAGCACATACTTCGCGCGAACGCTTAAGCAACTTATCTGCATCCTCTCCATATCGATGCATCGAGGATGGATTCCCGTAGTGGCGTCTCATGACCTCGGCAACTGTTGTAATCACCTCTTCAAAAGGCGGAGTTGTCGCGGCATAATCAAAATATTTCATTGCACTCCCCTTTTCCGCTCTATAGCTGCTGCAACAAAAAAAGACCAAAACAGGGAAAGGCCGCTACATTATAGCGACACCCTTTCCCCATATTGATCCTGTCTGCGGACCTAATCTAATTGAAATTACGCACTTTTTTCGTTGTAAGCTATAGGGCTTAGATCGTATATTTTTCACGTGCATTTTGAATTTTGGTAATATATCTTTGCGTTTCCACCGGAAGCTTGTCCAGTACAGCCATTAACTGTTCATCACTATTTACACCAAGCCGCTGCACCCGTCCGGGACCTGCATTATATGCAGCCAGCGCCATATTTTCTTGTCCGTTAAATCGTTTAATCTGGTAGGACAAATAACGAACACCGGCATCAATATTTTGAACAGGATCGTATGGGTCGCTGACCCCCAGGCCTTGAGCCGTAGCATCCATAAGCTGCATAAGCCCTTTGGCTCCGGCCGAAGAAGTGACCGACGGATTAAACGAAGATTCCGTATCAATAACCGCTTTAATCAACGCTACTGGAACGCCGTATTTCTGGCTAGCCTCGTTAATCAAATCATCATATGCTGTAGGTGTTGTGGGTCCGTCTGTTGCTGTGCTGGAAGGAGCGCGGTACAATGACGAAGCCGTTCCCCTCGAAGGTCCCAATTGAAGCCATAGCAAACCGTTTTCGTCTCTAGTAACATCACTTGAATTTTCTCGTGTCACAGCACCATCTGTTTCCAACTGACCTACTTGTTCCAGTAATCCGGAAAAAGCGTCCGTTGTACCCGTCTCAGTTGTAGCACTCATATTATTTAACAGCTGCATGTCTAACATGGACTTGGACACGCGCGGATCAATTTGCATGTGGTGTTCCCAACTTTCTATAGTTGTTATATCCCAAATAGCTTGTCATTACTGCTATGATACAACTTTTTACTATGTACTTCCATACCTTTTAATGAAAAAAAGCTCCGTTTCTGTCGAAAAGACAGCGGAGCTTTATAAATCAGCTTTAATGTAATTATATCACTAAGATGATTTTTCTCGGATATACAAAAGAAAACTGAGCTTGTTCTCCAGTAAGGTCAACGAACAAACGGGATAAAAGCAAAATAACTCAATGTCGCCAGCGCCCCAAGACCAATCGACCAAATGCCGGTCGTTTTGCTGCCATTCACATAAGCAAAAAAACCTAAAACTGCAGCAATAGGTCCCAGCACAATTGACCACATAAACAATGAGGCAATTCCTGCAGCCAGACCAATATAGCCAGAAATACGGCCACTATTGTTTATAACCTGCTCTTCACCCTTAACCTCATGTCGAGTCACAGCTGAGCCGGGAGCAACCTCTGCTGCATATTCCTCACGATCATTACGGCGCTTGGCAGATCGTTCATGAATGTGACGGGGGTAATCTACACGTTCGCGGCTAACATGCTCTTTACTCTGATGCTTGTCATTTTCATGATCTTCCATAATAAACTGCACCTCCAAATGCGAAATGAATCGCGCAATAAAATTTACACGGACTTCGGCTTAAAAGTGTGGCAACAGGTTGCGGCTGACGTGGCAGCCTTATCACGTTCTTCTGAACTGAAGCTTTCTCCCGCATATTCTTCTTTAAATTTCTTACCGGCATGACCATCAACTTCAATCATGATCAAATCTGCCTTGCAAAAGTTGTTTTCTCCCCAATAATGGCAATTGGCTACGCTACACTTAACGATTGGCTTGGCCTCTTGGCTCATGATTATCACCTCGGATTCATTGTCCCCCCGCTACCCTGCACCTATGCGTTCATGGTATATGGCAGTTGGTGACATACGAAAAAAGCCGCTTCCTTCACCTCCTCCAAAATGGCAGGAAGCAAGTAGAAAACGGCTTGCTTGTCTTGTTTTAGTTTTTGATTAGAAATGATCTTCCCCATTGAATGCTTTAGGCATGAGTACGTCGAGTCTGCATCCGGCGCTGAGTCAAATAGTCACTTTCATAATAAGTCAGATCATCACGCAATTCTTCAAAATTTTTCGTAATGTCCATGATCACTTCGCGAGCGGCTGGCACTGGCGTTTTACGGAAGCGAATAGCATCTTGTCCCGTATACGCATAGCGTCCATCCTCTGCGTAAGATTCATTTTTGGGATAAAAAAAGCTGTTCACGCAGTCATGGTAAACGTTATACAATGCCTTTTCCGCAAAATCGACGTCAAAATTGGCACGGCGTAAAGCCACACCCAGCTTTTCATAAGATACTTCGGAAAAAACAAGGACATGACGGAGATCCGACAAAAGGCCTTTGTAAAAAAGTACGGACTCCTCATTGCCATCTGCAGCAAGTTGCGGCAGAGCATGCTCATTGAGGAATGTTTCCACCCGTTTCACGGCAGTTTTCAGTCTCTCCTGCGCCGACTCACATAATTTTTGTACGTTGACTGCTGACATCAAGGCAGCTCCCCCTTATTTGTTGCTTGTTCATCAATTGGTTACCCGAAAATAGTCCCTTCTAACCGAAAGAGCTGTAATTTTCAGTATTTATCCTACCACAAATGAGCATTGAAAGGTATAAAAACATGCCAACCTCCTCACGCTAAACCATAAATTTATGAATACTCAAGGAGGACGGTCCCATGTCTCGGCGAAAATGGTTAAAACCCCTGCTCGGAGCAGCTGCCGGGGTGCTTCTCATCACACTGATGCTGCCTTCCCGTGATCACCGCCATACACCGCAGCCCGAATATACGGCTAAGATGGTGCCACAGCAAGAGAAGCAGCTCAAAAAAGGAATGTTGGCTTTGGACCTGTCCGCTACGGATACCCTCACACGCATGGATGCAAGGCAGGATATTCAATACGTGATGCGGGAGCTTGATGGTAAAACTGCTGATCAGAAAAGGCAGTTTACTCGCACGCTCCAGCAATCACACAGTCATCTTCATACGTTACAGTGGATTCACACACGCGACGGGAACACGAACACCTATACGGGCAGTAAATCACAAATTCGTCTGCTGAGTCATCCTCAAATTAAAAGCAGTTTGGCCGCCGCTCGTCGTTCCGTCATGCAAAATAAATCCTATGAATCTGCTGCATTTCAGGCTGAAGGCGGTAAATATTTTGTCATGGCAGAACCATCTGCTGACGGAACATGTGGCGTTGCTGCCCTGGTCAGTCAGCAAGTATTGCGAGACGTGGAGAAGCATCAGCGGAAGAATTTGCGGTTGATTCCCTATCCAAAAGAAGGCAGCTACAAAATCGAATCCGTACATCCCGACACATTGCACGATATTACTGTCAAGACGGGCCACGACAACGAAAATGCAAGTCATTATTTTGAAAACGAAATTGTCGTTCGCTTCCGTCACAATCCTGATTCACGACAACTGCAGGAAATTGCAGCAGATTTACACTGTGCGCCAGGCCGCAAGCTTGGTTATACCTATGTATTTCATTCAGATAAGATGAACTTCAAGGAGCTAAAGCAATATTTTTCAAGAAAGTGGAACCCGCTTTATATTGAGCCTCACTATATGTATCTAACCAATGAGAAAACACCTATCCAAGCGGACAGCTCTATCCCCAATGATTTGCTCTTTTCCCGCTATCAATGGAATCTGCCGGCTACGGAAACCAACCGGGGTTGGAAATTAAGCAAAGGCAGCAAGGATGTAATTGTCGCTGTCGTAGATACGGGAGTAGATTTGGATCACCCCGACCTAAAAGGTCAAATCCTTTCAGGGCATAACGTGGTAAACCCGTCTGAAAAACCTTATGATGACGTCGGTCACGGAACGCACGTCGCCGGCATCATTTCTGCCCTCGTGAATAATGCTGAGGGGGTCGCTGGCATGACATGGTACAACAAAGTCATGCCGATTAAGGTACTTGACCAATCTGGCTCCGGTACGACTTACTCGGTTGCAGAAGGTATTATATGGGCAGCTGATCATGGGGCCAAGGTCATCAATTTGAGTCTGGGCAATTACGCACAAGCTGAATTTTTGCATGATGCGATCAAATACGCCTATGATAAAGATGTCGTATTAGTTGCAGCCACAGGTAATGACAATACGGAACGACCTGGCTATCCAGCAGCGTATCCAGAAGTATTTGCCGTTTCCGCTACAGATTCTTCTATGCACCGTGCATCCTTTTCTAACTATGGAGATTATGTAGACGTCATGGCTCCAGGTGCAAGTATCGCCAGTACGTACCCAGGGAATCAATATGCTGCACTGTCGGGCACTTCAATGGCCAGTCCCCATGTATCAGCACTTGCTGCACTGATTCGATCCATTAACCCCGATCTGACCAACAAAGAGGTAATGGAATTAATGAGAAGCAGCGTAATTGACTTGGGCACACCAGGGCATGACAAATATTTCGGGTATGGTCAAATTGACGTGTATAAAGCGTTGAAAGCAGCACAACGTCCATATGTTCCTTTGCAATTCTATCCACAGCATTTAAGTGACAAGTTAAAATCTATATTAAAGAAACTGGAAACGTAAGATTCCTTATTGGAAAAAAGCAGCCATGTTGCTCCATGGCTGCTTTTTTGGGCTTTATTAACGCTTGGAACTGCTGCGAACAGGACGCTTGCCATGGCTGCGAGTATGACAGCAAGGTTCTCCAGGATCCTTTATACTCACCGGAAATACGTGATGAGGCACAGGTACAATGTGCGTCTGATTTACAATTTCAATCGGATGAACCACAGGCACGACTTGTGGGAAAAATTGATGATTTACAAATTGGATCGGTGGGCACACGATCGGGTCGTAAGGGCAATGACTCATAATGTGCAACTCCTTTCGGTGAATTAGTACAGCATATTAAGAAGGCAGGTGCTGTGCTTGGATGTTTACCCCCTAATACAAATATCCCTTATAAAATAGGCTTCCGTTCAACAATGACCGAACGATCAAGCAGTTCACCCAACAAACGGCACAGTTTGTGAAGACCTGTTTTAAGTGTTTCCTTGTCCGCATACGAAAAAGAAATACGGATATGATTACTGTCCATACCACCTGCATAGCATACTGCCCCAGGTAAAAAGGAAACGCCTTCTCGGTCAGCCAGCCGCTCCAATTCTGGAATATCAACATTAGGAGGAAGCTTAATCCACACATTTAGGCCGCCTTCGGGAGCATACCAGCTGACCTCTGGCGGAGCATAGCGCTGGAGCGTGTGCAATGCGACTGTCAACCGATCCCGCATTTGTTCCCGCAACCAAACAAGGTGCTGATCAAGTCGGTTCTTGATAAAGGGCAGTAGCGCTTTTTGCGTTAATAGAGGGCTCCCCAAATCTGTAGTAGACTTGGCAGCCACCAAACGATCCATTACACTGCCCGTGGCCGCTACACAAGCTATACGGCAGCCGGGAGCAACGGTTTTGCTAAAGCTTTTGATATATATCACATGTCCGGACTGATCATGCGCCTTGATAGAGAGTGGCGGCTTTGTTTTATAATAAAGGTCGGAAAATGGATCATCTTCAACAATGAGACAATGATAACTTTGAGCTAGATCCAGTAATTGTGTGCGTCTGGCCATCGTTAAAGTTACTCCGGTAGGATTATGAAAAGTGGGTATCGTGTAGATCAGTTTTGGGGGATGAGTGTCGCAAAGACGTGTGAGGATATCGATCCGCATGCCCTGCTCATCCATCGGAATCATAATTACTTTGGCACCACGACTGGTAAACACATCAATGGCCCCCGTATATGTAGGAGCCTCCATGTAGACAACATCTCCAGAACCAACAAAAGTACGTGCCACCAAGTCAATCCCTTGTTGGGCACCACTGGTTACGAGTAGCTGTTCTGCCACTGTGCATATACCGCGTTCGTTCAAGTGGTCTACAAACACTTCCCTCAGCGCTAAATCACCTTCAAAAGTCCCATATGCTGCCATTGCATCGGGATTTCCAGAGGATAGACGTTGAGTATCAGCAATGATTTCGCGTGTAGGAAGAAGCTCCGGTTGAATTGCTGCTATATGAAAAGAATAGGGAACCTGTCTGCTATGGTTAAAGTTTCTCCATAGCTGTGCGCGCGGCAAATAATCGATCAGCGACATTTGCCATGACAAATCCTGCGCTCCATCTCGTTGAACAGCTACCGAAGGCTCTGCTACATAGCAACCTTTTCCCTGTGTACAGGTAACCAAATGAATAGACTCCAGCTCAGCATACGCCTTGCTTACAGTTACGGGACTTACCGCAAGTAGGCTGGACAGATGACGGACAGACGGAAGCTTTGTGCCCTGAGGCAGCAATCCAGACTGGATGCGATCTGCTAATGTTTTGGCAATCTGTAAATATAATTTGACACTGCTATTGCGGCTGAGATCAATATGCATCGGAACTGTCCCCTCCAAAAATCAACTGTTACATTTAGACGTTTACTGTTATACTTCATTATCGATATAATACAACAAATTTCATAGTACAGTATAGAACACAGGAGATGATTGGATTGGAACACAAATTTTCGGGTATGGCTCGTACTCAGGGCTCGTCCATGGTAAGGGACATTTTAAAGCTGACACAGGGAACAGATGTGTTATCTCTGGCAGGCGGCCTTCCTGCCGATGCCTTTTTTCCCATCGAAGCTGTTGCTAAAGCCTATGAGCGGGTATTTCGCCTCGGCGGTACTACCGCTCTTCAATACGGCCTAACCGAGGGCTACATTCCTCTACGGGAACGTCTTGCAGCAATCATGTCATCCCAAGGCATCTCCGTCACCAGAGATAATATCATTATGACGACAGGCTCACAGCAGACCATTGATCTGGTTTCGCGTGTGTTGCTCGATCCGCAGGATACTGTATTGGTGGAGTCCCCTACTTATTTGGCCGCTCTTCAGGTATTCAATTCCTATGGTGCCAACATTGTAAGTGTAGATACAGACTCTAACGGTATGCAATTAGATGATCTTGAAGCCAAGATCAAAAAACATCAGCCTAAATTCGTGTATGTCATCCCCACCTTCTCCAACCCGGCAGGAAGTGTTTGGAGTATGGAACGCAGAACAGGCGTTGTTGAACTATGCCGTAAATACGGCACTTTGATTTTTGAAGATGATCCTTACGGACGTCTTAAATTTGACGAAAACCTTAACTTTCCATCCCTTTTCTCAATTGATCAACAGTTAGGTGGAGACAGTCATGTAATGTACACTTCTACATTCTCTAAAACTGTCGCTCCAGGTGTTCGCTCTGGATGGTTGGTAGCCGATCAAGCTATCGTCGTTAAAGTCGCGAATGCCAAACAATCTGCCGATCTGCACTCCAGCAGTATTGATCAACGTGCTTTGAATGAGTTATTGGACTTTTTTGACTTGGACGGACATATTCGTACCGTGTCCGCCGAGTACCACACTCGTATGCTACGTCTCACATCGCTGATGAAAGAACGCCAATGGGAAGGAATCACATGGGATGATGCACTTGGCGGTATGTTTATGTGGGTTACCCTACCTGAGGGCTTCCGTTCTGACCGGTTGCTGCAATTCGCAATTCAGGAAGGAGTCGCATTTGTGCCTGGACAAGTCTTCTATGCTGACCTGAGCGGCAGCAACCATATGCGAATCAACTTCACGCATACCGATCCTTCCCTGCTTCCAAAAGCAGTTGACCGATTGGATCGAGCACTGAAGATGTACACAGAGGAAAGTGTGGTAAAAAGCGTACGCTGATGGAGTTGGCAGAACACGTACGTGAGGCCCGCTTCACGTTGTTTTTACGATCGCTGTTATCCCTGATTCGTTTGGATTTTGAATAGTGGTGGAATCTGGGACAAAAGCCGCACGCCTCGCTTCTACAGATTCAAATGCGTTGCTACGCTGACTACGTGCTTCTTCCTCGCACGTTTTTACGGTAGAGGGAGTAAAAATTAAAATGAAAGCCTCCAGTAATTATGCTTGGGGGCTTCATTCTAAAAATGCACTATTTCTGCGCAAATACGGTATGTTAAAAAGGGTGTGTCATGATTCCCACAGGAATATGACACACCCTTTTTAATTCAATAAATACATTTGGATTAAAGGCTTTCATGCAAACAGGTCATTTACAAAAGTTAAATTCATACATTTTAAGGTGTTGCAGTGGGGAAAGTTTTCCGTAAGCCGGGTTCTGTGCTATTCGTGGTACAGACGGGAACTACCCTCCCACTACAAGCGACAATCATCTATCTAGGCCGAACATTGCTATTCAGCTCCAGCGACCAACCTAGACACGCCTCGGGCTAAGGCTGCTTCGCGAAGAAGCTGTGTCCCATTAGGTCTTGCTCCAGATGGGGTTTACCAGGAACGAAGTCACCAGCGTTCCTCGGGGTCTCTTACACCTCGGTTCCATCCTTGCCTGTGCCGCAAGCGGCCATCGGCGGTCCATTTCTGTGGCACTATCCTTCAACTCGCGCTGACTGGACGTTATCCAGCATCCTGCCCTATGGAGCCCGGACTTTCCTCTCGCGGCTTACGCCGCCAGCGATTGTCTGTCAAACTTTCCGAACAACATTACATAGTATACAGGGAACGCGCGCACGTTACAACCCTGAAAATATTGTAAAAAGTAGAAAGTACCTTTATTTTCTCATAGACGTTGAGGTTTTACAAAAATTGAAAAGGTTCGGTTTCCACCTGAGATACATGTACTTCCGTTGAGTATCGACCTTCTGCCAAGCGTTTACACATCCACTCTGCAGTTTTAGGTTTCATAATCTTTTCAGCGTTATGTCCAGGGTCAATAATAGCAATCCCCGCCATAAGGGCATCCTGAGCCGTGTGATAGTCAATATCCCCCGTGACTAATACATCAGCCCCCTTAAAAAGCGACTTGTTCACATAACGGCTGCCAGAGCCCCCAAGCACGGCTGCCTTTTTGATCGTACGATCTAAGTCGCCCACCACACGTACATGCTCGACGTTGAGACCGTTTTTCACAACATCGACAAACTCCCGTAACGTACAGGCTTCCTTAAGCTTGCCCACCCGCCCCAAACCAAAGCTACGGCCTTGCAAATCCATATGGTACAGGTCATAAGCCACCTCTTCATAAGGATGAGCCTTCAGCATCGCTTGAACAACTTTATTGCGTACACCCTGCAATACAATGGTCTCAATACGAACCTCTTCACTACGTTCCATTTTACCCGGCTCACCCAAAAACGGCTGTGTGCCTTCACCCGGCACAAAAGTTCCGTAGCCGTCAATGTTAAAGCTGCAATGGCTGTAGTTGCCAATATGTCCAGCTCCCGCCCCCAGTACGGCATCCAGTACCCGTTGATGATGTGTTTTGGGTACGAAAACAACAAGCTTGAACAATTGCTCGGTGTGAACATCCTCCAGCGTACCTTCACTTTGAATACCCAGTGCTTCCGCCATCCAGTCATTCATGCCGTCCTCAGCCGTATCCAGATTCGTATGACTGATGTAGACAGCAATATCATTCTTGATCAGCTTTTCATACAATCTGCCCGCAGGCTGATCCGTGTTCAAAGCTTTAAGTGGGCGGAATATAATCGCATGATGCGCAATAATGAGGTCTGCTTTTATGCGGATTGCCTCTTCGACAACCTCATCATTAACATCCAGGGCTACTAATATGCTTTTGATTTCCTTTTGCAGACTACCCAGCTGAAGCCCGATTCTATCGTCTGGAACTGCCAAGTATTTTGGAGCCAGCTGCTCCATGTAGCTAATTACTGTCTGTCCTTTGGCAAACATGCAAGTACCTCCTCTAGCTGTTCAATTTGCTTGCGCAATTGTTCCCGCTTATGCTGTGCGGATTCCTGATCTGACCGTGCCACTTGTGCCAGCACATCCTGAAGCTTGCGAATCTCCAATTTCCATTTATAAAAAAAGATTTCATTCGGTGCTTTAACCAATAGCGGCCCGAGTTTCATTAACAAATCCTGTGTCAGTACCAGCGAACTATCGGGAAGTTTCCATGGTTGATACAGCTCATCCTGTTTCAGTGGGCTTACCGAATCAGGTACTGCCGTCAGAATCTCATATATTTTTCCGTCTTCTTCCATAATATGTTCACTTGTTAGTACCCATTGATGTTCGATGAGCCATCGGCGTAAAATATCCTCGCCTACGTTAGGCTGTAGAACAAGTTGTTTTACTGAAACAAGCTTGTCTTTCCCTTGCTCTAGAATGGAAGCGATCAAGGCACCACCCATGCCGGCTATTGTAATAACATCAACCTCATTGGCCTTAATTACAGCCAAGCCATCTCCCTTTCTAACCGCAATGCGATCAGTAAGACCTGCTTCGGCCACTTGCTTTTGAGCCGCACGCAACGGCCCATCGTTGACTTCACCCGCCACGGCTTGCGGTACTCTGCCACTACGCACTGCAGCCACAGGGAGCAGTCCATGATCCGAGCCAATATCCGCAAGTCTGCTCCCGGCAGGAATTTGTTCCATAATATATTGTAATCGTTGAGAAAGTTTCATGACGTCACCCACGTAATCCATTTTTTTCGAGTCCAAAATAAAATCCCTACAACAAATGCCAACTTCAGTATGCTGTAAAACACCACATCTCCCGCTGCTTGATGGCGCAGGATAATCATGTCTGCTTCAGCCATGAATGCTAGTGTCATGCCTATAGCGAAATAAACCAAAGCGAGACGCGGAAAGCGGCGATGTACCCACCAGCTTAACCAGATCAACAATACTGCGTGCAAAATCCAAAATGCCTCAAGCATCACTAAAGTTGCTGTAGGCCAGTAGCGGCCTATAAGGACCGCGTACACTAAAAGCAGTCCAGCAAGACCACAGTAATGAAGTAAGCTGATCCGCAAAGTTAATCCCACAAGACACCATACTACACCGCATAGGCCTACGAGAAAAAGAAACCAAACCTTAGCTTCACCTTGATGGAGCTGAATGATCCACACACCCGAACCCAGCATAATCGCACTGCCTAAAGTGCTCAACATCGCACTCATACTCTTTTCGGAAGACCGCCAAAATGCGGCCACTCCATAGCAAATCGTAGTAACTGCACTTGCCGAGAATATTTGCATTGCCAACGGAAAAGCGGTAAAATAAAAACCGATCAAACAAATGCAGGAAATAATGACAAAACCAAGAAGCCAGGCGATCCCATGCCCGTGTCTAAGATATGTAAGCAGCCCGGTGTTGTTACGGTTCTGGCTCTGCGACGGCTCTTCGTCCTCCTGATACAGGTTAGACAAAAAATCGCAATATTGCTCAGGGAGCAGCCGACTTCGCCGCCAATGCTCAATTTCATGTAACAGTATTGCCCGTTTTTTCTCCTGGTCCAAGCTTCTTCCCCTCCACCAAGGCTGCCATGAGATAAAAAAAGACCCCCTGCGCGCTTCAAGCCGCAGAAGGTCCGCAATGTTACGCTTCTATTCGAGGAAATCCTTCAGTCGCTTACTGCGGCTTGGATGGCGCAACTTACGCAGCGCTTTGGCCTCAATCTGACGAATACGTTCACGTGTAACACCGAACACTTTACCCACTTCTTCAAGAGTTCTGGTTCTTCCGTCATCCAAACCAAAGCGGAGACGCAAAACATTCTCTTCCCGTTCGGTCAACGTATCCAGTACATCCTCAAGCTGTTCCTTCAGAAGTTCATAGGCAGCCGCATCTGCAGGCGCCAATGCTTCCTGATCCTCAATGAAATCCCCCAGATGTGAGTCATCCTCTTCACCAATTGGTGTTTCCAATGAAACCGGTTCTTGGGCAATTTTCATAATCTCCCGTACTTTTTCCACGCTCAGCTCCATCTCAGCAGCCACTTCTTCCGGCGTAGGTTCGCGCCCCAGCTCTTGCAACAGTTGACGCGATACGCGAATCAGCTTGTTGATCGTTTCCACCATATGCACCGGAATACGGATCGTTCTCGCCTGATCGGCTATTGCGCGCGTAATGGCCTGACGAATCCACCAGGTTGCATACGTACTGAATTTAAAGCCTTTTTCGTAATCAAATTTTTCTACTGCCTTAATCAAACCCATATTACCTTCCTGAATCAGATCCAGGAAAAGCATTCCGCGACCAACATAACGTTTGGCAATACTTACAACCAGACGCAAGTTCGCTTCTGCCAACCGACGCTTAGCTTCTTCATCGCCGTTATTGATCCGTTTGGCAAGCTCCACCTCATCATCAGCAGAAAGCAACGGTACACGACCGATTTCCTTCAAGTACATCCGGACCGGGTCATTAATTTTAATACCGGGAGGCAGGCTCAGATCGTCATCGAAATTAAAATCATCCCCATCATTGTTTTCCGGGTCGTCATTTTGACGCAATCTGGTAACTTCTTCGTCGTTGTCATTCACAACCTCAATCCCCAAGTCACCCAGCTGCTCATAAAACTCATCCATTTGCTCGGGGTCCTGATCAAACGGCGACAGTTTTTCCATGATATCTTTGTAGTTCAGAGAGGAACTTTTTTTACCCAACTCAATCAGTTGATCTTTAACCTGATCCAGTGTTAGTTCCGTCTCCAGTTCAGTATGCTGATCATTCGCCATCTTTCGACTCCCTCCTCCCTAGAAACATCCGACCTCTGTGTGTTCATTGTCTCTCTAGGGCTATAATCTCACTTGCAATTTGTGCTGCGCGCAAAAAGTCACCTAAGCGCTCAGCGGCTCTCATTTCTTCCCTTTTCAAATCCAGTTGCTCCTGCAATGGAAATTTTCGCACTTGATGAATATAATCATCCAAAATGTGCGGTGCCCATACGCCTGGAGCATCCATCATCATGATCGAACTTACGTTCTTCTCCAGTCGGTCGTCTTGCAAAGATGAAATAAAACGGCTTGTATCCGGTAACTTCCCTTGCGCGTAATAGGCATATAGATAAGCAGCAATTGCTGCATGATCCTCAATATTAAAGGCGTCGCCCAGATGCTTTTCTACATACTCTGCAGCTTCCAAATCCTGCATCATCCAGTGAAGCAGCCTGCGTTCAGCCACATGGTAAGCTGGCAACAGATTAGGTGTGGAGACCTGCCCTTTTTTATGCCTACCATTATTCCACCCATTTTCGTTATTATCCCCAAAGTTCTGTTTTTTTTGCAGGGATTGACGGAGTAAATTGCATTCTTGCTTCAAGGTTTCAAAATCCACCTTGACTTCGGATGATACTTCGCGCAGATACACTTCCCGCTCGGTCGGGGATGACAGAGGTGCAATGACATTTAATGCTTCGCGGGAATACGCGATTCTTCCTTCTTCCTCTTGCAGTATATGGTTTTTTTTCAGATATATAAGCTTAAATTTCACCGTTGAAACAGCACTTTCGATAATTTGGCGCTGGAATCGTTCGCCGCCGTATTGCCGGATAAAATCATCCGGGTCCATACCGTCACTGACCAGCGCTACTTTCACGTGAAGCCCCGCATTTTCCAACAGCGGAAAATTTTTAAGCGCAGCAGCTTGTCCTGCCCGGTCACCATCATAACAAATAATAACCTCGTCGCACAGTCCTTTTAACATCGTAGCATGGTGCTCCGTTAGAGCAGTGCCCATGGCGGCCACCCCATTTTGTACGCCAGCTTCCCACGCCGAGATAACATCACCATAGCCTTCAAAAAGAACACTTTGGCGTAGCTTGCGAATTGAGGTTTTAGCATGATGGAGATTGTACAGCGTTCGGCTCTTGTTGAATAGCTTGGTCTCCGGTGAATTCAAATACTTCGGCTGTCCCTCACCAAGTATACGGCCTGCAAAGGCAATAACTTTTCCGTTGCGATTCCAAATGGGAAACATGATACGATCCCTGAATCGATCCACATATCCATCACCCTCATGCCGGGGAGAAATGAGCCCTCCCTTTTCCATCTCCACGGGATCAAAAGAACGCTTCTCCAGAAACTGAACGATCGTATCCCATCGGTTGGGTGCATAGCCAATTTGAAATTGATCAATGATCTTGTCACTGAATCCCCGTGAGCGCAAGTATTCCATGGCTGGTTTGCCGTGCTCCGTATTTTTAAGCAAAAAATGGTACATCTTAGAAGTTAACTCATACGCTTGCAACAGCCTGTCCAACTCAGGATGCTGATGCGATGAATCACGTCCCTGCCATTCGCCGAGCGGGATATGACTTTCTTCTGCCATTGTCCTGACAGCTTCGGGAAAGGATAGTCCTTCGATTTCCATCATAAATTTGATGGCATTGCCTCCCGCGCCGCAGCCGTAGCAGTAAAAAATCTGACGATCCGGTGTCACGGTGAATGAAGGGGTTTTTTCGGAATGAAAAGGACAGAGGCCTTTCATATATTTCCCCTGCTTGGTCAAATGCACGTACTTGCTTACCGTATCTACAATATCATGATGTTGTAAAACCGACTCAATGATATCGTCCGGTATGTTGCCTTGTCCGGCACTCATATTAACCACCTTCATCTCTTTAGCACGTAAATATAATTCGATACCGTTACTCATTCTCCTGCAAGCGAAGTAAAAGTTTTGTCAGTTTATGTTGAAAAACTTCACGATCCTCTAATGTAAACGGTTTAGGACCTTTTCCATAACGTCCTTTTTTCCGTTCTTTGGCAGAAGTATGGCGTCGATCAAGCATGAAATCAATCGAATCGTTTCGATACATAGCTCCGCGAAAAGACATCACTTCACAACCTTTTGCCAAGGCAAGTGCAGCAAGACCATAATCATTGGTGGTTACAATATCACCGCGGCGGATATGATTGGCAATATAGAGATCGGCACTTTGGTCGCTTCGGTCTACTTTAACGACGCTTACGCCTTTGCTGCCCTGAATGAGATGATCATATGAAGATACCATAATAACCTCAATATGAAAAAGGGAAGCTATCTCCGCAATTTCACTTTTAACAGGACAAGCGTCCCCGTCAACAACGATCCGCACATCCAGTAAAGTTCCGGTTCCCTCCATGAGCATCCCCCATCTCCATCCGCATTCGAGTAAAATACGGAACGGCTGCAAGATTACTCTCACACCGTTCCGTATATTTATACCCATTTTTTCAAGTTGTTCATACTATCACAACTAACGTTTAAACTACAAGCTTGGAAAAATCGGCAAAACGCTTCAGTTCTGAGTCAATAGCAGCCAGCAATGCCAAACGATTATTACGAACAGCATCATCCTCAGCCATAACCATAACGGAATCAAAGAATGCCGTCACCGCAGGGGTAATGGATGAAGCAAGCGCTAACGCTCGTGTCGCATCACCTTCCTGTAAAGCTACGCTATAAGATTCATAAGCGCTAGACCATGCTTCGTAAAGCGTTTTTTCGCCTTGCTCCGTAAACTCACTCGTATTAACTAACTTATGCACTGCTTTAGCAGCCAGATTGCCTACACGATTAAAGGATTCAACTGTTGGTTTGAATACCTCACCTGTTTGTACGGCAGTCATTAATGCAGTTCCGCGGTTAACAACGGAAGCAACATCGTCATATCCAGCTGCAAGCACAGCATCCACAACGTCATAGCGAAGTGTCTCAGACAATAGTTTCTTCACCCGTAATCCGAAAAACTCATGTAATTCTTTACGTATTTCATCCGCGGAACGTTTCATATTTCCAAGGTTGCCGTGCACATCGAGCGCGATATTGAACACATCAGACAACGTAGCCGAAAGCTTACGATCCAACAAGATTTGCACAATACCTGCTGCCTGACGACGAAGCGCGTAAGGGTCCTGTGAACCTGTTGGAATAATACCGATGGAGAAGCATCCTGTAATGGTATCTATCTTGTCTGCGATACTTACAATCGCTCCAGCATTCGTTGAAGGAACCGTTTCTCCTGCATAACGCGGTTGGTAATGCTCAAACACCGCTCTCGCCACTTCTTCCTTCTCTCCAGCCTTACGAGCATAATCCTCACCCATCACACCTTGCAGTTCAGGGAACTCATATACCATTTGTGTTACCAGGTCAAATTTACAAATATCCGCTGCTCGACTAACCGATTCCTGTGTATCTGAGGAAACGTGAAGTTTCTCTGCCAGAGCATCAGCAATACGACGAATCCGGCGCACTTTGTCTCCAACCGTTCCCAGCTCTTCGTGGAAAACGATACTTTCCAGTTTGGAGAGTGCATCTTTAATTTCCAGCTTCTGATCTTCTTCATAAAAGAATTTGGCATCAGACAGCCGCGCACGCAATACTTTTTCATTCCCTTTAGCAATGACTTCCAGCGATTGACTTCCTCCGTTACGTACCGTAACAAAGTATGGCAGTAGCTCTCCTGTGCGATCCAGCACTGGGAAATAGCGTTGATGTTCACGCATGGAAGTAATGAGTACATCCTTCGGAATGTTCAGGAACGCAGGATCAAAACCTCCGAACAGTACTGTTGGGGTTTCCACCAAATACAGCACTTCTTCCAGCAGATCATCCTTGACCGCAATCGTCCAATCTTTTTCGGCAGCCAGCGCTTCAATTTGCTTTACAATAAGCGTTTGACGTTCCTCAATGTCCACAATGACATGCTGCTTGCGAAGTACTTCAACATAGTCAGCTGGACTTGCTACAACGGCATCCTGTCCCAGGAAACGATGCCCTCTTGTCACATTTCCTGACTGCACGCCGGCAATCTCCAAATTAACAATATCGTTACCAAATAAGGCAATCAACCAGCGGATCGGACGAACAAATTTAAAGTCATAACTTGCCCAGCGCATGAATTTAGGGAATGTCATGGCATGTAAAATGTGCAATAAACCTTCGGACAGTACATCCGCTGTTGGTACACCTATGCTGCTCTTAGTGGCGTAAATATATTCCACGCCTCCAAGCTCCTTGAATGTGAACTGTTCAGGATCAACACCTTGGCTGCGAGCAAAGCCTAGTGCAGCCTTGCTCCAGTTACCAGCTTCGTCGAGTGCGATTTTGCGGGAAGGACCTTTAACTTCTTCGTTAATATCTTCTTGCTTCTCCGCTACTTCCTTGACAAGTACCGCCAAACGGCGAGGTGTAGCATAAGCCTCTACAGCACCATAAGCAATACGCGAGCTGTCAAGCCACGCCGTCATACGCTGCTTCAACTGCTGAATCGCATTCGGGATAAAACGTGCAGGGACTTCTTCCAACCCGATCTCAAACAATAAATCCTTAGACATTTGCCGCACCTCCTTTCTTCAACAGCGGGAAGCCCAGCTTCTCGCGCTCCTCCAGATAGGTGGCAGCCACCTGACGCGCCAAATTACGTACTCGTATAATAAACCCAGTCCGTTCCGTCACGCTGATCGCTCCGCGAGCGTCCAGCAAGTTGAACGCATGAGAACATTTCAGCACATAATCATAAGCTGGAAATACAAGGTGCTGCGCCATCGCTTTATTTGCCTCTTCTTCATACATATTAAAAAGAGTAAAGAGCATTTTGACGTCAGATACTTCGAACGTATACTTGGAATGCTCAAATTCAGGCTGGTGGAAAACATCACCGTACGTGATTCCATTGACCCACTCTAAATCGAACACATTCTCCTTGTCCTGGATGTAGGAAGCAAGACGCTCCATACCGTACGTGATTTCTACGGCAACCGGACTGGCATCAATACCGCCCACTTGCTGGAAATACGTGAATTGAGTAATTTCCATACCGTCCAGCCATACTTCCCAACCTAAGCCCCACGCTCCCAGCGTCGGTGCTTCCCAGTTGTCTTCAACGAAACGAATATCATGCTCCAGAGGGTTAATGCCCAAACGGCTCAAACTCTCCAAATACAATTCCTGAATGTTATCCGGTGAAGGCTTCAAAACTACTTGGAACTGATGATGCTGATACAGGCGATTCGGGTTCTCACCATAACGTCCGTCTGACGGACGACGAGAAGGCTCAACATAAGCTACATTCCACGGCTCAGGTCCGATCGAACGTAAATACGTCATTGGGTTCATCGTGCCTGCCCCTTTTTCCGTGTCATACGGCTGTACAATAATACAGTTGTGTTCAGCCCAAAATTGTTGCAGCGTTAAAATCATCTGCTGAAAATTCATTGGTACACGCTCCCTTTCTACTTCCCTCAAATGTTGGTGATTTCTTCTCATTAAGCTCGTATGTACAGGGCTATTTTATCCCAAAAGCCTTGCTAGAGACAGCAAAAAGCCCCCGCCTCTACGCCTGTACAGACGTAGGGACGAGAGCTGACTCCCGCGGTTCCACCCTACTTGATTGCGATCCTACATCACCAATCAGATCGTAATCCTCTTTTCCGTGTCCATTCAGATGCTCCCGAGTGCCTTGTTCACGAAGAATTCCCGCTGGGCTTACACCGTCCCCAACTCGCTAATTACAGAGAATACATCCCGCTACTTTCTCGTTCAATGCATCTGCTCCCGAAGGAGATATATAGTAGGATATTACACGTTTTCAGCAATACAGTCAAGAGAATAGGGCGTTTCACATATCGTACTTGTCGAGCTGATCCAAGAAATTGCGGGATTTCAGCTTGACCTCCAACTGCATATCCATGAACTGACGCATGACATGTTTGATCTCCAGCTTAGTGGAGTCCTTCACGTCAATGTTGCCGAGCCGATTCAAATCCATTCTGGCGAACAAGCGCAGCAACTTCAATGTACGTGGAGTCACGCTCAATGCAGCTGGATCAAAATGCTTGTAGCTCCGACACAAAACTCCGCCTAGCCTCGGACTGACAAACATATCTTCATCAGCACATTGTTGACCACTTGAAATACATGCATCAAGCTGAGGAGCATATCCGGCCGCCTGCAATATTTTAAATTCATAAATACTCATGACGATCAGCGGATCTTTGCCACTCTCCAGCGCCTCCAAACATGCTTTTAGCTGCTTAAACCAGAACGCACCTGTTTCCTCATCCTGTAACACCCGATCGAGCAATTCACAAGCATAAGAAGCGTAAGCAGCCTTAGTAATATCCTCGCGTAATGTATGGTGGGATTGGATGATTTCACCGGCATTCAACGTGCCTAAGCCTGTGTTTCGAAAAAAAACGAATTCACCGTACGTAAACGGCTGCGTTAAAGCAGCGTGACGGCTTTTGGACTTTTTTGCACCTCTGACCAGCACGCCTGCTTTGCCTCCGCTTTCGGTGCAAAGCGTAATAATTTTGTTCCCCTCACCGTAATCCATGCTGCGGATGACGATTCCTTCCACCCTGTAAAGCATGCCTCTTCCCCCAAACATTCGCGAAGAAGCCAGTGGCTTGTACTATTCACGGGCTTCTTCATGCTCGTCCGACTCTCCCTCATCCGTGTCTTGCTCCCTTGTCACGGCGCTCTCCCGATATAACAGATACGCACCGACATCTCCAGTCATCGCAAAATACTTCCACGAAAAATCTCGCAATTGTATTCATCCTTTCTTCGGAAATGACGTTTGCATCTCAAAAATAGGATGATGCGAAGAGAGGAGAAGTATGCGATGAAATAAATGGATTGCGTTAAAAATGCTCCTTATTTCATCACTGGACGAAAAGGGTAAAAAAGAGCAAGAGTTAAGCGCCGCATATGTGCGGCGCTTTGAATGACCAGAAGACTGTTACTTATCTCAGTCATAGAGATCGGACGGCTTTTTTATGATGCTTACAACAACTATACATATTTATTTAATATCCATTTTTTTAGCCTCAATAAATCCTTGAACTAAAGTGACGTAGTATCGAATTCTGTTTTTAAGCGTCGCGATGGAAGCCAAGGTCACGAAGGACGCGTTCCTGGTTGCGCCAGTCTTTTTTTACCTTAACCCAAAGTTCCAGGAAAATCTTGGAGCCTAGCAGGTTTTGGATATCCTGGCGGGCCTGTTTGCCCACCTCTTTGAGCATTGCTCCCTGTTTGCCGATAATGATCCCCTTCTGGGAGTCACGCTCTACAAAAATAACAGCCATAATATGCACTACACCATTATCCTGCACTTTCATGTCTTCAATCATAACGGCAATAGAATGGGGTACTTCCTCACGTGTCATATGCAGAATTTTTTCCCGTACCAGCTCGGCAATAACAAACTGTTCAGGATGGTCGGTAATTTGATCATCCGGATAATATTGCGGACCTTCTGGCAAGTATTTTTGCACCTGCTCCAGCAGGGTCTTTACATTGTTGCCCATTTTGGCCGAGATCGGTACGATTTCTGCAAAGTCGTACAACTTGCGATACTGCTCAATCAGGGGCAACAACGCTTCCGGCTCAATGCGATCAATTTTATTCAGCACCAAGATAACTGGCGTTTTTACTTGTTTAAGCTGTTCAGCAATAAAACGGTCGCCACCACCTAGACCTTCAGCAGCGTCAATAAGAAAAAGCACCGCTTCCACTTCACCTAACGTATTAAAGGCAGTCTGATTCATGTAATCGCCTAATTTTGACTGGCGCTTATGAATCCCGGGTGTATCCAAAAATACAATTTGCGTTTCCTCTGTAGTAAATACGCCGTGAATTTTGTTGCGTGTAGTTTGTGGCTTGTCCGACATTATGGCGATCTTCTGCCCAATGACGTGGTTCATCAGAGTTGATTTTCCGACATTGGGTCTGCCAACAATTGCGACAAAGCCTGATTTAAAGTGTTTCTTAGCCATTTCATTTCCTCCAGCGCGATTAAGCACCTATTTTATTTTGGTTTTTCCATTAAAACAGCGAACTAATTAACGTCAACATAGGCCTATAAAACACAAATATACCAATAATTACAGCAAAAACCGCTGCCAGGAGCACGGCTCCGGCGGCGGTGTCTTTAGCCGCTTTGGCCAGCGGATGAATATCAGGTGAGATGAGATCCACCGCTGCTTCAACAGCGGTGTTGAACAGTTCGGCTACAATGACTATAGCGATAGCCACGCAGACGAATAACCAGTCGAGCCGGGAGATGTGCAGAGTTAAGCCTGCTACAATGACAAGGAACGCCACGGCCACATGTATCCGCATATTGACTTGCGTACGCAGAGCATACATCACGCCTTCTGCAGCATAGCGAAAGGTCATTCTCCAAGGCTGACGTCTCATTACCTTGTCAACCCCGCTTGAGCCAGTACAGCTTCCTGTTTGCCCATCATTTCAGCTTCACTCACATCATCCTGATGATCATAGCCTAACAGATGCAGAAAGCCGTGAACAAACAAAAAACCGATTTCACGCTCAATGGAATGTCCGTATTCTTCGCTCTGAGCTTGCGCTGTCTGTACAGAGATTATAATATCCCCCAGAACATCCGGTACATCATTCAATGAATTTTCTTCATTCGGTTCGTAAATAATTTCAAGCTCTTCATCCAGTGTCTCCTTCATAGCAAAAGACAACACATCGGTGGGACGATCAATTCCCCGATAGTCCCTGTTCAACTCATGAATTTGCTCATCATTAACGAAGGTAAGGGCTACCTCACCGTCTGTGACTCCTTCCACTCTGCCTGCCTCCTCTAATAAGGTGTTCAGCAGCGTAATTAAAGATTCGTTAATTACCATATCGTTTTGTTCATTATTCCAAGCTAATTGAAGGCCCATGCCAACCGCTCCTTTTAATTCTAGTGCTCTACCCGTGCTTCATGCACAAGTTATATTAAGCTTTTCCGTTTTCAGACTTGGGCCTTTCCTCTGGATACTCAATACGGGAATGGAAAATCCCCATTACTGTTTCCTTGAGGGTTTGAGCCACGATATCAAGCTCCCGCATGGTCAGCTCGCAGTCGTTAAATTGGTGATCATCAAGACGGCTCTTAATAATTTTCTCAATCATGGATTCAACCTGTTCCACCGTCGGCTTCCGTAAGGAACGAACTGCTGCCTCCACACTATCAGCAATTCCCACCACAGCAGACTCTTTAGACTGAGCCTTCGGTCCCGGATAACGGAAATCATCCTCCGTGAAGTCAGGCTCCACCCCCCGCTCTTCAGCCTCACGCAACGCCTTGTGATAAAAATAGTGTAAGAATGTCGTTCCGTGGTGCTGCTCGGCAATATCGCGAATTGGCTTGGGTAGCTTGTAATCCAATTGCATTTCCACGCCGTCACGAGCATGGGCGATAATGATGGATTTGCTAAGCTTGGGCTCTATTGAATCATGTGGATTTTCCAACCCATTTTGATTTTCAATGAAGTACGAAGGCCTCTTGGTTTTACCAATATCATGATAATACGAACCAACCCGGCACAACAAGCCGTTTGCTCCTATAGCCTCCGCTGCGGCCTCTGACAGATTACCCACCATTACACTATGATGATACGTTCCCGGTGTCTCCGTAAGCAGCTTGCGGAGCAATGGATGGTTGGGATTCGACAGCTCAACAAGCTTCAGTGCCGACAAGATACCAAAAGTAGACTCAAAAAATGGCATTAGCCCAATAACAAGTATTGCTGTTATCAGACCGCCTGCAAAAGCAAAAGCTACCCCATAGAGCGTCGTCGTTTGAGTCCAATTCCCTTGGTCAATCAGTGCCAGAGAAAAAACAGACAGGGCACCGAACAGGCATACCATAATCGCCCCTTTGAACAGTGTTGAACGCTGGCTGGCTCGATGGGTAGAGAAAATCGCTGCCAGACAGACCACAATAGCAAAAAATCCAAAATTAAAGTCAAAAATTTGTCCCTGACGGACATTCAAAATAACACTTGCCAATATACTGAATATAACGGCACATACAAAAGCCAACGACATATCAAGCAACAGCGTTACGAGCATAGCTCCAAGCGCGATAGGCGCCAGATAGCCGAGATAGGAACGTTCACTGTTCTGCAGTATGGAAATTAACATCATTGCTCCTACTGTAATCACAAAGATTAATACTAGCATGAGCAACTGCGCATTATTATACTTGAAGTTTCGTGTTCGTGATTGAAATTGACGAATATACATAAACAGGCCCAATGCCAGCATCATAGACAACATCAGTAGGCCAAATTGTGGCCAATAATTGATTTTATCCTTGAGCAATTCATTTTCATCAAGCAGTGTATAGATTTCCTGGGTAATAATCTCACCCTTCTTGACGAGTACTTCACCCTGTTTAATGTAAACTGTCGGTGTATCTTCACGAGCCTGTACCTTGGCGTCCTTCGTAGCTGTATCATCATAAAACTTGTTGGCGGTAATCACAAGCCTTGCAAGTTCCTGAACAACCTCCCGTGAAGTACGCTTAGTAAGCGAGCTTGTACTAACCCGCTCAGCTACTTTCGCTCGGGCTGTCTGAGCATCCGTAATTTGATCATTCATCAACCCTGTCACAATCTCACGGGCAACAGGCCGCATTTCAGCAATATCCTCAGATGTAAGGCGCGGAATTTTAATGAATGTCTCCTCTGGAATTCGGTACGTTTGCTCTTTCGTTTTTTCCAGCACTTCATCCAGCAGCTTATCTGGGTAGGCATCTGCATTACGGCTGTTATTCACAAAATTTTGCACAAATTCCCGTGCACGTTGCGGAATCTCATCCTTATAAATCGAAATCTTATCTGCTCTGGAAACCTGATCATCCTGATTGAGCCGTTCAATTCGATCCAAAATACCAGTAATCAGGTTATCGTTGCGAACGGGCACAATGGTATACATGGGCTGCACACGTTCAGCTGATTCCTCTTGAGCCTTCAAAGTCGCCTTACTGTTAGGAAGCTGCATCGGGGCGACAATTTCCTTTTCACTCGGTTGATTTACCCGAATATCATAACGCTCGGGAAGGAGCTTGGACGCAAAGCCTACATAAAAAAGAACCACCAAAAATAAAAACAGAAGATAGCGTGTCGCCACGCTATACTTCCATCCATTCATTCTATGCTGGAACGTTTTCCCTTTAGATAATTCCTTCGAGGTCATCTAAAACAATCCCTCTCCATCATCTTTTTCTAAGGCAGCTACACTGCTTATTTTATTACTTTTTCTGATCGTACACACCATACTCATACTTGAATGGCTATCCTTGATTCTCGGCAACACGGTCATAAGCAACAATGATTTTTTGAACAAGGGAATGACGGACAACATCCTCTTCTGCAAACTGGACAAAGCCTATTTCCTCAATCCCTTGTAAAATCGCATTCGCTTCAATCAGACCGGATTTTTTGCCACGAGGCAAATCAATTTGCGTGACATCGCCGGTAATTACCATTTTGGAGCCGAAGCCAAGTCGAGTCAAAAACATTTTCATTTGCTCGGGTGTGGTGTTTTGCGCTTCGTCCAAAATAATAAATGAATCATCCAGCGTACGTCCCCGCATATAAGCCAAAGGTGCAATTTCTATTAACCCGCGCTCCAGTGCCTTTGCAGTCTGCTCTGGGCCCATCACATCGTATAGGGCATCATACAATGGGCGTAAATACGGATCAACCTTTTCCTGTAAATCCCCTGGTAAAAAACCTAAATTTTCACCTGCTTCCACCGCAGGGCGAGTCAGTACAATGCGCTTGACTGAACCTTCCTTCAGGGCAGCTACGGCCAGCACTACAGCCAGATAGGTTTTACCAGTACCCGCCGGCCCAATTCCAAATACAATATCGCGTTTCTTAATCGTGGTTACATAGTGCTTTTGTCCAATCGTTTTGACGCGAATCGGTTTACCCCGAAACGTCGTCGTAATTTCACCCTTGAACAAATCGAGCAGCTGATCAGCGCGCAAATCTTTGGCCAATTCAATCGCATAATGGACGTCCCTTTCGGTCAGTATATACCCATTGCGAATTAACTGGAGTAATACATCGAACAATTGTTCGAGCACTTCCACCTCGTGTGCATTACCAAAAACATTAACTTCTGCCTCACGAGATGCTATTTTTGCTGGAATAGCGGCTTCGATTAATTTTAAAAAGGAATCCTGCGGGCCAAATAACGCCTGTCCTTCTCCCGCATTGTTCAATGCAATTTGTATGCTGCGTTGTTGTTCTGCCAAATAGCCTCATTCTCCTTGGTTATGAACTAACGGAAGTTCTTCCGCAATATCCTGCTCCACTTCAAAAAGCACTTTCATATAAACTTTACCATTCTCTCTCTTCTCATGCAAAATTTTTTGGCTTATTATTTTCGTTCCTTTGCCGTATTTAGCTAAAATATCAGCTCGCGCGCCTTCTATTCCTGACATTTTCGCTTCTGCTTCCGTAAGCTTCTGCTCTTGTATCTTTGTCTCCCTCACACTTTCGGTCATCCAACCCATCGGAAGTTTGTAGGAACGCCATGTTAGCGGATCATGTTCAACTGTTGTTTTATGTGTAGAATAAGGTATTTTCCCATATCCCCATAATTGTATCGCACGGTTGCCTAACACCAGATACAAGCGGTCGTGACTGGTACCTGTATACGTGCTGCTGCGTTGCACCGTGGGACTGCTAATTTCGTATTCATGCCATACAAGACCCTTAACCTCTCCTTTGGCTACGACCTGCTGCTGATTCTCCTCATCTCCAAGCGTTCCCGAGATGAGAATGGCTCCTTTTTTGACACGCGTATTTTTATGCACGACAGGACGACCCTGCTCGGCAAAAATTTCAGTGACTACCGCGTCTGCCTTACTGATGATATGACGTGGGCTGTAGAGCGGCGCAGGGGTAGGCTGTGAAGCTTCAACAACCTGAATCGTCACCAAAGTACCCTGTTTTTCCACACCGATCCAGGATGCCTCTGGAAGCTTCTGCATGAGCGCACGGGAAAGCTTGTCTTGACTGGAAAGACGAAAGCTCCATTGAAACGGATACAGCCCCTCCTGTCGGGCGGCTTTGAGAACGGATTCCGTCGAGAGCTTATCATTCCCCTTCACTTCAATGTCCCAGATAAGCGAAGACATCAGCAGGAGACCTACCCAGAACAAAGCCAATCCAGCCAGAAAAAATTTACGTTTGGCAAGTCGTATAACAGTAAAGGGAAGCCCTTGCCGCTTCAGAACATGCATTTTACAGCCTGTCCTTCTCAAAAGCGGGCGTAGGAGGAAGACGTGCGGCAGCAGAAGGTTCATTTCTGCATGTCTAGTACCCATCGGCCGCACGTTCCAAACAGGTATATGTTGATCGGTGAGTAAATTAATGAAATCTTCCACACTTTCGCCCTTGACAGCAAGGGTAACCGTGCCATGCAGCTTTGCTAAAGCAGGATGTTTCACGAGCCTTCCTCCGTTCCTTCCATTTGGATATCCGTTATATGTCCCTCCACACTTACCTGCTCTGGCAGAATAGACGTAATGACTAGATCATGGCCGGACACCCTCAGCCTGCCTTGCGCAAGTGCAAGTACGAGCTGATCCGGCGTGAAATCCACCACGCCCCGGTGATTCTCCACATAAAGCTGGCGGCTGCCGATGAGGGTTAACCGCGGCAAGTCAAATAGAATGTCCTGCGGAAGCTCCAGCGTCTCGCTGGCCCACTTTCGCAGTTTGCGGCTCATCCTGCTCATACGGCGAAATCTCCTTTCCCGTCATCAAAACATCTGTTATCCATCGGCTCATAGTTGTTTTGATGACAGCACGCTGCTATTTTTTCATCTTCTGTTATTGCCATTCGGCCCATAGATGTTTCATGGCAGCTACGCTGCTGGCTTTTCATCGTATATTCTTATTATCAGTGAACACCATTACACCAGCGCCACAGATATCTGTTCTGTACATTTTATGATCCAGTCCCCGCATTTATGAGGCTAAACTTACAATTCGTAGCTGCTACTATATTGCAGAGGCAAAAGATGGGTTCTTTCAAAATTCACAATCAAAAAAGCCAACCTCGTTTTCATATCGAAAACAAGGTTGGCTTTTTTGATTTTCATTATATGACACGGTTATTTCTCGGTATCTCGATTCAAAAGAGAGTTTTTTCTAGAGTATAAGAAGTAAACAGCCATACCAATGACAAGCCAAATAATAAAGCGAATAAATGTCTGACCATTCAAATTAAGAATGAGCACCCCACATGAAACGATAGCCAGGATTGGAATATACGGAACTCCAGGACATCGGAAGGCCCTTGGCAAATCAGGTTGTGTTTTTCTCATAACGATGACGGCGATCGAAATCAGAATAAATGCTGACAGGGTTCCAATGTTCACCAAACTAGCTAACTCATCTAGCGGGATCAGCCCACCCATTAATGCAGATAAAGTACCGAAAAACAACGTGTTAATGTAGGGCGTTTTATATTTGGAATGAACCTTGGATAATACTTTGGGGACTAAGCCGTCACGTGACATAGCAAACATAATGCGAGTTTGACCATAGAGCATAACCAGCATGACCGTTGTCATTCCTAAGATAGCTCCTATATCTATAATACCTGCAACCCAGTTCTGGCCCGCAACCTGCAATACCAATGACACAGGGTGAGAGATACCTTCAAATTGCATAAACGGTACTATACCAGTCATAATCGCGCTAACAACGACATACAAAAATGTACAAACAACAAGTGAGAATATAATACCCCGCGGTAAATCACGAGCGGGATTTTTGGTTTCTTCAGCTGCTGATGAAACAGCATCAAAACCAATAAAAGCAAAAAACACAAGAGCTGCGGCTCCAAACACACCATTGAACCCAAACGGTATAAACGGTGTCCAGTTATCTGGCTTCACATATTTAAAAGCAACGATGATAAACAATAAAATAACAACAATTTTTATGATTACCATGATGTTGTTTATCCGTTTTGATTCTTTTATCCCAAAATAAAGCAAGAACGTGATACCCATCAAAATTAAAAAAGCTGGGAGATTAAAATAAGTCATTTGGTCTTTTAAAGCCCCAGGTGCAGCAGTAAATTCAAGCGGAATGTGAAGGCCAATTCCATTCAAAAATGATACAAAGTAACCCGACCAACCTGCGGAAACGGCGCTGGCTGCCAGCATGTATTCCAAAATTAAATCCCATCCAATAATAAAGGCCAATAGTTCCCCCATCGTTGCATATGTAAAAGTGTAAACAGAACCGGATACTGGAACGGTGGATGCAAACTCCGCATAAGCCAATGCTGCGAATAAACAGGCGAGTCCCGCAATCACAAAAGAAAGAACCAAGCCTGGACCAGCTGTAACTGCTCCCGTACCTGTCAACACAAAAATCCCCGTCCCAATAATGGCTCCGATTCCAAGCATCGTTAAATCAAACGCACCCAGTTCCCTTTTGAGTGCTTTTTCCCCCCGCGTAGCAGCAATCAACTGATCAATGTTCTTCTTTCTGAACAAGCTATTCCCCATCCATTCCATCCTCCTAAAAATTAATTTTTCATTTTTATAATCTTGTTTATCACCTCAATTTAAATCAAATTTTAGCTAAATATGGAGTAAATTTTCATAAGTATCTATCATTGAGAACATTATATATAAAAAAGAAAAAATGAAAACTGCTTTCGGAAAGCCTCATTCATATTGTTACATTTGATCATTTTTCACGAATATATTTTCATAAATGAGGCCCTAAATTAGACAAAATGCCACCATTTTAGATGACAGCAAATGTTAGAAACCTAGGGCACACAAGAGATTATCACATCCGTTGTCAGGTAATTAGAGATTTGTCGTTAATTCACTTTTTATTCTGAGCATGCTTATGTATTCCTAAAGCATCACAAAAAAAGACCCGCCACAGCCAAAGCCGTGACGGATCCACTATCATTTTAACGTCTTCCTCCACCCATGTAGCGCTTGGAACGCGGAGGACCTAATATTTCTGCCCAAATCACACCTCTGCGCAGATCAGCCGTATCCACCGTATTACGGTCTTGCGAAGCTATCTCTGGCGCATCTGTAATTTCCCCTGACTCCCTCGCGTTGGATATACGATCGAGACGGGCTAAAACCAATCTGCGTTCTTCTTCCATAGCACGGATCCGATCCTCTAGAGTCGAACCGTTATCTAATGAATCCCGGTCCATCCGTTCTTCCGTTTCCGACCGATCGCCCACTTCTTCTATACGACGAGCTTCCATAACCGCCCGTCGTTCATTAGGAAATTGACGTTGCAACTCACCAGCAACATCCTGCTGGCGCTGCTCTTGCCCATGTTCCGTTGTGAAGGGTCTGGATGACGTCGAGGGCCCGCGAGAACCATGATCACCCCCAAAGGTAGGCATACCTTTTCGCGGCGGTGATTTCCGCCCTGTACCTTGGATGCTTTTCCCCAAGAAGGACACCAAAGCAAAGCCAATCACGATCAGGATATACAAATGTTCAAAGATCCAGCTGATAAAGTTCATTACTCACCACCTAGCTGCCGTAATTCATCGGCTATGTCCCGTTATTAATCCCGGTTCTTGTTGTCATTCCCCGAGTTCTCATTCGGTTTGCCCAAGGAGCCACGCATTTGCGTATCTGCCTCAATATTTTTCAAATTCATATAGTCCATGACGCCAAGCTTCCCGCCACGCAGCGCTTCAGCCATTGCCAGCGGCACTTCGGACTCGGATTCCACCACGCGTGCTCTCATTTCTACAACACGTGCCTTCATTTCCTGCTCCTGCGCTACAGCCATCGCACGCCGCTCTTCCGCTTTTGCCTGCGCAATACGTTTGTCCGCTTCCGCCTGCTCTGTTTGTAGAAAAGCACCGATATTTTTACCTACATCAACGTCCGCAATATCAATGGACAGGATTTCAAATGCTGTCCCGGCATCCAAACCTTTGGACAATACAGTTCTTGAAATTGAATCTGGATTCTCCAATACGTCCTTATGCGAGTTACTGGAACCTACGGTTGTAACAATACCTTCACCGACCCGTGCAATAATCGTTTCTTCTCCGGCACCCCCAACAAGTCGATCAATGTTGGCACGCACCGTAACACGAGCTTTAACCTTTACTTCGATACCATCCTTGGCTACCGCAGCCACAATAGGTGTCTCAATAACACGCGGATTAACGCTCATTTGGACCGCTTGCAGAACATCCCGTCCCGCAAGGTCAATCGCTGCCGCACGTTCAAACTCAAGCGGAATGTTAGCTCGCTGCGCAGCAATCAACGCATTGATCACTCGGTCTACATTCCCTCCTGCGAGAAAATGGCTTTCCAGCTGGTTGATGTTCAAGCCCAGACCCGCCTTGGTTGCCTTAATGAGCGGATTGACAATTCGGCTTGGCGTGACGCGTCGTAACCGCATAGCTACCAGCGTAATGATACCAATGCGCACACCCGAAGCCAATGCTGAAATCCACAGCATCACCGGGAAGAAACTGAAAAATACGCTCAATACAATAATCACTACAACGGCAATCAGCAAAACGCTGACAATACCTGATTCGAACACTCGCATCATCCTCCATTAATCTAATTCTTTGTTGTTTACTTATTTAGACGCTAGTGTCTGCCTTGACCACAATACGCCCACCTTCTACTTTGGATACTATAATCGGCATATCTGTAGCAATAAACTCGCCGTTCGTTACAACATCGACTCGCTCATCAGCGATCAGCACCGTTCCGGCTGGACGAAGTGGTGTCAGACTGACACCCCGTTGACCTAATAGCATTTCCCGGTTCACAACTGAAGAAAAACCTTGGTCAGCCGTTAAACTTTCTTTAAGTATAAAACGGTTCCATATCCCTCGGTCCTTGAATACAACCGCAATGATCGCCACCACGGCAACCGCAGCTGCAAAGGCAATGCCCAAAGATATAAACGCGTGCTGCATGTTGTATGCTGCGCGAACAACTCCGGCGACAAGACTGACTGAACCTAAAATGCCCAAAACACCAAAGCTTGGGATGAACATTTCAAGGATAAGCAGAGCCAGACCGATAATAAACAACAACCACGTCTCCGAACCTGCAAAACCAGCGATATAATTGCCGAAAAAATACAACCCAAATCCGAGTATGCCCAAAATTCCCGGTACACCAAAACCAGGTACGAGCAGCTCAATAACGATACCCGCGATACCGATAAATAAAAGCAACGTCTGCACAATTGGGTTGGTCAATATCTCGGCTGCTTTTTCAGCCCATGTTCGCTCCACATGAATAACATCATCCATGCTGTAACCCATCCACTGGATAACTTCTTGTTCGGAAGACGCGATGTGATCCGCATAACCCAACTTCAGCGCTTCCTCACTGGTTAAAGAAATGATCTGACCATTTTCCTTATTAAAGTTCATCTCTGGAATAGATATGGTCGTTTTAGAGTCAACCATACCTCTGGCAATATCCGGATTACGTCCTCCAGCTTCTGCGGCAGATGCCATGCTACTCTTCCACCAAGCTATCGTTTTTGGATCTGTGATAGCCTGCCCCCTGCCGTCTACTAACGCTGCTGCTCCGATAATACTCCCCGGTTTCATAACAATCTTGTTTGCGCTCAACGCAATATAGCTACCCGCTGAGGCCGCTTCGCCCCTTATATAGGCTACGGTCGGAATTGGACTGTCTTTAATCAGTTTGCCCAGCTTCTCCGCTGTATCTACCCGTCCACCGGGAGTGTTAATATCCAGTAAAATCAGACCTGCTTTGAAATCTGCTGCTTCTGCAAATCCACGTTCCATAAATTTGCCCAGACCTTGCTCAATTTCCTGATCAACTGGTATAACAAACACAGCTCCACCTTTAGTTTGGGCCGCCGCTGATTCGGAATGAACTAAGGGTAACAGCAAAACGGATACCATAATCCACAACGTTAAAAAGATCAATTTGCGACTGGAGTGGTGATGTTCTCTATGCATTTCTCTCCCCCCTTTCGATCTTTCTATGTTACAGCATACCAAACTTTGTTAGACAAACTATACAGTTTTCAGGATTTAATGTGAAATTATTGGGTATATTGCTAATCCTGACGGCTGTCAGATACTTTACGCACCCAATGGACATCACGTTTCACACAATTAACGATAACGCTTACATATAAGAATCTTTCATCATTACATTCTATGGTAGGCATCGCTTATATAGAAATAACACCCTCTGTAAACAGAGGGTGTTGTGTTTTCCTGTTTGTCGCAGGTTTATTGCAGAAATTGCTGAACCGCTTGGTTCACGAGCTTACCGTCAGCGCGGCCTTTTACCTTAGGCATCAAGGCCGTCATTACTTTCCCCATCTCGGCTTTCGAAGAAGCACCGGTTTCCTGGATGGTCTGCTGTACAATAACTTTAATTTCTTCCTCAGAAAGTTGTTCGGGAAGGTACTGAGCGATGATCTCTATTTCTGCTTTAGTGCTTGTCGCAAGTTCATCACGACCGGCTTTTTCAAATTCATGGAGGGCATCTTTTCGCTGTTTGATCTCACGACTCAGAATATCAAGCACTTCGTTGTCGTCCAAATCCCGTTTCAAATCTATTTCAAGATTTTTAATCGTAGAACGAACCATTCGAATGGTGGAGAGTTTGAACTTGTCCTTACTCTTCATTGCTTGCTTCATATCTTCGTTCAATCGTTCGCTCAAATTCATGATTGCTTAGATCCTCCTAGAACTTTCTCTTACGAGCAGCCTCGGACTTTTTCTTGCGCTTTACGCTTGGCTTTTCATAATGCTTGCGTTTCTTCACCTCAGCCAATACGCCATCCTTAGCAATGGAACGTTTAAAGCGACGAAGTGCAGCATCAATTGTCTCGTTTTTGCGAACTTTAGTTTCAGACACCAGTTTTCCCTCCCTCCGACCAGACCGTCCAAGAGCAATAACACGGTTCATCAAATTTTATTATAGGTGAAACGGAAACCAGGTGTCAACCTATAAGAAAAAATGAATACATAAAGGGCCATTTTTCTCCATTCACTTCCGTATTACTGAAAAGGCAAGCTCTGTCATTTTTTAAGAATGTGAGTCCGAAATACCTGTCAAGGCACCCAATTTGGCGCCGCCCAGTAAGTGATAATGCAGATGCCCCACCGCTTGTCCACTATCCGGGCCACAGTTGTTAATCAACCGATAGCCAGACTCAGCGATTCCTAACTTTTTCGCAACCTCAACCGCAACACGATGAATCTCCGCGATAAGAGGAAGATCCTCCTCCGTCACAGCGTTCATCGAAGGAATATATTTTTTGGGAATAATGAGCACGTGTACTGGCGCCGCAGGCTGGATGTCATGAAATGCGAGCACATTGTCGGTTTCCAACACCTTTTTGCTGGGGATGGTTCCATCCACAATTTTCAAAAACAGATCGTCCATTCAAAACCCTCCTTTGGCAGTGAGCCGATCGTAAGTAAATAGGCATAAACAGCCCTTGCTCTCGGCATTCAAAGTTATGTATTTCCCACACTGAATAGAAACATATACAGCCATGTTTGGTTATACTTATGTTTCTATATGTATCATAACGGAAAAAGGGTCTTAATACCAGTTTCCCTTACTAACTTCCTCTATAATAGCTTTCACCCCTGCATCAATTTGATCCAACTGCGCGCGCGAAATACTTATGCGCAAAAACTTCTCTTGTTCCCTATAGCCTGATAAATAAAAGCCTTTGCCAGCTACAACCTGGATGTTCCTCGCGGAAAGACACTGTACCAAACGTCCCAAATTCACCGTCCGAGGCAGTTTAAACTGCATATAAACTCCTGAGGTTACAGCTGAAGTCTGAACGTATCCGGCCTGATTGTATCGTTCCACAGCCTTGTTAAGAGCACGAACGCGCTCCGAATACAGGTTGCATATCGTGTGCTTGTGGCGTTCATACATTCCATTTTTAATATAAATATCAAGCGCCGCCTGAGACAAAATAGATGTGTCGACATATCTTTTATAGGTATTAAACGTCTTTAATAGGGCTTCTGGCAATACCGCAACTCCTAATCGTAAGCCGGGGAAAATGATTTTCGAGAAGCTTTTCAAATAAATAACATGGTCCGTCTGGTCGTATGCATAAATGGGATCAAAAAGATGATCGGCCCCCAAATCTGCCATATAGTCATCTTCTACAATGTACACATCATATTTGGCGGCTAAGGCAGCTATCGCTTTTCGCTCCTCTGTGTTGTAAGAGACTCCTAATGGATTATGATATCTTGACATGGTATAAAAAAACTTGATGCTCTCGTTCTTAAATTGATTCTCCAATTCGTGAAAATCCATACCTTCCGCTGTCCGGACGATGGTACTGACGGGTATGTTCTCTTCCTCCAGAAAACGCAAATATATATCGTAACTTGGCTGCTCGACCAAAACCTTTTCTTTGCCATTGGGAAACGGCATTTTAGCGAGTATCTCCAATGCCTGCTGAACACCCGAAGTAACGATAATCCGATCCATTTTTGCAAACACCTGAGTATCAGCCAAATGGGAAACCAACGTATGACGCAGTGTTTCCAGTCCTTGCGAATCGCCATAAGTGAACAGATGATATTTGTAGGTGTCAATAGCCTGATTCAAACAATGTTGGAAATCCAGATAAGGGAATACATTTAAATCCGGGGAGGCCGAAGCAAAATCAACGAAGTCTTGCATATGGCTATGGTGTAAATCGCCCGAATTTTCCACTACATAGTATCCACTTTGCGGTATGGAATAGATGGCGTGTTTCTTTTCAAGTTCAGCGTATGCCCGCAAAATCGTGCTTTTGCTGCACCTGTATAATTCAGAAGCCTCACGGACCGACGGCAGCTTGTAACCTGATTTATATTGTCCCTCGCGAATTTTAAGTTCTATATCCAATAAAATTGAAACGTATTTTTTCACAATATCCTCCCACCTGCTCTTTACATACTCATTACATGCTCATTTCATTACATGCTTATTCCGTCTTATGTTTCTTTACACGCTAGATGTTACCATGGTTTATGGATAAACAAGATACTTCATTTCATTGAACTGTACTGATACAGTTTTAATTATTGGATCATATTTGGGATGGTTTACGTGAAAAAGAGGCTGTTTCTTCATAATGGAAGAAACAGCCTTGCATGGTGATGATGTATGGATGCGCCTTAAAGTCACTTGTACTGTACAAGAACTGTAGGCGGGAGAGAGCAGAGAATTCACTATATCTGGCGACTAAGGAATTAGGATTAGTAATAAGGCAGCAAGCTAATCGCTGTCAACGCTGCAAGTGGCAGAATCAAACGATTAAAGCGACGGCGTCCGTATGGGAACCCATATGCATAAGCGGGTACTGGGTACGGGTACGGATACGGATACGGAGGATAAGACGCATAACCACCATAAGCACGGGAGCCGCAGCCACAATTGTTAGGTGGATATGGGAGATTAACATTGACTTTCTCCATCTCGTCTCCACCCATAGGAACGGCTAAGTATATCTTTTCATCATCCACATGCTCTACAATGCCATCATACATTGTCCCGTCCTTCACCCATACGCATACATAACGATGCATATGTTTTTGACATAGTGTTTTAACATCCGTCTGTTCCGGTGCTGTAACTTTTTCGGTTGTCATGCTTTTTTCCATGGTTGTTTCCTCCTAGGCTCTTGCATGTATACCGTATGTTATTCAAAAACGGGCTATTTGCTACATCAAATTGGGCGAATTCCGGCTTGCAAAAAAAAAGAAGCACCCCGGGAGCTCTTGGCAGAGCCCCTCTGAACGGACGTATGACGGGAAGATTTCTTCCGCAGCATACGTCCGCCGGGGTGCTGTATGATTAACTTGTCGGCTTGGCTGTATTATAACAATAGTTTGAAACTGTATCTGTGACCTGTATCACATTACTTCAAAAAGTTTCCATAACCACACGTGAGCCGCCTCCAGCCTGCTCTGCTGGAAGAACAACTAGCTTGCGCGGCAGACGGGCCCGTAGTTCAGGCACATGACTAATCACACCAACAGACAATTGATCGTGGTGCAGCTTTTCCAGTGAAGTGATCACTGTGTCAAGCAGCTCAGGGTCCAACGTTCCAAAGCCTTCATCCAGAAAGAAAAATTGCAGAGGGTATTGGCCCCGCAATTGAATTTGAGCCGACAGCGCAAGCGCAAGCGACAAGGAGGTCAGGAATGTTTCGCCACCGGACAAGGTCGATACTGGACGTTTGACCCCACCGTTGGCATCGTCACTAATGACAAAACCACCGCTGGAATCTACCTCTAGCGCGTAACGTTGCTTGGTCAGAAAACGCAGGCGGCGTGAAGCTGACTGGCTGACCTGCATGAGCTGCTCCTCGGCAATATATTCAACAAAGGCATTGCCACGAAAAACAGACTGGAGCTTGGACATTTTTTCCGCTTCGCTACGTAAATGTATACGATTGGACTCCAGCTTCATCCAGCGGACGTGTCGATGCTGCAAGTCCTCTAAATCACGCTCAGCCTTGGCGCGATTCTGAAGCGCCTCTTCGTCGCGTGCACGGCAATCACGTAGCTGTGCAGTGGCCGTTTCCCACTGTTCCTCTGTTACCGTTGCTCCATTCAGCTGCTCTTCGACATGTTTTAAGCGGGAAGACAGCTCTTTTTCCTGTTCTCGATGCAAACTCGCTTCACGCTCATAGCGTGCGGCTTCTTCCGGTCCCAGGCAGCATTCCATCACTTCTGCTTCCGTAGCGAAGGAGGAGACTTCCAGACGGTTGCCCCAACGGGACTCTGCCATCTGACGTCTTTCTTCTGCCGAGTCGGAGGCCTGCCGGGCAATCAGTGAAGCATGAACGGCTTGCTGCTTGCGTTCTTCCGCTTCGGTACGGCGGCGTGCCGCGGCTTCGGCTCCGTTTTTCAGTCCCAACAGTCGCGAGGTCGCTTCTTCCAGCAATGAAGCCGCTTGGCCATCTCCAACCCATTTTCGGAGCTGTGCTAGCTTTTCACGAAGCGAATCATCTTTGCTTTGGAGCCCTGTACGACGGGCAATAATGATTTTGTCCTCCTCGATGATACTCTGCTGTATCTGTTGAACACGCGCCGCCTTTCCTTCGAGGAAGGTCACACTCGTCTCCAGCCGGGAACGCAGCTCTTCCGCACGCCCGTCGCGCTCCTGCATGGCACGGTAACGCTCCGCAGCTTCGCTCGGAGCGACATCCGGCAGCTGCGCCGCCCATTCGCCGCGCAGCCCCTCGCTGCGCGTGGTGCATGCCTCGCGCTTGCTGCGTGCCTGCGTCAGCGCTGCTGCTGCTGCCTCCTGCTCGGCGGCAGCACGGATACGCCGCTGCTGTCCGGCGGCGTCTGCCTCGCGCAGCGCCTGTGCCTCGGCAGGCAGTGCATGCGCACGTGCGGCTAGCTCTGCCGCAGCACGCTCCAGCGCCGTGCAGCGCTCCGCCCAAGCGGCGGCACCGCGCGGCTCTGCTGGCGCTGCCGCAGGCGTGAAAGGCTCGCCCGTGGCGGCAGCGCCGCTGTCTGCGGTGGCGGGCTGCGCCAGCAAGCTGCGCTGCTCGTGCAACTGCTGGCGCAGTGTGAGGCGCAGCTCCTGCAAACCAAGCCGCAGGCGGTGCAGCTCATCTGGCGCAGCGGCATCCGCGCTATGCGCCGCAACGACGGCAGGCGCGGGATGATGCAGCGAGCCGCACACTGCGCACGGCTCGCCTTCGCGCAACTCGGCAGCGAGATGCTGTGCGAGACGCCCCAGCTCCTCCGCACGGAGCTCGTGGCGCAGTTGTTCTTCCTCGGAGGCCAGTGACGACATATCGGCGGTGATCTCTGCCTCCAACGTCAGCAATGCCTCAATACCCTCAGCTGCCTGTGCAGCAAGGGCAGAACGCCGTGCCTCTGTCTCCTGTGTCTCCTGGTCCGTCAGCTTTAGACGTTCGTCAGCTTGCGCAAGCCGTTTCTCCTGAGCGGTGTACTCCAGTTCAGCTTCACGCAATTGCTCATTCGCGATTTCCAGCTGTTGCAACCGTTGCACAGCCTCTTGCAGCATACGCCGCTCATCTGCCCGCACTTCATTTTGCTTTAGCTCTTGTTGAAGCTCCTGCTGTCGCTTCAAGCCTCGCGTCTGTAGCTCTTGTTCCTTTGCGAGTCCTTCTGCATGTTCAGCAAGGGTTTGTTCGCTTTGCACAAGCTCGGCCGCCAGACGTTCCCGTTCAATACGCAATGCTTCCGTATCACGCTCCAGTTGAAGTGCCTGCTCTAGTTGGTCGATCCGAAGCAATAGCTTCGGTTCTTCGGCACTGAGTGCTTGCCGGGCCTGCTCATCTGCTTGCGCAGACACAAGCGCAGCCTCCTGCGCGGTAGTGGCCAAGACTTCCATTTCTTCGGCACTCTTTTGCCGTTTTTCCGCTTCAGCAATGGCTTCCTTCCAATCCGTCAGCGCAGGCAACAATGCCTCGGCTGCAGATGCTTGTCGAAGCTTGTGCTCCAGCAAAGCAATGCCTGGCTCCTGTGCTGCCAACTGCTCCAGCTCGTTCGATCTTTGGCTGAGCTCGACAACTAGCTCGCGGGTTTTGTTTAGCGCCTCCCATTCACGTGAGACACGCTCTAGCTCACGACGCGAAGCTTCTGCATTGGCAATCGCCTCTTTGAGACGCAACTCTACATGTTCAAGCGCTTCAGCACTGGCATCCCCCAGCCCTTGCTGCTCTGCCTCTAACGCTTTCAGTGCGGTATCGTTATCTTTCACACGACGGCTTAGCTTCTGTGCAAGTTGGTCTCCATACTTCTCCAGATGGAACAAACGCTGTAGCATCTGTCTGCGTTCACTACCCTTTAAGGACAAGAATTCCGCAAACTTTCCCTGCGGCAATACGACAGCTCGTGTAAAATCGTCCATTTTCAGGCCGATATACTCCTCCACACAGCGCGTCACATCCTGCACCTTATCGGCAAGCACTTCCTCGCCATCCTCTGTTAACGCAATAAAACGGCTAAGCGTATTATTAACCGATACGCCTCCAGCACGTTTGAAACGTCGTTCTACACGGTAACGACGAGGTCCTTGAGCTGACATTAATTCAAACGTAAATGCAACAGACAATGTATCCTCAGCATGATTCATAATGCCTTGTGTACCATTCACTGCCCGCTCCACTTTACCGTACATAGCCAACGTAATGGCATCCAGCAGCGTTGATTTTCCACTACCTGTTGGGCCAAAAATTCCGAAGAGCCCAGTTTCGGTCAAATCGTCAAAGTGAATTTCCTGTGACTCCCGGTAGCTTTGCAACCCCGCCAGTTTTAGAAGGATTGGTTTCATGCGTCATCCTCCTCAGCGTGGTCTCTTGCATCATCCTGTTCCACCAGTTCCAGAAACAACTGTACTAATCCGTCATCTGGCTGTGCTCCACCTGTCTGCCGCTGATAGAATGCCCGGAACAACTCATGCACTGGCAGTTCTGATCGTTGGTGCTCCAGCTGTGCGGCAGCCATTTCTGGATACATGGGACGAATATGAATGATGCCTTCACGGCTTTTGCGCAGCCGCTGGATATCTCCCATCGACATCGCTTCATCCAGCGTAATTTCCAGATCAATAAAGGCATCAGCATCCAGTCCTTCGTCCAGCCAGCGATATACTTCCTCCAGACCTCCCCGTGCGCGCCACCTCACTAATGGGCGTCCACTGGTGATATACAGTTCCTCGACCAGAGCAGGCTTGCCAGCAACCACGTCAATTAACGTAACCGATTTGGCTTGTCCGGCTTCGGAAAAGCTATAAGCCAGCGGCGAGCCACTGTAACGCATCAGCCCGTCTCCTTTCACATATTGGGGACGATGCAAATGTCCTAGAGCTGTATACTGTGCCCCAATGCTCAAAGCAGACGGATCTACGGTATACGCTCCCCCGACCTGAATCGGGCGTTCCGAGTCCGACTCCAGCCCGCCGAGCACATAAATATGGCTCATCGACAAATTAACGGTGTCAGGCCGAAATGCTGTACCCAGCTGTGACATCAGCAAGCCCACACGGCGGCTGTATGCCTCGCGCAATATTGTTTCATCTCCGTCTTCAGACAATAGCTCGTTCAGACGAGACTCGGACGGATATGGCAAGGCTGCAATGCATGCCATTTCACCCGTTCGCGGTGTACGAACGCGTACCGCTTCCCCATGGGGCAGTCCCAGCAATGTAATTCCACGCCCGCTCACCAGCGGTGTGACCGAGGATACCCTCTCCGGCTGATCATGGTTGCCCGCAATGACGACTAGTGGTCTTCCTCCAGCCGTAAGACGGGCAGACGTTTCATAAAACAATTGCTCGGCTGCGGCCGAAGGATTGACTGAGTCATATACGTCTCCAGCCATCATAATCAAATCGGCCTGCTGATCGTCAGCCATTTTCGCCAACTCTTCCAAAAACGCCTCCTGCTCCTTCAAACGGCTGCGTCCTTCCAACGTGCGGCCCAAATGCCAATCACCTGTATGCAAAATCCGCATGCTATTCCTCCTCTCCCTATCTATATAACTACAGCTGTACACTCTCTCCAGCTTCTAAAAAATACAGCCACTTCTCAGCAACCTTTTTGCTTGTAATCTCTTCGATCACACGGGCATACAGCTCCAATTGAAAACGATATTGGTCTGTTAAATGGGACAGTGTACGATATTCAGATATCCGATCTGTTTTATAATCCACCAGCACGAGTCCTTCGGGAGTTTCAAATAGACAGTCAATAATCCCGTTCATCAGCACTTTATCGCCGTCCTGTCCAGCTTCCGAACTTGTTTCTTGTCCTGGTGACATCGATGGTAAGCTGTGGTTCCAGTAATCGATTGCCCGCATGGTATAAGTAAACGGAAGCTCTCTTTGAACATGGGATGCCCCCAGCATTCTGCTACCCAGCTCACTAGTGAAAAAGCGTAATATTTTATCCGTATCTAGCGCCTTTGCATGAACATCCAGTAACATACGCTGATTGAGCAAACGAGCCTTGGTTTCCTCAATAACTTCGGCGCTCATCTCCCCATCTAATGGCAAATGCAGCATCAACGTATGATAGACTGTTCCTCGTTCCGTTGGAGTCAGTCGCTGATTCCCCATAAACTTAGGTCTGCGCAAGTGTAATTGACTTCCCCCAGTGTGAGAATCCTCCCGATCCTCCGGTGACTCTGCTAGTAGAGAGTTAGATAGATTCAGCCAATCGTCCGAACCCATTTCCTGCATTTCCAGCCATCTTTTCATCTCAGTAACCGATGTATTGGCTGCCGTCTTGCCAGCCCGTTCATACGGATAGATCCAGGAAAGAGCAGCTTCAATATCCGTTTCACTCTCTTCGTTCAAGTCGATTAGCTCCGCATCTCTCAGTGCTTCTGTCTTCTTTTGGCGCTCTTCGCCCGACAGCTCTTCCTCATGATCTGAGTTCACACGAGAGCCGGAAAGTGTTTCCGAGGCGACGATTTTAAATAACCAGTCTGTTCCCGGCATATGTTCCAGCCTGTGATAGTACCCATCCTGATCGCCTGCCGCTTCCCTCAACAAAGTAGCAGAAGGATGCCGAATCAAAGCAGGACCTACCCAGTCCAGATAACTGCGGCCTGCCGCCAGCATATAGTCTGGTAAGACCGTTTCCGTATGTTCTTTGGCACGTGCCCAACCCGCTGCGCGCGAAGCGAGATCCTTCACGGTTCCGGTCATAATCAGCTTTTCACGCGGACGCGTAAGCGCCACGTATAACACCCGCATTTCCTCAGCCAATAGCTCCAGTTGTGAGCGTCGGCGGATCGCTAAATTAGGCAGCGTAGGGTAGCTGACACGATTTTGTTCCTCCACATATTTAGGACCAAACCCCAACTCCTTGTGCATAAGAAACGGCGCATTGAGGTCCTGCTGATTGAACATTTTTGCTGTCCCAGCAATAAACACGATAGGGAATTCAAGTCCTTTACTTTTATGAATGGTCATAATACGGACAGCCTGATCGGGTTCAGTCCCCCCGCTAATGGATCCTAAATCACCGCCTCGCTCCCGTAGACGGGAAATGAAAGTCAGAAATCGGAACAATCCTCGGTTGGACGTAGAAGTCTCATACTGTCTCGCTCGGTCATATAGCGCCCGCAAATTGCTTTGACGCTGTGAGCCGCCAGGCAGTCCACCGACCCAATCCAGATACCCTGTTTCCTCCAGCACATTCCAAATCAATGCACTTAAGCTTCCTTGTCGGGCTTCCTGCCGCCAGGCTTTCAAATTACGCAAAAATGAACGTAGTCGGGCAGATAACGTATTCCCGTCATTTCTATTACCAAAGTCAGATGAAGATAAAGAGTCCTTAGGGAAAAGATCCAACTCCATGATGTCAGCTGCGATCCCTTTTTCACTTTCTTCCAGTGGGTCAGCTTCTGCCGCCGCCAGCAGTGCGTCATAAAATAATCCATCCGGCTTCTCCAACCGAATTTGTGCAAGTTCATCTTCGGTCAAGCCAACAATCGGCGAACGAAGCACGGATGCAAGCGGGATGTCCTGCTGCGGATTATCAATAATGTGCAGCAGAGACAACATCACCTCAACTTCCGTTGCTTTAAAAAAGCCTGTCGTCTGCTCCCCTGAAGCCGGAATGCCCTCAAGCCGCAGTTCCTCCACAATTAGGGGGGCCCACACGCTTGCCGAACGAAGCAAAATGACGATATCGCCGTAGACTGCCGGGCGCATCGCTTTTAATCCTCTGTCGTAAATCAACAGTGGTTGTCCAGTGTCTCCGGTCAGTTCTTTAATCCGTTTCGCGATCGCACGAGCCTCTAACTGTGCCGTTTCTAGCTCCGCAAGCTCAGCCAGCTCACTTTCCTGTAGAGCAGATTCGTCCCCCGTTTCGGACAGCTCCGAAGCCTCGGAAAGACCCTGTCCACCCTTATCAACTAAGAGCAGCTCAGGTGCGTATACAGATGCGGTGTCTTGATCCGACGGGTCGGGATAGGATGCGCCGTGTACCAGCCAGGCTCGTTCATCGTACTCAATTTCCGCCACATCCACACTCATAATCTGGCGGAACACCAAATTGACCGCATCGACAACTTCCTCCCGACTGCGGAAATTACGCGCCAGATCAATTAAAAAGCCATCTTCCTGCTCCTGCATGCCGTACCGTTGATACTTATTCAAAAACAGACCCGGCTCCGCCAGCCGAAACCGATAAATACTCTGTTTCACATCGCCCACCATAAAACGGTTACCCGGTTCCTCCCGTGATACCAGCCTAACGATATCTTCCTGTACGGTATTCGTATCCTGATACTCATCCAACAGCACTTCGTCAAATTGTGCCTTGTATTCGAGTGCAGCGTTGGAAGGTAGTAGCTTGTACGGAGTAGAATCGGGATGTCGTAATATTTTCAGACAATAATGTTCCAAATCCCCGAAATCCACTAACCCTTTTGACTGCTTGTGCTGTTGAAATCGTTCCCCGAATACAATCACGGTTTCTACCAATTCGTCCATCAGCGGAGCCGCGGCGTGTAGCTCCTCCCAATAGGCTTCTGCTCTCCTGCCAAACAGGGAAGCCTTCATATCTGTAATCATTTTTTTGGCTGCTTCGCGTAGCGTCTTAACCCGTTCCTGCAATGCAGGCTCAGTCTGATCTTTTTTGACCGGCTTGAGCTTACCGAAGGCAGCTGCCTGAAAATGATCATATAGAGATGCCCACGGCTGTGTCTCCAGCTCTTGCAGCAATCCCTTCACCATCGTCGCATCCTCTTGCAGCGTTACGGCATAAGGTGCAGGACCGCCGGGCTGCATAGCTGTTTCATGCGCCTGTTCAAGCAAGCTCGCTGCTCCGCGCAAAGAAAGTACGGCATCCGCCAAAATGCTGCGAACCCAGGGAGTCTCTCCCAAAGCGGCTACATCCTGTACACGAAATGCTGCCGCTGTCTCCCGCAGCCAATGTTCTGGCCAAGGATGACTTTGAGAAAAATCATACAACCGCTGAACAAGCACGTACATTGCATCATCGGTGCGTTCTCCACTAAACCAGTCGACCAGTCTGCGGAATGTACTGCCTTCATCATGAGCCTCATATTTCTCCTCAAACAGTTCTTCTAGAAGCTCCTGACGCAGCAATTCTGTCTCATGCTCATTCATAATCCGAAAACCAGGGTCAAGAGGAATGGCCTGATAATGCCTGCGGATGACCTCCATACAAAATGAGTGAAGCGTCGTAATCGAGGCCCGATTCAGCAACGACAGCTGACGGCGTACATGCTCACTTTCCGGTTCCTGTTCCAACACACGTTCCAACGCTTCGCGTATCCGTTGACGCATTTCGGCGGCTGCAGCCTTCGTAAAGGTTGCTACCAGCAACCGATCCACGCTGAAGCCAAGCTGAGGATCGACAATTTTACGAATAATACGCTCTACGAGCACCGCTGTTTTACCAGACCCTGCCGCTGCCGCGACCAGCATGTTGTTACCCGATTCCGAAATGGCACGCCACTGGTCATCGCTCCACATACTGCCTTCCGGCTTCGGCATGTCTTTAGTGTTTGACGTGCCTATCATTGGTCCATTCCTCCTTTCCCTTCCTGTGTATGACCCAACAGATTCCAGATTTGATCCTTACCGGGTTTACCCCATTGATTGTAGCCACTGCCCTCCAGACTGTCGTCAAATTGACAAACAGGCTTAAAAGAACAGAAGGTACAAGCCGTCTCTTGCTGGATTCGATAAGGTTCAATGGCCACATCGCCCTCTGTCATCCGTGTGCCAATCGTCCGAATATTATTACGCACCGAGGCTAACAAGCTGTCCCACTGTTCCGGCGAAGCAACCGAAGCACTGCTATAAAAACTGCCGTCTGCTTTCACCGCAACAGGTAAAATAGAGGAATATCCTTTGTCCAATGCTGTATCCATTTGTCCAACTACATCCCGATCCGCAAGCAATAATCCCTTCATCTTAAAACGTTTCAAAAGCTCCTGACGAGCCTGTTCTGCGCTAAGACCGTTAGGCGACTGCAACATCGGATTGTGGACGTGAAAATACAGGGTACCCGCTGGATAAGCTGCCTCGCCCAACCATTCCTCCGCCGCATTCAGCAGCACATCCAGGTAGGTGAGCATTTGCAAGGACAGGCCATAGTACACTTCATGCAGCTTGAGATCCTTTTGGCTAGATTTGTAATCGATGACACGCAAAAGTAACCCCTTTTCTCCCTCTGCCACATCTACACGGTCAATCCGTCCAACAATTTCCATCACAACGCCGTTATCTAACCGGAAGCTTAACGGAGGAAGCTGCTGACCCGGTCCAAAGTCCAACTCCAGCCCAATCGGCTCAAAACTACCTCTTCGCGCATGTTCACCTAAAATCAACGAAGCACGGCTCACGATGTCTTTCAATTTGCGCAAAATGTAGCCATACCGCTTGGAGCTCATTAAAATCTCGCCTTGCAGACGAGGAGCCAAACGCTCCACTGTACTTTCCGCCTCTTGTCGGCATTCCTCGGTGCTGAGACTGCCCCAGCTGACATTGCGTTTACGCAGATTGATCGCCATCTCTCCAAGCGCTGCATGGAATAATTGTCCGATATCCGGGGCCTTCAGGCGATACATTTGACGTTCCTTCAAACGAAGACCGTGAGAGGCAAAGTGCGAAAATGGACATGCCACAAAACGTTCCATACGAGATACGCTGGTACGCAGCTTGCTACCGTACAGACGGCGGCTCGTTTCCTTCTGCATTTCGGCATGGTTCTCATAAAAAAGTGAGGTCAACAGCTGACGCAGCTTGTCCTTCTCACGCCCTTGCTGGCTTGCATACCAGTTATATACCTCCCACCAAGGAGATAAAATGTCACCGCCACGTCGCCAATGCCGTAATTGCGCAATGAGCTGCGGCAAAGCCTCGGACGGATGAGAAGCATACTCCCATTGCGTCGTCCAAGCATCCCCAGGCAAAGGGTATCCAGCCAACGGACGTTCGTCCAGACTAGGAAACAGGTGCCGCACATGTCGTACTAACTCAGACGGCAACAATGACTTGCCTTCTTCATCAGTAACTGCATAGCTCATCCACAGGCTTTTACCGGCTGAGGTAAGGGCCGTATAAGCGAGAAAACGTTCGTCCAACAGACGTCTTGTCATATCCGGCGCCAGCTCTACGCCTCGTTCGTTTAATGCCATACGCTCCTGCTCATTCAGCACACCGTCCTCATGGAATACAGCCGGCATCACACCTTCGTTCATACCTAGCACAAAGGCATGTTGAATACCGGACACACGTGTACGGTCCGTGTTTCCGACCAGAACCTGATCCAGAGCTGGCGGAACAAGTCCCATACGGAACTCGGCCAATCCCGTTTCCAGCACACCCGCAAACAAAGAGGTATCCAGCCTCTCATCACCCATCATTTCGACGATTTGATCCAGTAGTTCAAGCACTGCATCCCATACCTGACGATGCTCCTTCGCCTGCTCAGGTTTTCCTGCTTCCTCTGCCTGATGAATGAAGGCGTCCAGCTTGTGGCCGATTTCTGCATCCTCCAGTAACAGATATACCGCTTCACACTTCTCAAGTGCAGTTCGTGCCTTGCCCACACGTTTCTCAAACGCACGTAAAGGCGTCACGATCACATCCCGGCATAGCTCCATCAAATCCAACGTTTCATCCCGCCTACGGTTCCGTTCCTGCTCCTCCAGCTCCAGTGACAAGCTGGGCACAGCCTGCCACGGCCGACCATCTGTCCAACGGCTGCCTTGTATTCCGCAGGCTAGAACATAGTTTTCCAAACGGTCCATCTCCTCGCGGCTCACCCGACCGTCCAGCGGCAGTAGAAGGTCTGTTTTGACCGCACGGAATACATCCTCATATCGCCAACGCCGCTGCACGATATCCAGCGAAGCCCGAATCAATTCCACCAAAGGATGATGTAATACACTTCTTCGCTGATCCAGAAATACTGGAACCTCATACTGTTTGAATATCGGTTCCACCCATGGCTCATAATCTTCAATATGACGTACAAACAGAGCCATCTCCCGGTAACGCGCGCCTTCATCTCGGGCCAGACGGCGCATTTCGCGTACAGCCCCTTCCAGCTCTACACGGCGATTCGCCGCAGCGTACAGTTTTATGCCCTCCGGCTGTTCTTCTGTCCACTGCTCTCGTAGCTGCTGCAGCCGCATCCGTTGTTCCTGATTCCGTAACCCTGTACGATGTTCAAAGTTAGCCTCCAAATATGCCAACGCTGGACGCTCCTTAAATCTCGGCAACGGATCAGGGCGCAGTAATTGTGTCTGCGTCTCTATCATCAGCTCGTCTGCCATTCCTTTGAGTCTTACATACGTAGCCGCCGAAGGATGAAACAAATCCAGCTCATGCGGAAGCTGTCCGCTCTCGTAGCTGCGGTTGCAAGTCAGCGCCACCGTCAACGAAGAGGCATGCAGCATAAGTTGCTCCACCACCTTGTATTCATGTGGTGTAAACCTACGGTAGCCATCCATCCAAATGTCTGCTCCACGCACAAGGGAAGACTCCGCAATCTGTTCTGCCAGCATGCGCAGCGTATCTTCACCGTCTATATATTTAAGCGTCAGCTCTCGTTCAAAATCCTCATAGATTAGACTGATATCTTTGAGCTTGCCGCGCAAAATCGGAGTTGACTCTCCCACAGCGTTCATTCGCTCCAGTTGCTCGGGTACAGACCGAGTATCATTTCCATACTGCTTTAGCTCCGTAAACAATGTATTCAACCGATCCACAAAGCCGAGCTGGTCTCCCGAATCCTTAAACAAGCTCAGTTCATCCTTGCGACGACGAATAATTTTATATAAAAGCATCTTCTTGCCTTCTTCCGTTACAGGCACCAGTGCTGAACCCCCGGTTTCCTGCATAACTAAATAGGCAAGACGATGAAATCCCATCACTTGGGCGCGCACCGACCCCTGAATACCGTTTCCGGCTTCTGTAAGTAACGCATGCTCGGAAGCAAATGACGATTGCTCCGGTACAAGTAACAGCATAGGCTTACCTAGCGGCTCCTCGCGTAACATAGACGTCATTTCATTGCGGATTAACGTACTTTTACCACTACCAGAGCGGCCAATCAACAAGCGGACCGACATGATGCGGCCTCCTTTCCAACGAACAACATTCTATTAAACAGTATAGCATATCAGGCAAGGGAGAAAAGAACGTACGTTTGCCATGTTGTAGCAATTCACCCCCCCCCTAAAAATAAATCAGTCCCGCAGGTTGGCTTGGTGCATGCCTTCTCTACAGGACTGATTTATACCTAAAATGAGTCTATTTTACCTATTTAATCACCAAAAAGGCGATTGACTTTGACTTTGTATGAAACCTAAAGCTGTGTCCGGCTGCGCACCTCAAAGATGGCGAATTTCAAGTAATGGCCTTCCTCCACACCCAAAATTTGAGGATGGTCCTTACCAGCCGCTCTCCAGTCTACCAGACGAAGGATTTTGCCGGCATCTGCCGCCGCTTCCTTAATGGTGTCCAAAAACAGATCTGGCCGCATATGGAACGAACAGCTCGCTGTCACCAGATAGCCGCCCTCATTGACAAGCTTCATCCCATGCAGGTTGATATCTTTGTATCCACGTGTAGCTCCTTTGACAGCGTTCTTTGTTTTGGCAAAGGCTGGCGGATCGAGAATGACCACATCAAAGGTGCGTCCGCCACCTGCTGTCAGCGGCTTGGATGTATCTCCTTTGCCCCCGGCTCGTGCATTGCGTTCCTCTACACCTTTCACTTGATTGCGCAAATATTGAAAAGCATCGTCGACGACAAACTCGACGCGTTCCTCAAAACCGTTCAGCTTGACATTATCCCGCGCACTTTCAATCGCATGCTCAGAAATATCAAGACAAGTTACTTTTTTAGCACCATGTTTACATGCATTGAGCGTAAAGCTTCCCGTATGTGAAAAACATTCCAATACGGTTGCGCCGTCCCAGAATGGAAATTCAACAACCTTACCGCTTTTATTCACTGGCTTCATGACCGTTGTGCCAGCGTCCCCTGAGTCTGTAGCAACTTCTTGTAGCGTAATTCCACTACGTGCTCCCCAACCTGTCATCAACGGTGCTATGGCCGCTCTATTTTCACGCTGGTCAAAAAAATAACCCGTCTTCTGGCCCTCTACGATATCAACCTTGATGTGCAGCCCATTTTCCGTCACCACCACATGACGCGGGCAATCACCGTACAAAGGACCCTTTGTTTGTTCCAATCCTTCCAGCTCTCGGATGGATACATCACTGCGCTCATATATACCAACAGGACCCAATACTTCAACGAGCGCATCCCTGATTTCTTCCCTGCGCCGATCCATGCCAAGCGTTAACAACTGCACGACCAACACATCACCAAATCGATCTACAATCAGTCCAGGCAAAAAATCAGCCTCGCCGTACACCAACCGATAAGCGTCTCCCCCGGTCACAAAACGTTCGCGGTGCTCCAGACATTTGCGAAAGCGTTGGGCAAAAAAGTTTTGATCCATTGCTTCCAGCGGCTCATAGGACATCACACGTACTGTAATTTGTGAAGCCGGATTATAGTAACCTGTCGCCAAATAACGCCCCTGATGGTTAACGATACTGACCAAATCGCCTGCCTCTGGGTTCCCTTCGATCTTGGCTATTTCGTTTTTAAACACCCAAGGGTGTGCGTGCTCCAGCCTTTTTTTACGGCTGCGTTCTAATATTACTGAAGGCAAAATCCTTCACTCCCATTCTTGAATTACTCAAAGTGTTAAAACGTTTTGTTCGATAGGGGCGCGGCTCCGCGGATCATTTGATCTTACGATCGCTGTTGCAACGGGATTCTTGGAATTAGGTAACACATTTAAAGGTAAGAATCCCGTTGCAAAGGCGAACGCTGGCGCTTCTCCAGATTCAAATGAACCGCTCCGCTACTGCCCGCCTGTATATCGACGTCACGCTTTTAAAGCTTGTGAAGATACTACAAAAATTATCGTTCTATAAAAAAACAGCTCGGCCATGCTTGTCATGGCTGTCCCCGACAGATCATAGGCTGTTACATAAGTATTTTCACCTAGAAAAGGGGGCTATGCCCGTGTTTATACATGTTATACTCCCGCTGTGCGGTGGGCTGTTTATTTTTTTGGGCGGGATGAAGCTGATGGAAGCAGCCCTCCGGCATTTGGCCGGCCCCTTCCTCACCCGCTGGTTGAACCGCGCCACCGTTTCCCCTTGGCGGGGCATGCTGTTCAGCTCAGGCATTACCGCCCTGCTGCAAAGCAGCACCGCCGTAACGGTGCTAACGATCGGACTGGTCAACGCCGGGCTGTTGACCTACGGCCGCACGCTCGGCATCATTCTCGGCACCAATATCGGCACCTGTCTGACCACCGAGCTGATGGGGCTCCAGCTCGGCAAGCTGGCTGTTCCGCTGCTCTGCGGCTCACTGCTCTGCTGGAGCACTGCCGTCCTGTGGAGTGAAGCTGTCCCCAGCCGCCAGTATGTGTCTGCCGGAGCTTCATCCGGCTCCAATGGGCTCAGCCGTCCGCAGGCTGTACAATATATCAGCCTCGTCTTTGCTGGATTTTCGCTGATTCTGGCGGGTATTCGCGTGATGCAGTCGGTCGGACCCTGGATTGAGCAGGCCGGACTATTCCGTTGGTTTCTTGATCACGCTGCAGCCAACATGTGGTGGGCCTTCGCTGCTGGAGCCTGCCTGACCGCGCTGGTTCACAGTAGCGCAGCCGTCATTGGCATGGCGATTAGCCTTGCCGCTGCGGGAGCCTTGCCAGCCGATGTGGGGATCGCCATCGTCATCGGCTCCAATGTAGGCACCTGCGTAACCGCCCTGATTGCCGCTGTTGGCGGAAGCGTGTCCGGCAAATTTGTAGCCTGGTCCCACGTGCTGCTGAACGTAGGCGGAGCCTTGCTCTTTATGCCGTTGATCCCTGGTCTGGAGATGGCCGCTGCCTGGATATCTGCCGAGCCCGGAGCCAAGGTAGCCCATGCCCAAACTCTGTTTAACGTTATTAGCTCTCTGCTGGTCTTGCCTCTCTGCTATCTACCTGTATGGACGCGTTTAGAGGATCGTATATCTCCCCACAGAATCAAACATTAATTCCTAGCATAGACAGCGCCTTGCTTAAAATGACATCATTATTGTCATATCCACCCTGGCGCTGGAGACGCCATGCTTCCTCAGGCGTATGCCACGCAACTCCTTTAATTTCTTCGATCTGTGCCTGTAAATCCCCATCCAGTGCCTCTACGAGATAATAATGTACTTCTTTATCTACTTCCCCAAATTCTGGATGCTGATACGTATAAGCAATCATATCTACATGCTGGATAATCCGCCCGTTCAACCCTGTTTCCTCGCGAATTTCACGTAAAGCCGTCTGTTCGATTGTTTCTCCCAACTCCATTTTCCCTTTAGCCAAGGATACCTTACCATATCGGTCAGTAATGAGCTGAATTTCAAGCTGCTCCCCCTGTTTGCGAAACACAACGCCGCCTGCGGAAATTTCCTTTTTTGCTGCCATCCTGTAATCTCCCTTCCTTGCGCAACAAGGATTCCGTCCTCTCTGTAAGGAAAGGCGAAATCCTTGTCTGCCATCTCTATTGCCTGTTCAGGCTTTTTTTGTTCTTACAGAGCTGTTTGCAGCCCATTCTCTAGTACGCGGACCAATTGGCCTTCACTTTCATTAATGCCTGCCTTCGTCAGCTTCACGCGGCATACCTTGCCAACCAGATCCTCAGTACCTTCAAACGCCAGTTGAATATAATTGTCACTATATCCATGGAGTATGCCGCTATCTTCGGTCCCTTTCGGCGCAACTTCCGGAATGACCTCCAGCACCTGACCTACAAACTTCTCAGCATACGCCAGTTGCATTTGCTCTGACAGTTGTATCAGCTCATGCACTCGTGCATTTTTCACGTCTTCGTCCACCTGATCCTCCATACGCGCCGCAGGAGTTCCACTGCGCTTGGAGTACGGGAACACGTGCATTTCCGAAAAACCGATTTTTTTCATCAGCTCATAGCCATTGCGGAACATTTCATCCGTCTCCCCAGGGAAGCCGACAATCACGTCCGTTGTAATCGCTACATCTGGCATTGCTTTGCGAATCATAAGCATTTTGTTATAAAACTCTTCTGTCGTGTACTTGCGACGCATCCGTTTCAATACAGTGTCATCCCCCGCCTGAAGCGGTATGTGAAAATGACGAACCAGCTTGGTAGAACGGTTCAGTACATCAAGCATTTTTTCATCAATCTGGCTGGCTTCAATCGAACTGATACGGATACGCTCCAGCCCTTCCACCTTCTCCAGATCCCACAGCAGATCAGATAGGTCATAATTATCCATGTCGTCACCATAACCGCCTGTATGGATACCAGTGAGTACTATTTCCTTGTAGCCTGCGTGTACCAGTTGATGCGCCTGTGCAATAATGCTCGCAGCGTCACGACTGCGGGATAGACCCCGCGACCACGGAATGATGCAGAAAGTACAGAAGTTATTGCACCCATCCTGAATTTTCAAAAATGCCCGAGTATGATTAGCAAAATCAGGTACATCCATTTCCTCAAATACACGCGTTTTCATAATATTGCGCACGGCGTTCACCGGTTGACGCGTCCCTTGAATTTCCTGCACGAACGGAATAATTTTATCCCGGTCCTGAGTCCCGATAACGAGATCAACGCCAGGAATATCCATAATTTCGGCAGGAGAAGTTTGGGCGTAACAGCCCGTCACTGCCACAATGGCATCTGGATTCCGGCGAATCGCGCGGCGAATAATCTGACGACTCTTTTTATCACCGGTATTCGTAACGGTACATGTATTAATAAGATAGACATCAGCAGTCTGCTCATCAAAGTCCACCTGTTCATAACCTTCATTTTTAAACAGCTGCCAGATCGCTTCTGTATCATAAAAGTTTACTTTACAGCCCAATGTGTAAAATGCCACTGACGGCATATTAAACCCCTCCCATTTCTCCTGTCTCATATAAAATGCATGCCAATGCAGCCATTCCTGCGGTCTCAGCACGTAAAATACGTCTTCCCAGTCCTGTAGACTGGGCTCCAGCCTGCTCGGCCTCCAGACTTTCCGCTTCAGTAAAGCCACCTTCCGGGCCTACCACCAGCAGAACACGCGGCATGTCCGTCGACGCCCATTGTCCTGCCAAAGGCTGGATTAGATCCCGTAGCTGTTTACCCTGCTCTTTTTCATAACAATAACATATCAAATCATACCCAGCAAAAGAAGCCAGAAGTTCTTTCCACGTCATGGGCGCACTAATTTCTGGAATCCGGTTACGGTGGCTTTGTTCAGCCGCTTCCTTCACAATCTTGCGCCAACGCTCCAGTCGCTTGCCTTCTTTTTTGGCATCATACTGCACGACCGTACGCTCGGACAAAAACGGTACAAACCCGGTTGCTCCGATTTCTGTACATTTTTGCATCACCGTCTCCATCTTGTCTCCTTTAGGAAGACTCTGAGCGATGGTGACCTGCACATGTGGTTCAGAGGTCATCTTCAGCGGCTCAATAATCGTCGCCGTAACATGATCCTGCTCAATCGTATCCAAAGCAACCAGCGCTTCTTTAGATACCCCGTCACTAACTATAATTTTGTCACCACTACGGCCCCGCATGACTTTAGCGATATGCCGCGCGTCCTCACCCGCGACAATCACGTGATCTTCTAGAAATTGCTCTGCCGGAATAAAATAACGCTGCATTCTCTCTCACACCTATTCCTGGATTTTGCAAAATCCTCATTCTAAAAATAACTGTTGTCCACTAACGTTCCGTACAAAATCCGAATAAATCACCAAGCAACATCATATCATCTTTTGCGCCTGTATGACCAGTCTGTTCCCTCTTCTATTCAGGTTATACCTACCTATTCTCGTAAAAAAAGGAGCCCTTAGGCTCCAAACAATCCAGTGATATAAAAAGAGAACTGCAAAAACTGTATATAAATCATCTGGGCCAGCGTGTAAAGAGGTTCAATTGTTACAGCTCGAACCTGCGGAATGACCAGTATAAGCAGAAAAATAAAGATCGACCACTGTTCAAACTGCTGGAGTTTGCGGCGCACAGGAGTGGGGGCCACATCTTCCACAATCCGGTATCCATCCAGTGGAGGCAGTGGGATCAAATTAAAGATAAACAAAAATAGATTTAAATTGATCAGAGCATTGATAAACAAATAGATTGCTTGAGCTACCCGTTGGTTCTCCATCCCCGGCAATACTTGAAAATGAAGGAGCACGGCATAGATCAAAGTAGTAACAAATGCAAGCAGCAGATTGCTCAGCGGACCCGCAGCCGATACGATAATGCCCATGAGGCGCGGACGGCTAAAATTGTCACGATTAACCGGAACTGGCTTGGCCCAGCCAAAGCCTCCGATCAACAGCAGCAGCGTACCCAGCAGGTCAATATGCACTGCCGGATTTAAAGTCACGCGCCCAAGTAGCTTGGCCGTAGGGTCACCAAATTTATTGGCATAATACGCATGTGCAAACTCATGAACCGTGAACGATATGATCACAGCCAGTAAATAAAAGGGAAGAACATTTAAATTTACACGAAAAATATTTTGTAGAAAATCCATACTTACCTCTTTCTCGCCACAAACGCCAGCCAATCTTCATCCCGGCTTATTTCGGCAATCTCAAAGCCAGCAACTTTCAAAGCAGTTTCGACAACTTCTTCTTTGTTCTTCCAAATCCCTGAAGCAATATAAATACCACCTGGTTCCAGAGCTTTATATACATCATCAATGAACAGCAGAATAATCTCTGCCAATATATTAGCTACCACCAGCTTGACCGGTAACTGGATACCCAGCGTTGGATCGCTTGCATTAAGCACAGATAGCAAATCACTTTCTTTAATGGTGATGCGTTCCTCCAGTCCGTTCAAACGTGTATTTTCCCGCGCACTGGATACTGCCACCGGGTCCAAATCCAAGGCAAGTACATGCTTCGCTCCCAGCTTTACAGCTCCAATGGCCAAAATACCGGAACCCGTGCCGACATCAATAACTTCTTCTCCACCCTTAATCACAGATTCCAGCGTTCTCAGACAAAGGGATGTCGTAGGATGCGTTCCGGTCCCAAAGGCCATACCAGGGTCCAGCTCAATGATTTTTTCCTCTTCACTCGCAGGCTCATATTCCTCCCAAGTAGGTTTAATCGTCAGACGGTCCGATACACGCAAAGGCTTGAAATATTGCTTCCAAGCATTTGCCCAGTCATCCTCATCAACTGTTTTCAGCTCATACTGAACCTCACCTGGGTCAATATCGAAAGTTCTCAATTCTTCGACGCGCGGCTCAATCTGCGAACGAATACTATCCATGTCCACTTCTTCGGCAAAATAGCCTTTGATGATCGCTTGTCCTTCAGGTATGTCGTTCAAAGGCCGATCATACCACTGTCCATAGGACGTATCCCGTGGCTTGTTGAGCGAACCAGATTCTTCAATGGAAACCCCTCCTGCACCTGCTTCGTGCAGAAAATTCGAAATCATTTCGATGGCTTCTTCGGTTGTATGTATTGTAATTTCATTCCACAACATGGTTTTCATTTCCTCCTCATTTCACATGCATACATTACATTGTACTATATACATGCACAGGAGTTCAAAAAAGCTGATATTATCCGTGTACAAAATATTTTTTGTAGAGCTTGTATTTGTTGTCCTCTCTTTTAGTCCAAGCACCCTTAACTCTAGTACATACAATACAATATACTAGAAAAGGAGTGATTTAGTATGGCAAAGACGGTGTTAGATTATAATGCCAGTGTTATTACACCTATCACTAATGGTATAAATCTTCCTGTTCCGATTTCTCCAGCCGGACTTGGAATTGCTACGACGTCTGTATTTATTGATCCTGCTATTCCTGGAGCTGTCAACAACCGAGTAGAGTTAAAAGCCTCGATTGGACTACGTTTTGTCGGTGCCGGTAATATTAGAGTACTTGTACGGATTTGGAGAGCTGGCAAAGAAATTTATTACGGACTGGAATCCAATGTCTTCGATAACAATATTATTCTTAATGTCGAAACGGTAGACGTTGCGCCTCTGGGCGTGCAAAACTACCAACTGATTATTGAAAATCAGACGCCTGCGACGACTGCATTTGTCTCCGGTCCTCTTGTTTTTAGTGCAACAGCATATAGCGGATAATGAATAGGAAGAGGAAAGAACACAAATAAGACGGGTTATCCCAAAATCATCATTGTTGATGGGGATAACCCGTTTTATTAAATTCTACTCATTGTCGTTTATGATACGCTGCTGACGACGGTCAGCTACTTCGCTACGCCGGATCGCTTCTAGATCCTCAGCATCTGCCTGATCTGCCGAGAACTCAACATCTTCATTTTTAGCAGATTGCATGCGTTTGATTTTTTCGGTTTTGGTCAGCACTTTATCAAACCGTTTGTTTTTGGACATCGGTCACTGCTCCCTCCAAACTTTTCACAGCATTCCACCCGCCTGTTCCACGATGGACATCGCCTGATGATGTATGGATTCATCCACCACAGCGGTCAACAAAATATCGCGGCCTGTCGGTCCGCCCTGTCCTCCATCACTCATGCCACTGGCGGACGGATCAGCCGCAGCCAGTATTGCTGGAGTTGCATCTGTAAAGTCCACGCCCTGTGTCAGTGAGGACAAGCTGCTAATCTGTCCTGAAAATACAGGCAATCCGGCGTTGCCAGTAGACTGCCGCGGATACCGGCTAAATCGGTCTATCGACACATCGGCTACCCGGAGTGCTTCCAGTTTTCTAGCGGCTCCCTGTGCTTCCTCAGGACTTTTGAAATACGCCAAAATATTTTTTTCGCCCATCTCAAAATCTCCCTGTGTAGTATTGAGCGTAACTGATCTTCAAAAGCATAGAGCGTTACGCTTTGTTATATCCTGCTCATTGGCACGATTTTATATTCCCTACGAAGACTAGACGGATGCAGACGATAATGGAAACAGTGGGCCTAGACAGTGAACTATAGTTTGTGAAGAATATAACTTTTACGGGTGTAAAGTAGCTGCCGGAGCTTCACCTGACTTGGCTACTCCTGTCTCCCATGCAGCACGAATAACAGCATCCCGTACCTTTTGAACCACCTTCGGATTAAAAACATTCGGTATGATATAAGTTTCACTTAGCTCTTCAGGACAGATCGCATCAGCGATGGCAAGTCCGGCAGCTAGTTTCATTTCCTCATTAATCGTCGTAGCATGGCAATCTAGAGCACCCCGAAAAATTCCCGGGAAGCACAGCACATTGTTAATCTGATTTGGAAAATCGGAGCGACCGGTAGCAAGTACACGTACATGAGGTGCGGCTACAGCCGGATCAATTTCCGGCTTCGGATTCGCCATGGCGAACACGATAGGATCAGTTGCCATGCTCTGTATATCCTCTACAGTCAGTATATTTGGGCCTGAAACACCGATGAATACATCAGCTCCCACAATCACATCGGATAAACTTCCACTTAAATTGTGCGGATTAGTCATGTTCGCATACTCTGTCCAATGCGGGTTACTGTACTCCACGTCACGATGAATAGCTCCCTGTCTATCAACGCCAATCAGATTGCGCACACCTGCCTTAAGCAGCATACGGGAGCAGGCCATACCCGCCGCACCAATCCCTGCAAATACAACTTTGACATCCTCCATTTTTTTGCCACATACCTTTAATGCATTGACCAGACCCGCTAATACAACAACTGCCGTACCATGCTGATCATCATGAAATACTGGAATGTCTAGTTCCAGCTTCAACCGTCTCTCGATTTCAAAACAGCGTGGCGAAGATATATCTTCCAAATTAATGCCGCCAAAGGCAGGAGCAATCATTTTGACAATTTGAACAATTTCATCAGCGTCCTTCGTGTTGAGACAGATTGGGAAGGCGTCGACACCTGCAAATTGTTTGAACAACACTGCTTTACCCTCCATTACAGGCATAGCGGCCTCCGGTCCGATATCTCCTAATCCAAGTACTGCTGTTCCGTCTGAAACGACTGCTACTGTATTCTTTTTGATCGTTAATTGATACGCTTTGGCTGGGTCATTGGCGATTTCCATACAAATTTCAGCTACACCCGGCGTATACACTTTGGACAACCCCTCCATCGTTTCTATTCGCTTCTTTGGTAAGGTCTCCATTTTGCCACCTGCATGTAATTCTCTAATTTCGTCTATTAAACTGCTCATATTTTTCTCCGTCCTTTCATGTCTCTATTTGGATATGAAACTCAGTCCTGTGTATAAAACTCATCAGCTCCAAAATTGGAGCAACAAAGTTGCTAAAATGACCGTGCCTGCCCCGCCAATACGTGTTGCAATTTGTGCAAAAGGCATCAGTTCCATCCGATTGGACGCAGACAGAATGGCTACATCTCCCGTGCCCCCTAATCCACCGCGACAGCTAGTCACCAAAGCAGCTTCTACGGGATACATATGAATCCATTTTCCTGTGAAGTATCCGGTAACAATCAATGCAACTACAACAGATGCGCAGGTAATGGCATAAGGAACCGTTAAAATCCCAACTACACTATCTAAAGGTACATACAAAATACCCAATCCCACCATCAAGGGCCACGTCAGACTTGCCGTTATACATTTGTACAAGTGAAAAGCTCCCTGCTCCAATGTGTTCGGCATGATCTGAATACACTTAATTAATGCCGCCGCTAGAATCATGAGGATCGGACCTGGAATATGGAGATACGGCTCCAGCAGCTTTCCCACAATAAAGAAAGTACAGGCCAACAGCAGACCTCCTCCCATCAATGGAAAAGAAATCGATTGTTCCAGACTTGCCGAAGCTAACTTGTCTGCATCTTTCTCGAGTTTCAATAACCTTCCGTTACCTGAAGTTTTTGGATCTTTCTCTGCTAATCTCTTCAGAACACCCGCACCTATGATTGCAACAATGTTCCCGATAATTGCAGCCGGGATAAACTGGGATACGAATACTGCCGAATCCTTACCCAGCACCAACCCATACGAAATGGACAACGGTAAAATGCCTTCCCCAATCCCACCGGAGATAATTGGAATGATAATGAAAAAAAATGTATGATAGGCGCTATAGCCAAAAGCCATACCCACCACCATTCCCACGCCAACAGCTGCAATAGATCCTATAATAATGGGGGCAAAAATTTTAACAATTCCGTTCATCAGCATTTTGCGATCCATGCCAAGAATACTTCCCGTTACTAGACATGCGATGTAGAAGTAAAGAAAATTCGAGGTTTTCATCAGCGTGTGTACCGCACCCAACGCAGATGGACTAAACATATTCCAAAATACCATTAACGATGGAACCATAAGTGATAAAATGGCCGGCCCGCCAATATGCTTAAGCAACGGAAGTTTGGCCCCTAGATCACTGAGCAGTATACCTAAAATCATGATGACGGCAAACCCGCCCAACAGATCGTTTGGAAGTCTTTCAGTAACTGCAGCTGCATAAACAATCAGCGCAATCACGGCATAGAGTGGAAGAGGAATAACCCCCAACTTTACCCTACCCAGCATTCTGGTGCCATCCACAAAATTTTTACTCCATCTTTGCCCCTTTTGAATGACAGGCTGATTCGTAGCATTTTCCATAAATCTCCCTCCCTAAAGTGAAGAATGATGATCATGTTTCCATTCTACACCTTGGAAAACGCTTTATTTGGTTTTATAACTAATCATTCACTTTTTTAATTAAAGTAATCAGTAAGAAGATTTAAATAAAACTATTCATGATGCCTTCTGCCTGTGGCAATATTCGGTATTGGTAAACAGGGCGTCCTATGGTACCGTATATGGTTTCCATGGAAAGAGCCTCAATCTCTGTCATAAAAGCCAGGTACTTGCGCATAGACACCCTGGATATCCCTGCGCTCTCCGCAATATCCTCGGTGGAAAATAGCACCTTATTATGCCGCTGGATACAATTCCATATCATAGCCAGCGTGGATTTAGTTATGCCTTTGGGCAACCGTGCCAAGTCTTTAGTCAAGCTTTTATGATAAATCAGTCGGTCCAGTTCCTCCTGAGAAAGTAGACTGTGCTCACGCACGATGCTAATGTGCTCTCGGTACCCCGTGAGGGCCTCCAAAAAACGGTTAAAGTGGAACGGCTTAATCAAGTAATCCACCGCGCCGAAGTTCATCGCTTTTTTGACACTGTTCATGTCACTTGCAGCCGAGATGACAATGACATCTATATTTACACCTGTCTCCCGTATGAATGACAGTAAATCGAGGCCATTGCTTTCCTGCATATACACATCTAGCAGTATCAGATCAATGGCCTGTTCAGCTATATATTTCTTCGCCTCTTCCACAGAAGAAGCCCAACCCCCACATCGAAAACCTTCCACCTGCTCCATATATTTGCGGTTAAATTCCGCAACCATCGGATCATCTTCTACAATCAGGACATTAATCATGTTCATCATTCCCCGCTATCATGTATGGAATCGTAATCTGAAAACAGCACCCTTGCTCGGCTGGGATCAATTTTATACTTCCCTGTAATCTCTTCACGCTTTGCGTCACCAGATAAAGGCCCATTCCTCGTGACTCTCCCTTGGTCGAAAAACCTTTTTCAAATATAGCCTGTACAAGCCCTTCCGGTATACCCGGACCATTGTCGCACATGATACAGGTCAGATAACCGTTCTTCTGGCTTTCCTCATAATAAAGTGAAAGGGTAATCCGCTTGAGCTCCAAAGATTCCATCGCCTCCACCGCATTATCAAACAGATTGCCAAGAATAGTAATCAGTTCATGCGTCGTTTGAGTTTGACTGGATTCGGGCAAGTAACTACCTGGAGTCAGTTCAAAATTCGCCCCTACTTCTCTGGCCCGGCTTAATTTCCCCAACACAAACCCTGCCATAACTGGGTCCCTGATCTGCCGGGTGATGGAGCCAATCTCCACTTGATGATGCTCGACGGCATCCATAATGTAATGCTCCAGTTTATCATACATTCGTAAGTGTACCATCCCCATAATGACATGCAGCTTGTTCATAAATTCATGAGCCTGCGCACGCAGTGCTTCTGTGTACAGGGACACTCCTGTCAAACGTTCCGCAAGCTGGTTCATCTCCGTTTTATCCCGAAAGGTTACAATTGCCCCCACAATTTCCCCTTTGACCCGTATCGGAACACTGGTGGTCAGCAAAGTTATTCCACCCAGCTCCATTTCCTCATCCATTTGTGGAGTACTCGCTTCCAAGACCTCTTGCAATCGAAAAGCGGATAGATAAACGGTAATCTCCTGTCCGGAGAATGAGAAATCTTCAATCCCGGCTTGTCTAAGCAGACGTATCGCTTCTGCATTCATCAGCATGACGCAACCGAATTCATCTACCGCAATAACTCCTTCCTTGATGGATTGCAACATAGCGCTGCGTTCCTCCAGCAAGCGTGCGATTTCCGGCGGCTCGAGACCGACTAGCATATTTTTGATTTTACGAGCCAGCACAACCGCACCTCCAGTGCCAATCAACATTCCAGTGCCAATGGCTATCGCAATAAGGCGGTTGTTGCCTTCCTGAGCCATCTGTACATCTTGCATGGATATACCCACAACAATCGCCCCTACCTGCTTCCCCGTTAAACTGAACACGGGGGAAAAGGCTCGCATGGACAAGCCCAATGTTCCCTTCGCAACGGACACGCTCTCATGGCCATGAAGTGCAGTAGACTCGTCTCCGCCGACAAAGGCTTTGCCGATCATCCTAGCATCCGGGTGCGTTTTACGAATTCCCTTCATATCCATTGCCACGATAAACTGGATGTGATTTGCTGCTGAAACCCTCTTCACATACTCCTGCATGGAAGGAGACGAACCCGTCCCTTGCAATTGCTCGACAATAAGCGGCGTATGGGCGAGTGTACGCGCGATGGACATTGCCTTTTCTTCCAGTCCCTTCTCAGTTTCATGCTCCACTCTCTCAGCAAATAACAGGGTTACAGGCAGAAGCACAAGTGCCATAACTAGACATACTAGCAGTGTAATTAGGCCTCTGAGCTTTAATAGCGGTTTACCCCGACGCAGCTTGAGCTGTACATTTCCGATGGAACTCACCCCTTTCTACTTGATATTAAGTCTCGACAGTTCAACATGCCTATACAAAAATGGTTATGTATGTGTTTACGTGAATATAAAAAAAGGAACTATCCCGCAATTGCGGAATAGTTTCCTTTGATTCATGGTTGAAGCTCCGCGATTCCTAATTGGGCTTAGTCGCCTCGGAAGGCGCGCTTCACACGGTCAAAAAAAGACTGCTCATTCTCATGTGTCTGCTCTCCGCTAAGCGAAGAGAACTGACGCAGCAAATCCTTTTGTTCCTCACTCAGTTTACTAGGCGTTACCACAACGACCTTAATATGCTGGTCACCCTGACCTACGCCGCGCAGTTTTGGCACACCTTTTCCTTTAAGACGGAAGTAAGTACCTGTTTGTGTACCTGCTGGAACTTTCAGCTTCACTTTCTCGGTCAACGTTGGGATCTCGACTTCATCTCCCAATGCTGCCTGTGAGAACGTCAGCGGAATTTCACAGTAGATATCGTCTCCCTCACGCTCAAAGAAGTCGTGCGATTTCACGCGGAACACGACGTACAAGTCACCTGCCGGTCCTCCGTTGACACCGCCTTCGCCTTCACCGTTAATACGCATTTGTGCGCCGTCATCCACACCCGCTGGAATACGGATATGAATTTTACGTTGCTTGCGTACCCGACCCGAACCGCTACAAGTCGTACATTTTTCTTTAATGATTTTACCGGAACCGCTGCAATTGGAGCAGGCGCGTCGATTAACCATACGACCAAACGGTGTATTCTGCACCACTTCTTCCTGTCCGCTACCGTGGCAGACGGAGCAGGTTTGTGGTTGAGTACCCGCTTTGGCTCCCGTACCGTGACACGTATCACATGTTTCCGTACGTTCAATATGAATGTCGGTTTCTTTACCGAACACCGCTTCCTTGAATTCAATCGTCATCGTATATTGAAGATCGTTCCCACGCTGCGGTGCATTCGGATCGCGTCGACCGTTGCCGCCGCCACCAAAGAACATATCAAAAATATCGCCAAACCCGCCACCGAAGTCGGCACCACCACCAAAGCCGCCTCCCATGCCCTGGTTCGGGTCTACATGACCATACTGGTCGTATCTTGCCCGCTTCTGACCATCGCTGAGAACATCGTAAGCTTCTTTCACTTCTTTAAATTTAGTTTCCGCGTCCGCAGCCTTGTTCACGTCCGGATGATACTGACGCGCAAGCTTACGGTAAGCCTTTTTGACTTCTTCATCCGAAGCGCCCTTCGCGACGCCCAGCACCTCATAATAATCACGCTTATCAGCCAATGTTCCACCCCCATGCCTACAACGTGTCTGCACTACATATAAAAGGAAAGCCAAAGGCACGGGATGACCCGGCTTTGACCTTCCCATCATTTCAAGGCAGTACAACCCGTAATATGCTTATTTATCTTGGAAATAACTGTTACCCTTCGGCTAATTGTTATTTATCAAGGCAGCTACGCTGCAATTACTATTCAGTATATCATAATGCATCGGTGTACCGTAAAGCTACCACTACCCGATCCGTAGCTTAGTCTTTCTTCTGGTCTTCGTCAACAACTTCATAGTCCGCGTCAACCACGTTGTCGCGGCCTTTGCTGTCTGCTGCGCCATCTTGAGCTTGTTGAGCCTGTGCTTCTTGAGCAGCTTGCTCATACAGCTTCACAGACAATTGCTGAACGATTTCAGTCAGTTCTTCAGTAGCTTTTTTGATGTCTTCCAGGTTGTCGGTTTCCAGCGTTTTTTGCAGATTTTCTTTAGCTGCATTTGCTTTTTCGACTTCGCCTGCATCCGCTTTTTCGCCCAGATCTTTAATCGTTTTGTCTACAGAGTAGATCAGTTGATCCGCAGCGTTTTTCGCTTCTACCAAATCTTTGCGTTTTTTATCTTCTTCCGCATGCAACTCGGCATCCTTCATCATACGTTCTACTTCCTCATCGCTCAAGCCGCTGGAAGATGTGATCGTAATTTTTTGGCTTTTACCTGTGCCTTTATCTGTAGCGGATACGTTCACGATACCGTTCGCATCCAGATCAAAGGTAACTTCGATTTGTGGTACACCACGTGGTGCTGGAGGGATATCTCCTAATTGGAAACGACCCAACGTTTTGTTGCCTGCTGCCATTTCACGTTCACCTTGCAACACGTGAATTTCTACGCTAGGCTGATTGTCGGCATACGTCGAGAACACCTGCGATTTGCTCGTAGGGATCGTCGTGTTACGATCAATCATTTTAGTAAATACGCCACCTGCGGTTTCAATACCGAGGGACAGTGGAGTTACATCAAGGAGAACGACGTCTTTCACATCACCAGTCAGTACACCCGCTTGAACTGCCGCGCCCAAAGCTACCACTTCATCAGGGTTTACGCCTTTGTGAGGCTCTTTACCTGTCAGCTTTTTGATTGCTTCTTGTACAGCCGGAATACGTGTGGAACCACCGACCAGAACGATTTTGTCGATGTCGCTGGCACTCATGCCTGCATCTTTCATCGCTTGACGAGTAGGTCCCAAAGTACGTTCTACCAGACCTTCAGACAATTCTTCAAATTTCGCACGAGTCAAGTTTAACTCCAAATGCTGTGGAACGCCATCAGCTACTGTGATAAACGGCAAAGAAATTGTCGTTGTCAGTACGCCAGACAGTTCTTTTTTCGCTTTTTCCGCTGCATCTTTCAGACGTTGTACAGCAGCTTTATCTTTGCTCAGGTCAATGCCTTGATCTTTTTTGAACTCATTTACGAGGTAATCAATAATCACTTGGTCAAAGTCATCGCCACCCAGCTTGTTATCGCCGCTTGTTGCTTTAACTTCGAAGAAACCGTCGCCCAGTTCCAGAATGGATACGTCGAATGTACCACCACCCAGGTCATACACGAGGATCGTTTGGTCTTCGGATTTTTCCATACCGTATGCCAATGCAGCTGCTGTTGGCTCATTGACAATCCGCAGAACTTCCAGACCGGCAATTTTACCTGCATCCTTGGTTGCTTGACGTTGACCGTCATTGAAGTAAGCTGGAACAGTGATAACAGCTTGAGAAACCGTTTGTCCCAGGTAAGCTTCAGCATCGGATTTCAGCTTTTGCAAAATCATAGCGGAAATTTCCTGTGCGGAATATTCCTTGCCGTCAATGCTTTCTTTATGATTTGTACCCATGTGACGCTTGATGGACATGATTGTACGATCTGGGTTCGTAATTGCTTGGCGTTTTGCCGTTTCCCCTACAGTACGTTCTCCATCTTTTTTGAAACCAACAACGGAAGGGGTTGTGCGTGCGCCTTCCGGATTTGGAATAACGACCGCTTCGCCGCCCTCCATAACAGCCACACAAGAGTTGGTTGTACCTAAGTCAATACCGATTACTTTGCTCATCGGACAATTCCTCCTTCTGTATATACGAGGCCCGCAGGCCAGAATGGTTGAATCAAAATGATGTATTTCTAATGTATATTGAAAAAGCTACATGCTCACTTTTACCATCGCTGGACGAAGCACCTTGTCCTTCAGCATGTATCCTTTTTGTACCTCTTCAACGACGATGCCTTCCTCATGCTCTTCGCTCTCTACCTGCATAATAGCCTGATGGAAATCAGGATTAAACGGTTGTCCCACTGAATTCATGGCCGTTACTCCCTCTGCCTGAAGCACACTCTCAAACTGGCGGAAAATCATTTCCACGCCTTTGCTGAATGACTCAGACTCCGCTCCTTGCGGTGCTGTTGCCAGCGCACGCTCGAAGTTATCCAAAACAGGCACCAACTCGGTAACCAGCTTCATAGATGCATATTTGGCAAGGTCTTCTTTTTCTTTCAGCGTACGACGGCGAAAATTATCAAAATCCGCCTGAGCGCGTAAAAACCGTTGCTGATGCTCTTCCGCCTGAGCGCGAAGCTTAGTCAGCTCTGTTTCGCTTTCTTGGTCTTCCAGTGTCGCCGCTTCATTAACCGGCTCTTCCTGCTGGCTCGTTTCGGCGGCTTCCTCTGTGCTTACATTTTGTTGTTTTTCTTCTTGGAACGCTTGTTCTTCCTTCAAAATGTTTCACCTCCTTCAAGTCATAACTACCTTTACAAAAACACGCAACAATGCACCCGCGCAGGATACAAACCGTATCCCGGCGCGGAACATGTAGTACCGCAACCTATGCGGTCTTGTTCTATTTAAACCGCTGCGTTAGCATTGCGGTCAAATCCTTAGACAGGATACCCAAAATATTAATAACTCTCGCATATTCCATCCGTGTCGGACCCAGTATGCCTATAGTGCCCAACGCTTCTCCGTCTACTGCATACGTGGCAGTAATCAGGCTGCAGTTGGCAAACGCCTCATGATCATTTTCAGTGCCGATGCGGACTTGAATTTCAGGTGCTCCGGCAACAGGTGTCATTAGTTTAAGTAGCGTTGGTGTTTCCTCCAGCAGATCGAGAATATGTTTAACCTTTTCTACATCTTTAAATTCAGGTTGATTGAGCATGTTCGTCGCACCGCTCAAATACAAGCGCTGATCCGATTCATTATCCAGTGCTTTATCCAGCACCTTCATAGCATCCTCAAAATGAGACACATGCTTCTCCATCTCCTGACCAAGTGCGGTGTAAAGGCGTGATTTAAGCTGATAAATCGGCACACCGACCAGCTTGCTGTTCAGTAAATTCACAACCTTCTCCATCTCAGAAATCGAAATTCCCGGTGGAATATCTACCGTTTTATTCTCCACCTGACCGGTATTGGTCACGATTATCGCCACAGCCGTCGTTTCGTTGAGCGGCAGCAGCTGAAAATGACGCAATGAAGTATGAAAAACCTCCGGCCCAAGCAGGATGGAAGTATAATTGGTCATATGGGACAAAATGCCTGACGCATGCTGGATCACTTGCTCCATTACATTCAGCTTTTCGGCGTAAAAGGCTTTCAGTTCCCGCATTTCCATAGGCTTCAGTGTATTCAGTGGCACCAGATGGTCCACATAATAACGATAACCTTTATGAGACGGGATGCGTCCCGCAGAAGTATGGGGTTGCTCCAGATAGCCCTGTTCCTCCAAATCCGACATTTCATTACGGATCGTGGCCGGGCTGAATCCGACATCCTGCCTTTTGGATATGCTGCGGGAACCCACTGGCTCAGCCGAACGAATGTAGTCATCAATAATCGCATTCAGAATGAGTCTCTGACGTTCGGTTAACAAGCGAATCCCCCCTTGTTGTTTATCCATAATAGCATGATTGTTAAATGGAATCATTAGCACTCGTTCGCGATGAGTGCTAACCGTTAATACAAAAATACCAAACCGACCTGATCATTGTCAAGTCAGTTCAGTATTTTCAATAAACAAGATTTATCACAACAGTTTAGTTTACTGGAATGAATCCACAACGTTTACACTTTTTCACGAAAAATCTCAATATCCAGCGCATAAAAACCGTATTTATGTATAGTGACACAGAAAATAGAAAAATTCGAGACTATGTCTCCATACCATTATAGCTTCTTTGTCCTTGAGGAGGAATTAAATTTGAAAACTAATCGCCGCAATCTTTTATACGCATCGATCGCACTTTTACCTACAATTTGTATGTTTCAGATTTTAATTGAGTTGTTTCCGTATACAGGACTAGGAAGAATAGTTGCTTTGCCATTGGTATTCATCCTGAATGCAGCCCTTATTATTTCAGTCATCCATTTAATTCGTAAATTAAGCCCCCTGTGTTGTACCTTAATCTTGGTTCCTACAATACTTTTAAGCATATGGAATACCATTTTGTTTTACCCTCAAGAATTCAGTCCAAGTATTCCCAAGCAAATAAAATACAGTATATCGGCAATACAACATTACGATGATTTAACACTAGCCGATTGGGGAGGATATACATATAGTCCAAGCAGAAGCGGAGCGTCTGAAAGATATGTTGTCGCCTTGTATAAATATAAACACCGAGTTCCATTAGACGGCACTGCATACTTTTATAATGATACTGATTATCATAAGGACCATCCCATAAGAAGCCTGAATGGAATACCTTCCGAACTGGATCCTCATCATCAATTCATTTGGTGGTTGCTCACAAACATATGAGAAATGAATCAGGATTAAACAATGTAGGCTGTATAATATACGCATGATTAGGTCCTGAGGAAAAAAGAACTGACCTCATTATTGACAGGTCAGTTCAGTACTTTCAACACTGCGATTTCATCACAATTGTTTTGTTTACTACAGTGAATGCAGTCGGTCCATACCTTTTCAGGGAAAATCTCTTTGCTTACTACATCAAAACCGTTTTTTATAAAAAAGGAGACCTCGTAGGTCAATGCCATAATTTTAGGAATACGTTGCCGCCGTGCTTCTATAATAAGGCCCTCCACGAGCTTGGAGCCAATACCCATACCTTTGTGTCCCTCAGAGATGCCAAGGGAGCGAATCTCTACCAGATCAGCGCCCAATTTGCATAAAGAACCACAACCAACAACTTCGCCGTCCACCTCTGCAACAATAAACAGCTCCAGTTGGCGCGTAAGCACTTCCCTCGAACGTGGCAGCATAATCCCCCGCTCTGCATAGCCGCTAATCATTTGATATAAAGGCTCCACATCCTCAGGAACCGCACTTCTGCACAATACATCTTTACACACTGAAGCCATCTTGCTCTCCTCCTGCCGCTTGCCGCATATAATGAATAAATATACAACATAACGCATAGAATCGCAATACTCCATTTACCCTGCTATGACAGAATGGTGTTATAAAATGATCATCCCAGCTTATAAAGTTGAAACGTACTGTACTGAAGCCTACGACTTATGAATTTACCGTGATAGAACCGATGAACTCTGCAAATACATCATTTCCGAATAAAATGCCGCGTTCACTCAAACGATAACCGTCCTCAATGGATTCGATTAACCCGGCATTGAGCATTTTTCCGAGAGGAGCAGTAAATGTATCCTCCAACGCCTGACCGAATTGAGCTTCAAAGCGGGACTTAGAAACGCCCTCTAGCATTCTCAAACCGACCATAAGAAAATCCTCCATAGCTTCCGCCGCTGGCACCTCAAAGCTATCCAGACGTGGCAAACCATTACGACTAGCCTCCACATAAGGGTTAATACCCTTAATGTTCATATGACGCTCTCTGCCAACATATCCATGTGCCCCTGCGCCAAGACCGTAATAGTCTTCATTTCGCCAATAGGTCATGTTGTGCTTGCTCCCCAAACCTGGTTTTGCGAAATTGCTAATCTCATACTGCTCATAACCCGCTTCTTTCATGCGACGCATGAGAAGTAAATACATTTCCAATTCATCATCCTCGTGTGGAAGCGGTAGCTGATTTTTCTGATACAACGTGTGGAAGAGCGTGTTTTCTTCAACCTTCAAGCTGTAGATAGAGTAATGAGGAAGCTCCAGCTCTAGTGCTCTACTCACGCTTTCATGCAGCATGTCCACCGTTTGATTCGGCAAACCAAACATCAGGTCAATCGACAGGTTGTCCAAGCCGACCTTACGGGCGTTTTCCAAACTACGATATACGTCATCTGTACTGTGAATGCGTCCTATGCCTGTGAGTAGCTCATTCTGAAAAGCCTGTACACCAAAGCTCAGTCGATTGACGCCGCCTTCTTTCATCACAGAGAGTTTTTCAAAATCAGTGGTGCCTGGATTGGCTTCCATGGAAAACTCAATATCTTCCGCCCAATGTGGGAAATAGGTTCGGACACTCTTCAGAAAATATTCCATTTCCTTCGGGTTTAGGGTTGTTGGTGTTCCACCCCCGACAAAAATGGTTTTAATCTCTCCTGGCGGGTGAAGCTTGACTGTATGTTCCATTTCTCGTTCCAGTGCATACAGATATTCCATAACAGGTTGATCCTTGAGCACATAAGAGTTGAAATCACAGTAAAAGCATTTATTCGTGCAAAAAGGTATATGCAGGTAAACCGCTTGAGGCGCGGATGAATGTTCATGTTTTTGTATGGATGCGGTCATACCGATCCTCCTTGTCAATTCAGAGTGTGGTGATTGAAAAAAATGGCGAAGAGGGGGAGAACGCTCCGTGGATGGATCATTCTTCCGATCGCTGTTACCCCCGGATTTTTTCTTTCTAAATAAACTTAATAGGGTAAAATCCGGGGATAAAGGCGAACGCTAACGCTTCTTCAGAACGATTCCATCCACTCCGCTGCTGCCTACCACCATCGGTCATTTTTTTGTGGTGTAGGTGTTGCAGTAAGAGTAAAGCATCTTTAGAAATACGCTAAAGATGCTGTTGATATACTATTTTTGCAACTGAGATAACAAACACTCCATCTCTGGATAGCTTGCTCAAATAAATAACGTCCATTCTCCATGCACGGCAAATGCCCCATGAAAGAATGGACGAATACTTCAAGCAGCTTTACTCATCTATTTTCAGTACCGCCATAAATGCTTCCTGTGGTACTTCTACGTTACCGACCTGCTTCATACGCTTCTTGCCCTCTTTTTGCTTTTCAAGCAGCTTCCGTTTACGAGAAATATCGCCGCCGTAGCATTTGGCCAAGACGTTTTTACGCATCGCCTTAACGGTTTCACGCGCCACAACCTTTGTTCCCACAGATGCCTGGATCGGCACCTCGAACATTTGACGCGGGATTAGCTCGCGCAGCTTCTCACAGATAATACGTCCGCGATGATAAGCCCGATCTCTATGCACGATGAACGACAGCGCATCGACCTGCTCGCCATTCAACAAAATATCCATTTTCACCAGGTTGGACTGGCGATAGCCTGAAATCTCATAATCAAAGGAAGCATAGCCTTTGGTACTTGATTTAAGCTGATCGAAGAAATCATATACGATTTCAGACAGCGGAATTTGATACGTAATGGTTACCCGTGTCGTATCCAGGTATTCCATATTTACGTATTCCCCACGCTTGGTTTGACAAAGCTCCATCACCGTACCTACGTAATCATTAGGGACGATAATGCCTGCTTTAACATAAGGCTCTTCCACATGTTCAATCCGTCCGATTTCCGGATAATTCGATGGGTTGTCGATCTGGATCGTTTCCCCATTCGTCAACTTTATGCGGTAAATAACGCTTGGTGCTGTTGTAATCAGCGGAATGTTAAATTCACGTTCAATCCGCTCCTGGATGACGTCCATATGAAGCAGACCAAGGAATCCGCAACGGAAGCCAAAGCCCAACGCGCTTGATGTTTCCGGCTCAAAACTGAGCGAAGCATCGTTCAACTGTAGCTTTTCAAGTGCCTCACGCAGATCGTTATACTCCGATGTTTCGATTGGATACAGACCACAATATACCATCGGATTTATTTTGCGATAACCTGGCATCGGTTCTAATGTTGGATTTTTTGCATCTGTCACGGTATCCCCGACACGCGTATCGCCTACATGCTTAATTCCGGCAACGATAAAGCCAACATCACCGATATTCAGCTCGTCCACGATGTTCATACGCGGCATAAAAGCACCAACTTCAATAACCTCAAACGTTTTGTCAGTCGCCATCATTTTAATTTTCGAACCGGCTCGGATACTACCATCCACGACGCGAACATATACGATAACGCCTTTATAAGGATCATAGTGCGAATCGAAAATGAGTGCCTTGAGCGGGTTATCCGGATTACCTTGCGGAGCAGGTACACTTCTGACTACCTGCTCCAAAATTTCCTTGATACCGATTCCAGCTTTGGCTGAAGCATGTACGGTCTCGCTTGTATCCAAGCCGATAACATCCTCGATTTCCTGTTTTACCCGCTCAGGATCAGCACTTGGCAAATCAATCTTGTTAAGCACCGGCAAAATCTCCAGATTGTTATCCAACGCCAAATATACGTTAGCCAACGTCTGTGCCTCGATTCCCTGCGCTGCGTCTACTACCAGCAAAGCACCTTCACAGGCTGCCAAACTACGGGATACCTCATACGTAAAATCGACGTGTCCCGGTGTATCAATCAAATTCAAAATGTACTCTTCGCCGTCATCGGCCTTATAAGTGAGTCGCACTGCCTGGAGCTTGATCGTAATTCCGCGCTCCCGTTCCAGTTCCATCTGGTCAAGCACTTGCTCCTGCATTTCACGAGAAGTGAGTGCACCGGTATATTCTAAAATCCGGTCAGCCAGCGTGGATTTACCATGGTCTATATGTGCAATGATACTAAAGTTCCGAATTTTACGTTGTCTTGCCAAAATGTCAGTCATGCCTTACCCCCACACAATGCCTAGTGTCAATCAGCTTATTATAGCAGTTGTAAGGGGGGGCAGCAATATTTCTATTCTGTTACTCCATCAAATACAGATACGACCCATCGAATGCCCTGTCTCGACAGGTTTTGAAGCAACCCAGCTGTTTTGTCTGCCATGGTATCCACCGAGGCTTGCTGTTCCTTGACGGCCAGCAGTTCACGCGGTGTCTCCAGGCCCTGAGTATTGACATGCTGCGCAGTCGTCGAATACCACCTGGATGCCCCGTGCTCCGTCTGTTCCTCTTTTTCTTCCCTTCCACTAGCTTCGTTTATACCCGCTCCCGTTGTCGGCTCAACCTTAACATTTCCACTTGTGCTATACGTACCGCTATATGCACGAGTGTTAGCTGCGGGTGTATCCTCAATAACCGTCTGTTCATATCCGACTTTCTGTTGATTTACCGATTGAATCGTATCCCCGTTCCATTCCGGTCCATACACTGAACGCAGGCCAGATCCTGCCAGTTGCATACCGAGTAGAATACCTGCCCCCATGAGCAGTACAAATCCAAGTGCTTTCTTACGAAAATGTCCAGACATTACCCTTCCCCCTTACCGCTACCTCATTTAATTGCCGCTGTTGCTCTTTTTTGTATCCGATACGTTAGTGCCCGCTTTCTGAGCTTTCTGATCTTCCCAATACACTTCACCGATCATGTCCGCCAAAACGTCCGAGGTACGTTTTAACTCCTCCTCGGTGTTGTCAATACCCCCGATTTCGATCAAAATACTGTGGGAAGACAAGCTTTGATTGTACTCACCGTTGTTGCCTTTGCCACCATCTTTCCCCCATACACCACGTGATACGCCGTGATACGATTTTTCCAGCTTTTCATGAATACGAGCAGCAAAAGCTTCATTCTCGCGCCAATTTTTGTTGTCATGCCCGATAATAAAATATACCTTGGCATAGGAAAGCCCATTAATGGTTGCTGTTGTTTTTCCGTGACGTTGTGAATCTCGATGGATATCAAGCAGATAAGTTAAACCTTTATTTCCAGCTAAAGCTTCCTTGACTGTTTCGCGTGAATATTTATAGGAGTAGTTCCAATTGTAATTTTGAACTGTAGTGGCATAATCCTTGTTTACATGCAACGTGGATATCCCTTGCTTTTCCAGTCTCTTCTTTACAAAGTCCCCTACCCTTGACACATTAGCTGATTTAGAACCTGAATTAGGATTGGAACTGGTTTTGCTGAGTAGTGGGTTATATGCTTCTCTGGGATGAGAATGGTAGATTAATATACGCTTGTCCCCTTTGGCTGTATCACCTGGATGATCCTCACGTACCGGGTCTGTTTCCGGTGTTGTCGGAATATCCGGCGTAGTAGTTGGTGGATTCTCAGATGTATCTGAGCCACCAGGGGCATCCGTCGTCCCCTGATCGGGCTGATAATCCGTAGGACCCTCTACCTTGGTGTTCCCCGAACCCTTGCGCAGCAAGACAGGTGCTCCTGCAGACATGCCAGGAATCTCACGAGAAATGAGACTTTTGGGATCCTGCGGATTAATACCTGTAAGCATCTGAAAAACAAAAGGCGACCATTGTTCACCCGACAACGAAGATTGCTGCTTCTTTTGTGCCAAATGAGGTACTTCCATACCTAGCATATCCGCGAAAAAACCGCTGGACACCGAACCTGCCAATCCTTTCATGGAAGAAACAGGAGAGGTTTGTAGACGATTTTCTGCCAATCCCCCTAGCCCCAAAACGACAAATAAAAGCGCCGAGCCCATGATCAGCAGCACAAGCGTATGTCCCATCGCCAAAATTTCGATACCTTTTCTTCTCCATCTTCCGACGTTCCAGGTCTGAATTTTTTTCATGTGGGCCTTGTCCTCCTTCGTCCCGTCGAAACCCGCTTTATTTAGGAACATAGGGTTCCTATCTGCTGCGGAAATCTCTTATACTTCAACTCTATGAACGGAGAACAATTGCTAGAACACAAAAAATCTCTACTACAGGTATATCACCTCCCTTTTTGAAAGAGATTAGATTCCTGTTAAATAGAGACTATTGTGTATGAAATACGATTTTACCAACCCTTGATTAATGCGTATAGGCGGCGACATTGCCAGGATCAACAGCTTCGTGCAGAGCAGCGTTCAATCCAGTAGCAATGATGTTCGCGATATCTTCAATAAATTCATCGATCTCTTTAGGAGTCACAATCAGATCATGCCCCAGCGGTTGTAGGACCTCTCTCACCAGCCCAAGTCTCTCAGGTTCTGAAATATCGTCCAACATCCCCAGGATTGCTTTTGTAGAAGCCTTTTCTTTGGTAAAATGTGTTTTCATCAGTTCAATTACGTTATTGACAATGGTCGAAGCGTAGCATACTGTTGGTACGCCGATAGCGATACACGGAACGCCCATAATATCCTTGGTGATACCGCGCCGCTTGTTGCCAATACCTGAACCTGGATGTATCCCGATATCGGCCACCTGAATGGTCGTGTTGACGCGCTCCAGTGAACGTGACGCCAGAGCGTCAATGGCAATAATCAGTTCTGGCTTTGTGCGATCCACGATGCCTTGAACAATTTCACTGGACTCGATCCCCGTAATACCCAGGACGCCGGGTGCAATTGCGCTCACATCTCGATAGCCCGGGTTGATTTGATCAGGTGTTAGTTCAAAAAATTGACGAGTCACCATTAAATTTTCAACGACAAGCGGACCCAGCGAATCGGGAGTGACGTTCCAGTTGCCCAGACCTACCACCAGTACCTTTGCCGTATTAGAGATTCCTATTTTTTGTATAAAATGCTCCATTTCTTTTGCAAATGCAATAGCGACACGTTGCTGGAGCCCCGTGTCGCCTTCACGCAAGCCGGGTACTTCTAGCGTGACGTAATGTCCTTGTACCCGCCCAATACGGTTGGCTCCTTCTTCATTCAGTACATCCAGCCGTGTGATTTTGATTCCGTTATCTTCCTCCACGTTCTCACTTATGCCCGCCAGAGGTATAGGCTGATCCCGTTCGGCCAGTTCTCTTGCCTCTAATGCCAAATCCGTGCGTACCGCATACTTCTGCAAATCCAGATCCATCTTTTAAGCCTCCTTGGATACCATCTTTGACTATAGTGTGCGAGACACCCAACAGGTTTATGCACATCCATTTTCATCCTGTAATTCGCATCGCCTCAGAATGTTTTCTTATTGCAATTTGAGGTGTGGCATGCTAAAATATTTTAAGTTGTGAAACGTTTGTGTTCATAAGTAATGCCTTTACAGGAGGTGAATGTAATGCCAAACATCAAATCCGCTATCAAACGCGTTAAAACTAGCGACAAACGCCGTGCGTTGAACGCTTCCCAAAAATCTGCGCTTCGTACAGCAGTAAAAGCTGCCGATACAGCGTTGGTAGGTAACGAAGCTGAAACTGCTGCTGCTGCTTTCAAAGTAGCTTCCCAAAAGCTGGACAAGGCTGTAACTAAAGGTCTGATCCACAAAAATGCAGCTGCTCGCAAGAAATCCCGCTTGGCGAAAAAACTTAACGCTCTTACAGCTCAAGCGTAAGCAAGAGCTACTTTCATACGTTAATGAAAAAAACCTGACCAGCCTTGGCTGATCAGGTTTTTTTAGTTTATAACTTTTATTAATTTATAGAGTCAGCTTTTCACGATACATTAGCTGACTCTATAACAGCACATGGGGGGAATTAGATTGAAGCCCCCGCACCCATTTTCATCAAAAACAGCTCCAATCCCAGTACCTTGTCAACGACACCTGTTTTCATATGATAATCCAGCTCGCCCAATTCGTAGAGAAGCTGACGCAGCTGCTCAGGGCGAAACCTCCGGGCTTGGTCTCCTGCAACTTTCACCCCATAAGGATGCAAACTAAGCTGACTCGCAATTTGTTGCTGGGAATAGCTTTGACCTGCCAGCTCTTTGACCTGCAACATAATACGGAACTGGCGCGTGATCAAAGCGGCAATCTTGATCGGTTCCTCTTTTTGCTTAAGCAACTCATAGAAAATACTGAGTGCCTTATCCAGCCGCAAATTAGCCAGATCCTCAACCATCGCAAATACGTTTTGCTCTGTGTTACGAGGCACCAGGGATTCTATATCAGCAGATGAGATGGTTCCCTGTGCTCCTGCGTACAAGCAGAGCTTGTCTATCTCAGCAGCCAAGGATTGCAGCCCGGTACCTGTGAATTGAATGAGGCTTTCAGCAGCTCCTGCAGCCAATTGCACTTCTCTTTCTCCTGCACGCTTATGAATCCAAGCCACAAGATCATCTCCACCCATTGGAGCAAAAGCAATAACCGAAGCATCACTTTTCAGTTTTTTGACAATCTTTTTCCGTTCATCCAACTTTTCAGCCTGAACCGTAAAAACGATGACGCTATAGTCAGTCGGGTTATCCATATAAGTCAACAGCGTCTCAAGCCGGTGCTCTATCTTACCGCTATCTTTGCCTGCTGCAAATACACTGGTATCCCGTACAATAATCAGCTTCTTTGGTACCAGAAAAGGCGCTGTTTCTGCCTCCTCCACGACCACCTCAATGGGCGTTTCGGTTAAATCATAAGGAATGATGGCGAAGTCACGGTGCTCCTCTTCCACCACTTTCTCTTTAAGCATCTCAACAAACTGCTTCATTTGATATTTTTCACTGCCGTATAGCAAATACACTGGCGAAATGTCGCCTTTGCGAATAGCCTTAGAGGCTGTTTTTACATCCATTTTCCGTTCCCCCCACCCACTGATCGTACCCGACATCCGAACGGAAGGCAAGTCATGATACAAACGAAGGGACCCTGCCTATAGGCAGGATCCCTTCACCACCATCTATATCAACACGGCAGCAGAAAGCTCTAGAAACTTTCGGCCGTCGGGATACGACGTCGGTTCATATAGTTTATTCTCTGTTTTTAAAAGTGTGTCAACTTACGGAAACTATTTTCCAGTGCTGCGCGGGACGGTGTACGTATATTTACTTGCTGTCCCATCCTGCTCCGTCTCATACATAAAGGTCTGGCTATCTTCTGACCAGCTTCCTTTGACCCAGGCACCTTTTAAAGTACGGACTTCCAGGGTTGTTCGGTCTACACCGTTATCGGAAAGCTTATACACTTTCAGCTTTTTGCCCTCAATAGCCACCGCATAGCTACCATCAGGCGAGTTGAGCTGATCTGTAGATGCGGATTGGGCACTATAGCTGGAAGCATTATCGTTGTCTGGAGAGACCAGTGAATTAGATACAAAGCCTTCTTTACGAACGGGGTCTTGTGACACGGATGATTGCTGATCATTAGAAGCTGCATTGCTGCTATCCGTTCCCAAGGTATTCCCCGAATCCTTAGTGATGCTTTTGGAAGTCGTGTCTTTCGACGTTTCGTTTGACGCAATCCGCTCCTGCACCTTCAATTCCTGACTAAGCGACGAAGATGAATCATTCGTACTCGTGCTATCGTTATTACCGTCCTGAGCCGTACCCGTACCCGCTAGGGGCGCTTTTTCCATTTTCGGTTCTAACTGTTCATCAGATGCAATCGTAGGTTGATCAGATTTTTCCTGACTTAACTGTTTGTCCTCAGATTTAGAAGCATCTGCAGCAGACGGATTTTCCTTTGTCATCTGACGATCCGTACGTAGCTGTCCCTGCCCTTCCTCCTGACGAGAAGAACGTTCAGCTGGTGCAGACTTCGTCGAATCTTCCTCCCCAGCTCGCTGATCGTCACGTTTCCCAGCATCCCGTTTGGAAGAGTTCTTTTCATCGTCTGCATTGGTCGCACCTTGTTTGCTCAGGTCAGGTTCTTTATCCGCAGGTGGCTGAGATGCATCCGTTCCTTGCCCCTGCTCTGATGGCTGCTGTGTAGAATCCGAACCAATGGCTGCATCACGGCCTCCACTGCCATTGGCTGTATCTGTAATTTCCGTCTGATTTTGCGGATTCGTCACTTCGGGCGACTGGGTTGTAAGTATGCCTTCCGCATCCTGCACTGTTTTAGGCTCGAAGTTAAATACTACAATACCCAGCACAACAGCAGCGGCAGCCACGCCCATAGCAGCGCGCCCAGCCATTCGATTCCACCAAGGTGTAGGCTGGGTACGCTGTCTAGGCACTGGTCCAGGCTCTACAGCCACAGGCTGCATTTCCTGAAGCGCACTTCCCTGCTCTTCACGTGCGCGGTCAATGGCATCAAGCTGAGGCATGATGGAATCCACCAGGCTGAACGCCGGGGAAACCGCAGGCAATTCCTCCAGCTCGCGAGAGAGTGTCTGAAGAATAAGAAATTTTTCCGCACAGTCCGGGCAAGTCGCAATATGGTTCATTAATTGGGACGTTTCTTCTTCGCCCAGCTCATGATCCACATAACGCTGCATCCAATCCATCACCTCTTCCCCACACTTCATCCTGATACACCACCTTTCTGATATTCCTGAAGTAGCCCTTGCAATTGCTGTCTTGCACGATATAAGTATGACTTGACCGTATTTAGCGGCAAATCCAGAGAATCTGCAATCTCGTTATAGGAGAAGTCCTGCAAATATCTTAAGACAATTACCGTCCGGTGGTGCTCCGGAAGCTGTTGTATAGCCTCACGAACATCCTGTGCCATGTAAGAGGTCAACACCTCGACCTCCACATTTTGGGGATCGTTGAATATCATGTCGTGCTCGTCAATGGAAACCGAGGGCTTCGTTCTTCTGAATTTGTCGATGCATATATTCGTTACAATGCGTTGGACCCAGGTTTTAAACTGCGCTTTTTCCTCATAAGAGTTAATTTTGGAATAGATCCGTATGAGGGCTTCTTGTGAAGCATCCATGGCGTCCTGCTCATTGTTTAGAATGTAATATGCCGTACGGTACACATGCTGTTCTATCTCTCTTAATAGGGTAATGAGAGCGTCGCGATCGCCCGATTGAGCGGCTCGAATGAGTCCCTGCTCTACCACAAAGGATCCCCCTCTCCCTGCAATATTACAGACGTATCCATTTTGCAAATTGTTGCAGGATAGACGTCTGACACTAATTTTATTTTTTTAACAAAAAAAATTATACCAAAAAGCCCAGAATCCCCAGCATATCCTCCCTTAGAATAACAGAAAAAGGGAAGGTAGTCACCTTCCCCTAGCTCCTACATACATCTAAATGCTAGCCTATCGAGCTGCAGGATCATATTGTTACTTCTTGGAAACCAAAAAATCAGATATGAGTTCTAATTGATAAGTCAGAGCAATCGGATCTTGAAAATAAAAATCGTCGATTGAGTATTGATATACTTTACCTGATTTAACGGCAGAAAGGTTCTTCCACACACTTTTAGATAAAATATCTTTTCCTTGGTCTGCTCCGTCGCCTCGAATACCCAACATTAAAAAATCGGCATCGGCCAGCATCTCCGGTAAAGCCTCTATTGAAATGCTGGCCCACCCCTTCTCGAACGCTGCCTTTTCTACCTTCTCAGGAGCATGAAGTCCCAGCTCATCATAAAGTATGGCTCCTCCACGTCCATAAGATTTTCCATATAGATATAATTCTTTTCCTGTAATCTCAAAAATAGCGATTTTTTTACCCGAATCAATGACGTCAGACAAAGCCTGTTTCTTCTCAGCAATCTTGGTTGCAAAATCAGCCAGGCAATTCTTCGCTTCCTGCTCCTTGTTTAACACTTTGCCCAGCTCCATCAGACGGTCCTTATATTGATATTTACCATATGGGATAAACACTGTAGGCGCTATTTTTTTCAGATTTTCATATGCTTTCTCATCATAGGTAATGATCAGATCCGGCTTTAGGGTGATTACCTTTTCAAGGGACAATGCGGAGCTGTCACCGATATTTTCAACACCATTCAAGTATTTTTTATAATATGGAGCATTAAATACGGTATCTGGAGCCCCTACAGGTGTAATACCAAGTGCTAGCCCATCACCTACATAATCACCGACTGCTACTACGACACGCTGGGGATGCTCAGGAAGAGTAATTGTACCTTTATCACTTTCATATGTACGTGTGGCAGCCTCATCTCCAATTGATGTGGTCTTGGAAGCAGTCGATTGACCGCTTTCTGTTACAGTCCCACCCCCACTTGTAGCGCATGCACTCAATACCAGCATTAACGAAATGATGAACAAACAAGCTGATGCTCTAAATTTAAAATAACTCACAATATTCCTCCCGTTAATAATGATTCTCATTTTCATTACTCATATGATTCTATCAAAGCTTACAGCTACTGTCCATGCAGATTGGATTCAAAGCAAACAGCCCACTCCTGAGAGTGAGCACCCGTTTTAGTATGTTGTTGTATTAGTATCTGTTTTGTACTGTTTGCGTTGGTAGCGCACACTCAGTTTTCCTTGCTGTGCTCGAATCTGTATCTCTCCCATCGTATCTGTTCGATATATAGCAGAATCAACTGCCGATAAACGTTCCAATACCGCTTCATTCGGATGTCCGTAAGTATTGGTCGCACCGACCGAAATAACGGATACTTTCGGTCGCCAGTAGGATAACCACTCTTCCGAGGTGGAATACTTGCTACCGTGATGTGCTATTTTCATGACATCTACAGCTTTCCCCACAGCCCCCGTTACTCCCTTATCTTTCACACTTGATGAAAAACGAGTTAATTCAGAGAGCAACGACGACTCTGCTGCATCATCCATATCTCCTGTGAACAAAAACGAGGCTCCCTCCATCTCTAATATCATGGCAACAGAGTAATGATTTTGCTCCTTCATAACAGGCAACTGCTCAGATTCGTCCTCCGGTAGCGTAAACGGATAGAGAAAGCGGATTTTCGTAGCCTGGTCTGGCTCCCATTCCATACTATGATGTGCACCGTACAGCTTAATCTGCTTGTCTAAAGCCGTGTTCAACAGCTTACGGAATGGGGCTTTATCTGTCAGGGTACCATTAAAAAACAAGGTAGATACGGGAATCTGGTCAAGCACAGCCTGTAGTCCTCCTGCATGATCATGATCTCCGTGTGTTAAAATGACAGCGTCCAGCCGATGTACACCTCGTTGCTTTAGCAAGGGTACAATCGTATCTTCACCTACCTCGTAGGGATCTGCGCGTTTGCGCCAAGCATTTTTCCCTGTAGCAAAGTCCATTGTACCCCCGCCATCCACCAAAATATGTTTCCCGCCCGGCGTGGTAATTAAAATGCTGTCACCTTGGCCCACATCCAGATATTGAACAGTTCCCGTATTTCCTCCACCAGGAGATTGATAACCTGTATACAATATGCCAAGCCAGGCGATAACACTTAGAGCCAGTGCCAAATGACGATAACCATTCCACTGTCGACGCGCAAATTTCCCTGCCCCCTCAGGTTCATGAGCCGTATTCAAAACAGCAGCCCATTCGGCAGAAGCTGCTAATCCCGTATACACCGGTGATGATATGGGAGTGGAATTCAAAACAGAATTATCGTCTGTTTGCCTGCGAGATGTCAGCCACGTTTTGAGCCAGTACAGAACACTATACAGAGCCGCGTAATACGCCATGACCCACAGGATGGAGGAAGACGGCCAAATACTCACATAAGCATCATCCACATTCAGCCATTTCACTAGTAAAAAGGTCAAATCGTTCAATTGCTCTGCCGGCCACGCAAGAATACGAGCCCCATCCTCCCACAAAAAGGCAATCCCCATCGCCACTGTACCTAATGGAAGCACGATATATGTAATAAGGGGTACTAGCACAAAATTGGCCGCAAGTGATAACAGCGAAAATTGATTAAAGTAGAATACCGTCATTGGAAACGAAACAAGCTGTGCCGTAATTGTAATCGCAACCTCACCTCCGATTAGGAAAGGCCATTTGGCGAAAAACGGCTTCATAAGCGGCATATAAATGAGCAACCCACCTGTCACCAAAAAGGAAAGCTGAAAGCTGACGCTAAGTAGATAATATGGATTCCAAATCAGCATGAGCAACGCGGATATACTTAAAATATTAAGTCCGTCTTTGAGCACACCTCGTCGGGCTGCAAACAAGCCGATCATCGCCATAATTCCCGCCCTCACAACAGAGGGAGAAGCACCTGTCAGCAGGACATAAGCCGGAATGAGTATCAAAACGACTGTAAGAGATGTCTCGCGGCTAACTCTTAGTAGCTTGAGTAAATATAATAGTGTAGCTGCATATACCGCCACATGCATGCCCGATATTGCTAAAATATGCGTTAAACCAAGCTTCGTAAACTCGTTATACGTTGCTGGGTCCAACTCATCTGTTACCCCAAGCACCAGTCCTTTCATATATCCTGCGTGATGAAGTGATGTAAATGCCGATTCCATTCTCTGCCCTAGTTGCTCCCTTAGCTGATCATTCCATCTGAACAAAGTGTAGCGGTTCCATAGTGAAGCCTCCTGCTTCTGTAACGAAGCTGCCCCATCGCCTTTGAAAAGCCAGTGGATTTCCTGTGTGTGCAGGTATTCACTGTAATCAAAGCTACCAAAGTTCCCCGCTTTTGTAGGAGCCTTTAAGGTGCCACGCAGTACGACTGCATCTCCACGTTGCCACGCTGCCGCAAGTTGCTGTTCCTGCTTGGCAGCCAACTTGATATGAACAATGACCTGTTCAGAAATTAGTGCACGATTCTCGTCCTTTTTCGAATGACTTCCGTAGTGATTGATTGAGGTGACTCTCATCTCAAACTGTGTTCGATCACCATCTACCTGTACTTTAGAAGCGATAAGCCCTGCTACTTGAACAGGCATGTCTTCCACCATAGAAGACGATACATGAAGAGCATCGGGAATACTGCTAACATTATGCGTATCATGCCAAAACCAATGAAATCCACCACCGCTGAATGCAAGCCAAAGTAATACCATATGCCGGATGGGCATTTTCATCCATAAAGCTATAAGCGGAAAGATCAGGGTAACCCCCGCCCAGAGGAACAAAAGCATATGTCCAGAATACAGACATGCTCCCGCACTTCCTGTAATCCAACAAACAGTAAGGGTCAATATAGGTCTAGTTAACACAAGCTTAGCCTGAATACAATCACCTTCCGGTAGCAAACATTGCTTTCTGTCCAAAAAACACAAAACAAAAAGAACCTCTGACAAAATAGCATTCGTCAGAGGTTCTTCCTCGTTTACTTTTTTAATTCATTACATCCATCAGCGTTTCTTTTGGTGGATGATAGGTTTTCAGCATACGAAAGGCGATTCCCTTTTCCTCCATCATAGCACGAACCTTGTCGGCATCTTTGGGATAAGGTCGGTGGTATACAATCTCCACAATACCGCTGTTCGCCAACATATTGGCACACGTCCAGCATGGCTGGTCGGTGACATATACTGAAGAGCCTTCACGATCAATTCGGTCAGTAAACAGCAGCAGGTTCTGCTCCGCATGAATAGTGCGAATACAACGCTGCTTCTTAACCATTTCCTCACGCCCATCACGGTGAACGACCTCATACTCCTCTGAGATCATGCAGCCTGCCTCAGAACAGTCAGGTACCCCGGATGGTGCTCCATTATAGGCCGTCCCCAAAAGCTTTTTACCTTGTACAAGTACGGCTCCAACATGACGCCGCGCACAGCGCGAACGGGTGGATACCATATAAGCGATATCCATGAAATAGGTGTCCCAGTCCTTGCGTACATCTGCACTCATTTCCATCTCTCCCGTATAAACAAGTTAAAACGTAAACCATATCCGCTACCGCCGTTCTCAGGACCTGTACATTATAATCTTATATAAGTTACAAACTGACATACGGCTTCATTTTAGCCAACATTTTAGCTCCGATTCCCTTTACATGATCCAAATCGTTCACACGTTTGAACGCCCCGTGCTGATTACGGTAGTTCAGTATAGCCTCGGCTTTTTTAGCCCCAACCCCTGGTAATTCCATTAACTCAGCAGCAGTCGCCGTGTTGATGTTTACCTTTTTTTCGCCGGAATCGGGTGTAGTAACCGAATCACTTGCCCTATTGGTCCTACTCGTCGTTGCACCACTCGAACTAACAATACCTGTGCCTGAGCTCGGATTCGCAACACCTGACTGCTTTACGGTACTTGAATTTCCCGCAATAGAGTTTTCGCTCACAGCAGCAGATACACCAGTAGAAATCTGCACAGTATCACGTTTCACATTGTCAGCGGCTTCGGCATTCCTACTGCGCTCAGCTTTGTCTGAAGGTTCTTTTACACCAGGCTTTTTTTGGGCGTAGTCACTGCTGCGCTGCGACTCATTTGGCTCTGCCTCCATCGCCACAGCCTGCTCCACCTTATGGTTAAGTAAAGTCCACTCTTCTTGCGGCTCAGAGCGCTGTCCTCCGGCAAATAAAATAAGTCCGCTCCCGATTACAGCAAGCGTTATCGCTGTTCCTGTCCATACACGTTTCATTTCCGTATCGTCCCCTACTCCACATGGATTTCGGGAAATTGAGCCGACTGAAAACACCGTCTCAATCAAACAGAGCAAGTCTGTCCAATTCCCGTTAAACCGGAGGGTGCAAACAACCTCCATACGGTCTCGCTGTGAGCATTTTCACAAAAAAGTGGTACGACCCCGGGGACGATCTAACATGCTCAGACATAAAATTCGTCATGTCGGCCAAGACCAGGCGCATACACTAAGAAGAATGACAGCTGACAGCACAGCGTCTATACCGCAAAGTATGAAAGGAGGACGTTGAACAATGAAAGTTGGATTTATCGGGACTGGCAGCATGGGAAGTCTGCTAATTGAGTCTTTTATTAATTCTAACGCACTCAAGCCGCAGCAAATATCAGCAAGCAATCGAACGCATTCCAAGGTAACCGAGCTAGCCCGTCGCTATCCAGGTTTGCATGCAGCCCAAAGCAACCGTGAAACGGCAGCGGAAAGCGATGTTCTGTTTATCTGTGTGAAGCCGCTGGAATCAAAAGCCGTAACGGATGAAATACGCAACGTCATTACAGAAGAGCAAATCGTCGTATCTATCACAAGCCCGGTGCAGATTCGTATTTTGGAACATGCACTGAAAGCCAAAGTGTCCAAAATTATTCCAAGTATCACCCACCAAGTGGGCAGCGGAGCCTCACTGTGCATCCATGGAAGCCGGATTACAGAGGAGGATCGCACCCTTCTGGAAGAGCTTATGTCCCACATCAGCAGGCCGATTCGGGTTAAAGAATCTTATACTCGGATCACGTCGGATTTTTCGAGTTGTGGTCCTGCTTTCTTGGCCTTTTTTATGGACCAGTGGATTCAAGCCGCAGTTCAAGCTACAGGTATAGACCGTACGGAGCTATGCGCCCTGGCCGGTGAAATGATCATCGGCACTGGAAAGCTGCTCACGGAAGGCGGGATGACACCAGCCGAGTTACAGGCCAGAGTGGCGGTTCCCGGAGGTATTACCGCCGAAGCTCTCGCATTGTTGGACATCAGCCTGCATAGCGTCTTTCCCGAGCTGATACAGGCCACGCACAACAAATATGAAGAGGATATGCAAAAGGTAGATGTCTCCTTCGGCTTAAAGCCGATTAACCGGCAACAATATTAACCAGCTTACCTGGAACAGCAATTACCTTGCGGATCGTTTTGCCGGCCAGTGCCTGCTGAACATTGTCCAACGACACAGCGAATGCCTCCATCGCTTTAGCATCAAGGTCCTTGGCAATCGTTGCACGCTGTACGATTTTACCATTTACTTGCACAACAATTTCCACTTCGGCGTCCACCGTCCATGCTTCATCATAAGCAGGCCAAGCCGCGTAGGTAATGCTATCATTGTGCCCCAGCAGCTGCCACAATTCCTCAGCCAGATGGGGTGCAAGCGGCGACAGCATTTGCACGAAGTTTTCCATTGCTGCACGCGGCAGAAGGTCTGCTTTGTATGCATCGTTGGTGAAGATCATCAGCTGGCTGATCGCTGTATTGAAGCGCAGCGCATCCAGATCTTCGGTTACTTTTTTCAGCGTTTTATGCCAAGTACGATTGAACTCATCACTACCGCCGTCATTTGTAATTTTATCATTCAGGCTACCATCCTCCGAAACAAACAGGCGCCATACGCGGGACAGAAAACGATGTGCTCCCTCTACCCCATTCTCATTCCATGGCTTGGTCGCTTCCAGCGGCCCCATAAACATCTCATAAATACGCAGCGTATCGGCGCCAAATGTATTGACAATATCATCAGGATTAATGACATTACCGCGTGATTTACTCATTTTTTCATTGTTGTTGCCCAAAATCATACCCTGGTTGACCAGCTTATAAAAAGGCTCTTTCGTTTCCACTACGCCGATATCATACAGTACCTTATGCCAGAAACGGGCATACAGCAAGTGAAGAACCGCATGTTCCGCTCCGCCAATATACAAATCAACAGGCATCCATTCACGTTGTTTCTCTTTGGATACAAGCTCTTTGTCATTTTTCGGATCAATAAAGCGCAGGTAATACCAGCAACTTCCTGCCCATTGCGGCATTGTATTCGTCTCGCGACGTGCTTTCATACCTGTCTCAGGATCAATGGTTTCCACCCAATCTGTTGCGTTCGCCAGCGGGGATTCACCTGTACCTGAAGGCTTAATATTGTCCATCTCCGGCAGTACGAGCGGAAGTTGGTCCTCAGGAACCGTTTTGATCGTTCCATCCTCCAGATGAATTACCGGAATCGGCTCGCCCCAATAGCGTTGACGGCTGAACAGCCAGTCACGCAGGCGGTAGGTGACTTTGCCGTGTCCTTTGCCCTCGGCTTCCAGCCATTCAATCATCTTCGGAATCGCTTCCTCATTGGTAAGTCCATTCAGCGGGCCTGAATTGACGTGCGGTCCATCCTCAGTATATGGCTCATTAGCCACATCTCCACCTTGGACAACCTCAATGATATTCAATCCGAATTGCTTGGCAAATTCCCAGTCACGCGTATCGTGAGCAGGTACAGCCATAATCGCTCCAGTTCCGTAGCCTGCCAGTACATAGTCAGCTATCCAGATCGGCAGCTTTTCGCCGTTCACCGGGTTCACTGCATAAGCTCCTGTGAATACGCCTGTTTTATCCTTGGCCAGATCCGTACGCTCCAGATCGCTTTTACGAGCAGCTTGTTCACGGTACTGTTGTACAGCATCCTTTTGCTTAGGCGTAGTGATAATATCTACTAATTCCTGCTCTGGTGCCAGCACACAGTAGCTTGCGCCGAACAGTGTATCTGGGCGGGTTGTAAATACTGTGAGTTGCTCGTCATAGCCTTCAATTGGAAAACGAACCTCTGCCCCGGTAGACTTACCGATCCAGTTCCGCTGCATATCCTTAATACTCTCAGACCAATCCAGTTCCTCCAGATCATCCAGCAGACGATCCGCGTATTCCGTAATTTTCAGCATCCATTGACGCATTGGTTTACGGACGACCGGATGACCGCCACGCTCACTCTTGCCGTCAATAACTTCTTCATTCGCCAGCACTGTTCCCAGCGCTGGGCACCAGTTCACGGGTACTTCAGCTACATATGCAAGGCCGCGCTTGTACAGCTGGATGAAGATCCACTGTGTCCATTTGTAGTAATCAGGGTCCGTCGTGCTGATTTCACGATCCCAGTCGTAGGAGAAGCCGAGCGATTTGATTTGACGGCGGAAGTTATTTACGTTTTTCACCGTAATTTCGCGTGGGTGCTCCCCTGTATCCAGCGCATGCTGCTCGGCAGGCAGACCGAAGGCGTCCCAACCCATCGGATGCAATACGTTGTAGCCGCGCATTCTTTTATAACGTGAAACAATATCCGTAGCTGTGTAGCCCTCTGGGTGGCCTACATGCAGGCCGGCTCCAGATGGGTACGGAAACATATCCAAAGCATAAAACTTCGGTTTGCCCGGCTCTTCCCCGGTGCGGAACGTCTTGTTCTCATCCCAATATTTCTGCCATTTTGGTTCAATACTTTGCGGTTGATAGCCGTGCTTCGGCTGTGTGTCTGTCATTGTCTTTTCCTCCTCAAACGGTATGCAACAAAAAAACCTCTGCATCCCGTAGCGTGTCAGCGCTAGGGACGAGAGGTTATATTCCCGTGGTACCACCCTAGTTAGCAGAAAGCGTTCTTCGCGTTCTACTCCCTTTGCACCTGATAACGGAGGTGATCCGATGCGGGTTAATAACAGGATACAAGCACCTGTAAAGGCGTTCCTGCGTTGGACGCATATCTCCGAGGCGAGTTCACTTTGCGCTGTCAACCGGCTTGCACCACCCGCCGGCTCTCTATATGTCCAGACAAAGCTACTATTCCTCATCAGCGATTGTTTAACCGTTAATAATGGCACTATTATATTGAAAACCGCGAAAAAAGTCAAATAAGGACTAGCTTTGGTGTTAAAGACCCTCTTCATACTAATTGTTCATGACACATGCATACGAATGTTTTATAATAACTTCGAATTAAATTGATGAAAATTGAGTTGAGTTGAGATAAGAAAGGTGAGCTGAGACATGGCACAGATTAAAATTTTCGGAATAAAAGAAGCTCTAAATCCAATCAAAAAGCAGCTTTCAGAGGTGATTCATTCTGCTGTGGTGGATGCGTTCAAATATCCTCCAGACAAGAGGTTTCATCGTTTTTTCCCTATGGATCAGGAAGACTTTATATATGCCGATGGTCGCTCTGAGGCGTACACCATTATTGAAATCAGTATCTTTGAAGGCAGAACGACAGAAGCTAAGAAGCAGCTCATCCAGCTGTTATTCCAACGAATTACGGACCATTTTGGCATTGCTCCACAGGATCTTGAGATTACTATATTTGAAACGCCCAAACAGAACTGGGGTATTCGGGGTGTACCGGGTGATGAGCTTCAGTTGAACTATAAAGTGAATATATGAGTGCAAAAAGACGCCCTTCATGTCATCATGAAAAGCGTCTTTCTTTTCCTAAATTTGCTCAATGAGTCTTCACTATTTTACAGCAACATAAAACAGTCTCGCCGCGTCACCTTCTGCTTCTACCCATTCAAAATCCGCATATACCTTCACATCACGAAAACCTGCTTTGGACAATTCTGCCTTCATCCAGTCTGGGTCATAGGCACGCTGTACATGTATTTCCTCGAAACGCTGGTATAGATCGCGTCCTTCATGTTCTGCTTTCGCAAAGATACTAAGATGATGCTCAATTTCACAACGGGGAGTGTCCAACGCACATGTCCAGATATATGAGATAGAGCGATCATCCAGTACGAATGGCTGCTCTTCATCATAACGTAAAAACGTCTGGGGATGATGTACATCGAACAAGAAGGTTCCGCCAGGCTTCAGACCAGCATGAGTTCTACGAAAAGTAGAAATTATATCTTCTTCCTCCAACAAGTAATTCAGACAATCGCAAAAAGAAATTACAGAATCCACAGGCTCGGGTAAAATCCATTCTCTCATATCCTGCTGTATCCAGCGAACGCTTCCCTCACGAAACAATCGCTGTCCCTGGGGAGTGGTTTCCATTTTGCGACGGGCTACTGCCAGCATGTCAGAGGATAAGTCGATTCCAGACACTTCGAAGCCCGAGTTAACTAGGGGAATCGTAATCGAACCCGTTCCACAGCCCAGCTCAGCCACCGTATGCGGCATACCGTACTGATCCCAAGCCTGCCGTGCAAAGCGTAACCAGTCCGGGTACGGCATGTCCTGCATCAGCTCATCATACACATAGGCAAACTTCCGGTAAGAAGCCATTTTTATTCCCCATTCCCGTCCTTCGGTTTCGGCATTTTCTCCACCAGGTAGGTCCAGTTTTCCTTTTGTGTAACCATTCCTTCCTTCATCAGCTTGCCCATCGCACGCTTGAAGGCGGATTTACTAATACCAAACCGTTGCTTGATAATATCCGGCGGCGTTGCGTCGGAGTAAGGCATGCCGCCACCCGGACGCTCCTTCAGAAAAGCAATCAACCGCTCCGCATCCTCATCACGGCCTACTTCCTTGCGTGGCGACATCGCCAGATTGACCCGACCGTCTTCGCGAACAAGTGTGACCCGTACCTTAACCTCTTCGCCCAAGCGAAGCATCCGGTTGCGTTCCGAGGAGTGAATCATCCCAATCGCACCAAAACCAAGCACACCTCCGTCCACCAGAACAAATGTGCCCATTTGAAGCGGCTTGTACACCGTCGCCTGCACCCACGTATTCAGCCACGAATCAGGGGCGTGGAAGCACAACGGAGCAAGCTCCTGTTCCCCTGCCAGCTTAGCCCGCAGTCTGCCTTGCTTGTCATGCTCCATAATGGCATATACGTAGTCGCCCACCTGAGGATGTAAATCTCGGTTTTCTGGCAACTCACGAATCGGCAGCAAAAGCTGACGGCCCAATCCCATCTCTAGGAAACAACCCAAACGCGGATGCACATCGGCCACCTCAAGCTTTGCCATTTCGCCCAACGACAAGAACGGCTTTTTCATGGTTGCGGCCAAGCGGTCCTCTGTATCGTGAAAAATAAATACCTCCAACCGTTCACCAACTTCAATTTCACGTGTCAGCTCCGTATAATGCAGTAGCACATCCTGCTCACCAACAGTGAGAAAGTAGCCGAAAGGAGATACTTCACGATCCACCATAATGGTGACATAAGTACCGGCGATCAAACTCATACCTTTTCCACAACCTTAGCATCCGACCAGAGTCGTTCAATGTTATAGTATTCGCGCTCGTCGCGATGGAAGACATGCACTACGACATCCCCCAAATCCATTAGAACCCAACGGGCTGAATCCATTCCTTCGATTCCTTTGATGGTTACACCTTCATCATGAGCGCGTTTGCGAATTTCTGTTGCAATCGCCTGTACCTGTGTATCCGAATTACCATGGCAGATGACAAAATAATCAGCTACTAGTGATATTCCCCGCAAATCCAGTGCGACAACATTCATTGCCTTTTTATCATTTGCAGCATCAACCGCTGTTTGCATTAATTGCTCATTAGTTAGGGTCATTCATGAACCTCCGTTTTTCTCTGTTTTAGTTGTTGAATCAAGTCATTACGCGACAAGACTGTTAGTGGAAAAATAACCTTTTTCTTTTCCAGCAACAATGAAATCGTGGAGTCGAATCCAGCGATAAGGCCCTGCTCCAAGCTTTTCTTTGCCTGTTTACGGATATGCTCAACCCCCGGAAAATCCCGTCCCGGTTCGATGTAATCAGCGAGACACACGACTTTATCCAGCAGGCTCATACCTACGCGTCCTGACGTATGCCAGCGAATCGCATTCCTTATTTCCGGATCATCCACTCCGTAATCTCTTGCTGCAACGCAGTATCCTACCTCTGAATGCCAGAGCTGCTTGTCATGTTCCAAAAGCTCCTGATCACATTCGGGATGACTGCGAATCACCTCTTCCATCTGCTGAACAGGCCAATACTTCGCTACATCATGCAAAATAGCCGCCAGTTCGGCCTTTTCCGGATCTGCTCCATAGCGCTTCGCAAGCTCCACTGAGGTATGCATAACACCTAGTGTGTGCTTCCAGCGCTTTTCAGGCATTTGACCAGATACGGCTTCCATTAATTGCTCACGGCTGTACTTCATACAAACCGCCCCTTGTAATATAGTCATGCACACGATCTGGCACAAGATAACGGATAGTGCGCCCTTCCGCAGCACGCTCTCGAATATCCGTCGACGAAATGTCCACCACCGGCATATCCGCCAGCAGTACCTTGTCCTGCAAAAAATGCGGCAACTCATCCAACGCAAGCTGGAACCCTGGGCGCCGAACACCAATAAAACAAATTCGCTGCACCAGCTCCTCAATTCCCTGCCAATGAGGCAAGTAGTTCACCATATCCGCACCAATAATAAAATAAAAATCCACAGCAGAGTGCAACTCCTGAAGCTCCTTGATCGTGTCAATGGTATAGGATACTCCCCCGCGAAGCACTTCAATATCCAGCACTTCAAAAGCAGGATGACCCGCTACCGCTTCACTCGTCATCTCCAGACGCTCCTTACCGCTCGCCCCCGCCTGATGCTTGTGCGGAGGAATATGAGAAGGCATAAACCATACTTGATCCAGCCCATAGGCATCTCTTGCCGCTTCTCCAGCCAGCAGATGTCCAATATGAATCGGGTCAAATGTACCACCCATAATACCGATTTTCATAATTTTCTCCCCGCGTGTTATCCTCTAGGCAACTCAATTTCCTTATGATCACGGGATTCTTTGTACAAAATAATAGTGCTCCCGATGATCTGAACAAGCTCAGAACCTGTCTCCGCGGCCAGTTCTTCCGCAATTTCATGCTTGTCGTCCAAACAGTTGTTCAAAATTTGCACTTTCATCAGCTCACGCTTTTCAATCGCATCGTTGATGTGACGCATAAGATGCTCATTCGTACCGTTTTTTCCTACTTGAAAAACCGGATCCAAATGATGCGCCATTGAACGCAAATATCTTTTTTGTTTACCTGTTAACATGTATATTTAACCCCTTCGTCGCCACATATGCAATGCAGCATTTCCATAATTTTAATGTACAATCTTACTTACGACAGGCTACTCAGCACAGCCGCTCTCATTTGCTCTACAGCAGGGACAACCCCTGTAAAATACTCAAAAGCCACAGCCCCCTGGTACACGAACATGCCCAAACCCCCATGTACAGTGCAGCCGCGCTGTTCACGGCTTTCCTGTAAAAGTCTCGTTTCCAGCGGGTTGTAGATCAAATCACTCACAATGATTCCCTCCGGAATCAAGCTCGTTTCCAGTGGAAGTTCATCCGATAAAGGAGACATTCCCACCGAGGTTGTGTTAATCAATACATTCACTGTGGCGAGCACGCTCTTGGCATCTTCGTTGGAATAACCCCTCACTGGGATCGCTTCCGTCGTCCACTCTAATGCCAGTTGCTCAGCTTTGTCACGTGTTCGGTTCAAAATAATAACCGATTCCGGTTGCTCCTCCAACAGAGCATGAATTACACCACGAGCAGCCCCTCCGGCTCCAAGAACAGCAATTCTTGCGCCCTTCAACTCGACAGAAGTCTCTTCTTTGAGGGAACGTACGTAGCCAATTCCGTCCGTGTTATAGCCCTTAAGACGTCCATTGTCATTCACTATCGTATTGACAGCGCCAATGAGTCTGGCCCCTTCATCAATCTCATCCAGATATTTCATAACCTCAACTTTATGGGGAATCGTCACATTGACTCCGCGGAAATGCAAAGCGCGAATCCCCTTCATGGCATCTTCCAGCTGATCCGGTTTGACATGAAGAGGTACAAAATCTCCTTCAATCCCCGCTGCCTGTAAAGCTATTTTATGCATAAGAGGCGATTTGGAGTGCTTGATCGGATCACCCAATACGCCCAATAGTACAAGACCTTGTTCGGTCGCTTCAGACTCCCCGCTGTTCATCGTTGCTCTCCCCCATATTGCAAAATATTAGGCCGCACAAATACATGAATGGCGGCAGGAACCAGTACCTGTTCCTTGCCGCCCTATAACATGGTTACAGCAACGTTATATCAACGCAGGCCGCAAAAGCACACGGACTCCCCGAGGAGCATGAACCGCAATCAGAGCTCCGTTCTCGCTATTTACCCTGATCCATCCCAAACCGGAAATGTAGATGTCCGATGGAGATTTGCGTGGAACGCGGAACTCATGTCTTGTCCATTCCGGCATCTCTGCCAATTGATCGCGTGTTGGCGGAGATAACAATTCCCCGGCATGATCAGCGAACAACTGATCAGCTCGCTCCAGCTTCGTGCGATGTATCTTAAGACCACCGTTAATGTAGCAGGTAAATGATTGGTGCTGACCCTCCACAAAATCAAATCGGGCCATACCGCCGAAAAACAATGTTTGTCCAGCATCAAGCTGATATGCAGCAGGCTTCAGCGGCTTGTCCGGCATAATAGCGCTCAAGTCCTGACGGGAGACGATTTCACTGAATCGCCAAGGGTATACAATACCCGGAGTATCAATAATGTGCTTGCCGTCGTCGAGCGGAATATTCACCATATCGAGTGTAGTCCCCGGGTAACGGGACGTTGTGAGTTCCTGCTCCATATCGCTATAATCACGAATCAAGCGGTTAATAAGTGTGGATTTACCCACATTTGTCGCTCCCACTACATATACATCGCGGTTACCACGGAGCTCAGATACCACATCCAACAGACGGTCAAAGCCCTGATTTTTTTTAGCTGAGCACAGTACAATTTCTTCTGTGCGAAGTCCTTGCTCCTTCGCTTGCTTTTGTACCCAGTTACGTACCTTGTTCCAATTCGTTACCTTAGGCAGCAAATCGGTCTTGTTCACAGCCAGTATAACTGGATTGGAGCCTACAAAGCGCTGCAAACCGGAAATCAAGCTACCTTCAAAATCAAAAATATCTACAATGTGGATGACGAGCGCATCCTTGTCGCCAATCTGGCTGAGCAGCTTCAAGAACTCATCTTGATCCACCGTAACTGAAGACGTCTCATTATAGTTTTTGATCCGGAAGCAACGCTGACAGATGACAGGTTCGCGAGTAAGCAATTTTTCAGGAATATATCCCGGAAGCTCCGGGCTAGTGGTCTGCACGGTGATACCGCAACCACTACATTTGACGGCAGTGCCGCCGTCAGGTCTTTCAGTCATTCTTCTTTTCCTCCTCAAGCCATAAGCCTTTCTTACGTAACCTTGTGAGCGCGATTCGCTCCAACCGCCGATTAAATCGGGTCATGACCCCTTCATCATGAATGGATATCGGTAGCACCAACACCGTATGCAATCCTAGTCGGTTGCCTCCCAATACGTCCGTCAACATTTGGTCCCCGACCATAATAGTCTCTTCCGGAGTCAGCCCCATCATACGGATGGCTCTACGAAAAGACGAGTTGGAGGGCTTCCGTGCGGCATGTATAAATTCAATGTCCAAAGGCGTAGCAAACACGGATACACGGTCCATATTGTTGTTAGACACGATGACAAGCTTAAAACCCGCCTGTTTGACCTTCTCAAACCAGGCCACCAGCTCGGGAGTCGCATTCGGCGCTTTTGCACCGACCAGCGTGTTATCTAGATCCGTAATAATGCCGCGATATCCTTGAGCATACAAGCCTTCAAGATCAATATCAAAGACGGTATTCACCCGTAATTTGGGCATCAGCATTTCAAACAACGTCGGTCACCTCAGTTTCATACGACAAACTATACCATATTACTATGGCTTAGTAAAAAGCTATCCGCAACAAACGGACAGCTTTTTCACTAAATATATAGCTAAAGATTAAAATAGACGGCGTTTGAACCTAATCAAAAATAGACTAGTCTTGATCCTTCTGATCCGACTCAGCTTTTCGTCCAGCCCATCGTTTTATCCATCCTTCTTTGTGTAACAGAGATGCCTGCTGGCGAACCATATGCCAATCTTCTGCGGTTACAGATGAGGGACTATAACGCGCTTGTTCAAATCGGCCAAGCAGCTGATGTAAAATTGAAGCGTGTTCCGGTACTTCTAGCGACCATCTATCAACTGATTCCCTCAGCGTCTCGTGACTGGCGCGGACAAATCCCTTTCTTCGCATGTACCTTAACCAGTGCTCAGTTTCGACGACCACCTTTTCATCCGGGGTCAGCGGCTTACCTCTGCGTAACCGCAGCAGGTAAAAGTGAATGTCTGCGCGATTACGCCAGACGATATAAGCAGCCCACAGCAGCAGAATTACAGCAGCAGAACCTATGATTACAGGATGAATCTTTGAACCTACTTCTGGATTAGTCTGCGGGGTTTGTTCAGGCTGTTCTGGTTCAGGCTGATCTTTAACCTCAGGGACTTCTGGAGTCTTTGAATCCTCCTGTTCCGTAAGCAGCGGCATATCAAAGCCAGGCGTAGCTTCTACAGGAACCCAACCGTATTCACCTAAATATACTTCCGCCCAGGAATGAGCATCCGCATTTGTCACGGAGTAAGAGGACATATTTTCGTCACTTTCGCCCGTTGTTGCATCATCTGAAAATGTCTGCTGACCAGGTGCATACCCTTTAACCCAGCGGGCTGGAACCCCAACAGAGCGAGCCATCATGACTAATGAGGTGGAATAATAATCGCAATAGCCCTCCCGAATCTCAAACAGAAAGGCATCCACAAAATCTCTGCTTCTTTTCCGTGAGAGGTCCGGATTGTTCGTATATGCATAATTTTGCTGCAAATATTGCTGTAGTAATCCGACTTTTTCATACGGCGTTTTCGCTGTTGACGTTACGTTCTGAGCCAAATCACGAACCCGCTGTGGCAACTCATCTGGAATTTGTAGATAGGCTTCCTGTTTGTTTTTTCCGTACAACTCATTAAAAGTTTTTGTGCGTAGCTCTTTCTCAGGGATCACAGGGACATGCGATACCAGAGTATACGTTTTAGGATAAGCAGTTCTTCGGGAGGATGGATTCCAAAGCAGTTCTGCCTGTTCCGGGTTCCAACGTAACCCATCTGCCCGTGAATCTCTGTCCACCGATTGAACACGCTGCACCGAATAAGCGCCAAACAGAACAGGATAGCTCTGGTCGTTTTGCATCGTAATGGTTTGAACGACCTGCTCAGTCGAATGCCGCGTTTCTTGTGTGTTTTCAAGTTCAGCGGTCATCGGCACATCATTTAGCGTTTGATCATCGTTGTCCCCGTCACTCCAGCCTGTACCGGAATAGGTTCGTTTCGTTTCCCCCCGCCAATAGCTTCGCTGAGTGGTCGTGATGGTCATGACAGGAGAATAATCAAAATTAAAACCTCCACCCAACCGATTATCCTGGCGACTATAACCCGATGCGGTGTTCATCCGCTGATTCAGTGCCCCAGATCCATTGCTGATCCCAGCGGTGGTTGAGCTATCTCTCTGGGTCCACGCTGTATAGGGATCCGTCAAAGCTGGCTGTACCTCAGGCATATTAACACCAGCCATAATAATGAGCGCAAAAATGACCGCAATATTGGCTGCTATTTTATATGGATAGCGCCGAATATGCTTCCATCCTTGAGGATAATGCTGCCGAAAATACTGCAGATGCTGTGTCACCAGCCAACCCATACCAGCAAAGACGATCCAAGCAACCTCCTCCCACAGCACAGTTGGCGTGAAGGAATCAAGCACTGCCAGCGCGGCAATATTAATACCCACAAAAACAAGAATCCGTTGCTTCGTTGTAACGATGAGCGGCACCATTTCAATAACTAGCCAAGCGATAAGGGAAAACCAAATATAAGGAGACATATTGGATATAAATTGGTCCAGGCGATTGGCTACCCCTCCGAAGGGGATAATGATGGAGTAAGACACCAATGTCCGATACAAAATAAAAAACAGCGCCGCCGCCTTAACAATAAATTCAATCCAAGGACGAAATGGTAGTACAATCTTCACCAGAGCCAGCATCGTAATGGTCATCAGTACAAGTGCTCTTGTCTCTTCCAGCCATAATTCGGAAGCAAAAGAAACCCATTGCATGGCAATAATAATAATCCATAAAAATGTAAAAGCGGGGGCCCAGGAACCCTTTAACGATTGTAACCAGCTCTTCATAGTGTTCCTCCCCCCATTACAGCCGGGAGCTCCTCAAGGCTCTCAACATCGTAGCCCTTGATTCCTCTTGCACGAAGCATGCTCATCCATTCTTCAGCTTCTCCCTCAGCAGAACCTTCTCCGATATAGACGTGGCACGGAGTCATCCCCCGGGTATCGGCCCAGCGAAGAAGCTCCATCGCCTGATAATCCTTCAGCGGACTAATCAATATAAAATAACAGCCTTGCGGAAACTGGCGTACACTGCTTTCTACAGCGGATTTCAAGCTACCTTGTGAAGTTGTGTGTATGTCTACCAAGTGATGCATCATTCGTTGTCGTTCCATTGTCTGCTCACTTGGCTGAAAGACGGTACCTTTCTCTCCAGCTGTGCACAATCCAACCCCCATTCGCTCCCGTCCACCATATTCCAGCAATGAAGCGGTAGAGGATACAGCTAGCTCAAACTGTTCGGCGTTTACATAATGCTTCATGTGTACGTCCAGCACAAGCATCGTTTTAGGAACGGTCTCATGCTCAAATTCCTTGGATTTCCAGCTACCTGTACGCGCCGTCGCATTCCAGTGGATGCGCGAAAACCGATCTCCATATACATAATCCCGTACACCGTTAATTTGTGTCGTTTCACGCCGCGTTCGAGTTTGAACGGTCTGCGGTCCAGACATCCTTGAGCGACGGTCATTCATCTGCCAATACGGAATGAATACCGTTCGGGGCAGCACCCGAAATTCACCGCGTGCGTTCAAGCTGCCTTTGTGCTCCAACAGACCGAAGATGTCCTCACTCACACATTCCGTATCCTCAAAGTGATAGCTTCCTCGCTCTAAAGCAGGAGTCTGAAATGTAAGCTGACCGCCCCCTTTTAGACTGGGAATGACACTGTCCTCAAACGACCAGGATTCACCTGTATGTCGCTTGAGGACCTCACGGACAATGACATAGGGTAACGGAAGAAAACCAGGTATACTGAGGCTCAGCTTTACATGCACCTGATCTCCCGCATGCAGCAGTTCTCCAAACTGCGAGCCTTGCGAAAGCTGCCGGGAGCCTTGCACACGGCGAACTCCGCTCAGACCAACGATCCATAAATAAACGATTAACAGCGTAACCATAGACAACAGCATGACCGACGTCTTGCCGCCCTGAAACAACAAATATAGCAGGCACACCACCCATATGACCACCAGAAGCCAGATGCGGCCTGACAGCCGTGGAAGCCTGCGCTTCCTTTTGACCATATCCATTCCCTAAGGGCGCTCCATTCGTACGGGTACATGAACCTGCCGAAGGACAGCCTGCAGCACGGACTGGGCACTGGAACTGTCCAGACGCGCCTCGGGACGCAGCAACAAACGATGCGTTAGCACATAAGGTGCCAGCGCCTTCACATCATCAGGCAGCACATAGTCACGGTTGTCTAGAAAAGCGTATGCCTTCGCAGCCATTACAAAAGCAAGCGCCGCCCGAGGGCTAGCTCCCAGCAGCACGGATGGATGTTCTCTTGTCGCACGAACGATATCAAGTAAATAGGACGTCACTGCTTCGTCCATATAAATCCCTCTAATCTCCTGCTGGATGTCAGCAATCTGCTCCATATGAGCTACAGCCTCCAGGCGGTCTGCTGGCTGGCCTGCCTGATGATGAAGCAGCATGTTTCGCTCCGTCTCCATGTCAGGATAACCCAAGCTGATTTTGAGCATAAAACGATCTAATTGTGCTTCCGGCAGCATATAAGTGCCTTCAAAATCAATCGGATTTTGTGTCGCACACAGCATAAAAGGATGAGGCAACATATGAGTGTCCCCATCCACTGTCACACTGCGTTCCTCCATAACCTCCAGCAGAGCCGACTGGGTTTTCGTCGTCGCTCGGTTAATTTCGTCCGCCAGCAAAATATTAGTCATCACAGGACCCGGACGGAAATAAAAACGCTCGTCCCGTGGATGGAATATGGATACCCCTGTAATATCACTCGGGAGAATATCAGGATTACATTGAACACGGCGGTAATCACCGCGCATGGATTTGGCAAGAGCCTTGATCATTTGCGTTTTTCCCGTACCCGGAACGTCCTCGATCAGAATGTGTCCACCCGCCAGCATAGCCGTAAGCAGTAATTTTATTTCAAAGGATTTACCTAATATACATGATTCCAGATTAGAACGGATTGCAGATACAATCTGCACAGATTCTTGACGTACGGGCATAGCTCTGTAAACCTCCTAGATAGCAACATGTTTCCTATTATTGTACATGAAGGCGGGCACAGAGTACACTTAACCCCCTGCCCGTATGATTCAAACTCTATCCTTCTTTCGATCTTTCATGTACAGAACAATTAAAAACCCTTCGGTCATTAGATCCGAAGGGCACATGTATATAATCATTTATTTTTATGTCAAATCTAAAGTACGCTGCTTTTATATGCTTCCTTTTGGACGAACAAACAAGCATGCCAGAAAAGAGAAAATAATCGCAGAGGAAATTCCTGCACTTGTCAGACTAAAGATCCCTGTAATGACACCCAGCCATCCGTCCTTCTCCAATTCGGTTAATGCGCCGTGTACAAGTGAGTTACCAAAACTGGTAATTGGAATGGTCGCACCCGCCCCTGCAAATTTAATAAGCGGATCGTATATCCCAACAGCATCAGCAATTGCACCTGCAACCACCAACGTACTCATCGTATGTGCCGGCGTCATTTTGAACACATCCATCATCAACTGACCCACGACACAAATGGCACCACCCACTAAAAAAGCCCATAGAAATATCATACTGTTCCTCCCGCTTCAAAAGCTACAGCATGTGCAACACATGGAATGCTTTCACCCTGCTGTGTAGTCAAAGGAGATAATAACGCTCCGGTCGCCACGACCAGTACCTTTTGCAGCTCTCCTTTTTCGATCCGCTTCAACAAATGCCCGTAGGTTACAACAGCCGAGCAGCCACAACCACTGCCTCCTGCAATGACTTTCTTTTGCTTATTGATGTCGTAAATCAGCAAACCGCAATCATTAAATTCCGTCTGATTCATATCGAACCCATCTTTTTTGAGCAGCTCCTTGGCAATTGGTAGCCCCACTGAGGCTAAATCGCCCGTTACAATGAGATCATAGTAACCAGGGTCACGGCCAGTGTCTCGAAAATGAGACAACAGCGTATCCGCAGCCGCGGGAGCCATGGCTCCACCCATATTAAAAGGGTCTTTAATGCCCATGTCCATTACACGTCCAATGGTAGCACAATCCACCACCGTTCCTGACTTGGCATGTCCTACAATTGCGGCGCCGGAACCGGTAACAGTATACTGAGCCGTAGGGGGCTTCTGTGATCCGTATTCATTAGGATAGCGGAATTGTTTTTCTACAGTACAGTTATGACTGGTCGTACCCGCCATCACGTAGTCACCGGCCTCTGAGTCCACAATAAGTGCGGCTAAGGCTAAGCTTTCCATTGATGTTGAGCAGGCTCCAAAAACTCCCAAATAGGGAATGGCCAGCTTGCTAGCAGAGAAGGAGCTACTGATAATCTGATTCATCAGATCACCACTAATAAAAAACTGCACTTCTTCTTTGTTCAAATTGGCATTAATTAGCGCCAGCTCTGTAGAATGCTCAATCAATCTACGTTCCGCTTTTTCCCACGTTTTCTCGTTAATTTCTATATTGTCATAAATATAATCAAAATCTGTGGACAACGGCCCTTCTCCTTCATCCGGACCCACAACAGTGGCACTTCCAATAATGCGCGGTCTCGATTCAAACTTCCAGGTTTGTCCGCCCTGTCTTCTCATAAGTGATTGCCTCCCACACCAAGGATGGCATATATAACGCCTACAATAAATGCAGCCACCACCCCGAATACGACAACCGAGCCTGCAAGTTTGAACATATTGGCGCCCACTCCGAGCACCAGTCCCTCAGAACGATATTCCAATGCAGCCGAACACATCGAGTTAGCAAAGCCTGTAATGGGCACAGCGGTTCCTGCTCCTGCCCATTGAGCAACCTTATCGTAAACCCCGATACAGGTTAATATGACCGCCAGCAAGATCATCATCGATGAGGTCGGCGGGGCGGCCTCCTTGGCTGATATGTGCATTCCTGCCATAAAAGCCTCTTGAATCGCCTGTCCAATCACACATATCCCGCCTCCAACCAGAAAAGCGCGCACACAATTGGCAAATACTTTTCTCGAGGGTTCATGCTTTTGTGAAATATTCTGATAGTCCTTCTCATTTATGGACAGCGGCGACGTATTGGTACGAAAACCGCGCTGCCCGGATTTAGCTGGCATCATTCACCACCCCTTATCTGTAAGTTTTCGCGCTTGGCGGTTCGAATTGCTTGGCTCTTTTTCATTATGAGCTTTTTGGAGAAATGTTATGTCAGGAAAATGATATCGTGGACATTCGATACAAATCCATTCATACTGAATACATGACGACCACTGGTTAATTAATAAGGAGTGAGGTATACATCATGGAATCAAAAACATTGGAATTGTTTAAAACCTTAACGGAGTTTCCTTCCATTCCTGGACATGAGCGTGAGTTGCGGGCATGGGTTAAGGAACGGATATCCGGCTATACCGATGAAATCGTGCAAGATCGACTGGGCAGTCTTTTTGGGGTGCTACGCGGTCAAGAGAGTGGACCACGTGTGATGGTGGCAGGCCATCTGGATGAAGTCGGTTTTATCGTGAATGGTATTACGGAAACTGGAATGATTCGTTTTCAGCCGGTTGGAGGCTGGTGGAGCCAAGCCATTATGTCACAACGTCTTCAAGTATTGACTCCAAAAGGCCCAGTTATTGGTGTAGTTGGCTCTGTCTCGCCTCATTTGCTGGATGAATCGCAACGCAGCAAACCTATGGACATCAAGCATATGTATCTGGATATCGGCGTAGACAGCAGACAAGAAGCGCAAGATCTGGGGATCGTACCAGGAACGGCCATTGCGCCGATCTGTGATTTCACTCCACTGGCAAATCCTAAAAAAATCATGGCTAAAGCATGGGATAACCGCTACGGTGTAGGCTTGGCTATTGAACTGCTTGAAGCATTACATAAAGAAAAAGACAAGCTTCCCAATACATTGTATGCAGGGGCCACTGTTCAAGAAGAAGTGGGACTGCGTGGTGCACGCACAGCGGCCAATCTGATTCAGCCGGATATATTCTTTGCACTGGATTGCAGTGCAGCCAACGATATGGGCGGCGACCCGAATGCTTACGGGCACCTCGGTAAAGGCGCACTGCTGCGGGTATTTGATCCAGGTATGATTACACATCGCGGGATTGTGGAGTACGTGCAAGACATGGCGGAAACTCACAAAATCAAGTATCAATATTTCATCTCCACAGGGGGAACCGATGCAGGTCAAGTGCACTTGAGCGGAATTGGCGTGCCATCCACTGTCATAGGCATCTGTGGACGATACATCCATACTTCCTCGTCCATTATTCACACTGATGATTATGATGCAGCCAAAGAGCTGATCATCAAGCTAGTTCAAAATCTGGATCGTACAACGTTGAATACCATTATTGAACGAGCCTAAGTTGTAACAGAGAATCGCAATCTATAAAAAAACAGTCAAGACACGTACAACGTGCATTGACTGTTTTTTTAATTTAATAGAAACAAAAGATAGAATATATCAAATCAAATGCTTATAACGAAGCAAAGCAATCACTACAAGTACAGTAGTTAAAGCAATACAGACGTTTTCTATCTTAGCTCCCTTCCGGGTTCCGGTACTCATCAATTTAAATCGCAGCTTCCATTTGAACGGCGGCAAAGGTTTGATTCCATTATTCGTCAAGGAATCTGCCAGTAAATGCAGCAAGTACGCTAGACCTCCAGCCAGCCATATGCTGTCACCGTGCAAACGTGTCGTACCATAAAGCAACGCAGTCCATGCGACTGTCCCGTATACCGTATGTGTCAACCCCCGGTGTGGGACTAACGTACAAATGATCAGCAGACACCCGGCGATATAATTCCACGGTGCATATGATTCTCCATACCAGGCTAGGCCGATACCAATTAGAAAGATAATAACCTTGCGCATGGATCGTGAAGGCATAAAAGAAGCACTGATCATCAGCAAAGCCAAAACAAGATTCCATGGCGGTGGAGCCAAACGGGTGAAAAATACCCAACCAGCAGCCCCAATCATTAGAAGCTGTATAAGCCTAAGCATTTTGGTTGGCAGCGCACGGCTCACGAGCATGGAGTTAGGCTCATCAATATCCGGCAACAGTGAACCGACCACAGCAGCTGCCACGGCAGCCGGGGTCACTTCGTATCCACTTAAAGCTAATACCGACAGGGAGACCCCGGTTCCAATAATCAAATGGGCTCTTCCCATCATGGTGCAAAACATCCTTTCGTTGTAGCATACAACAGAGTTCAACATCACTCCATTTGAATCAGCATGATTCGATTGTATACGACAAACAAAAGGAGAACAATAGTTCGCTTATTCTATTTAAAAGACTTCATCCAAAAGTCCTATTTTCGTCCTCATTACTTAATCCTCCCCTTGTTCTTTATCTGTACAACCATTTCTTAAAAAACACGCCATATGGCCTATGAGTATGTTGACAAACATCTTCAATATTTTCTTTTTGCCTCAAAGTCCTATTGTACAATTTGAAATATTAGGTAATATAGTGTTTATATTTACTATATGAATCTATTAAATGAATAAGGAGGAAATGTTATGCAAAAAATATCGACGTTCCGAAAGTTCAAAACCATCGGTCTAACATCGTTGCTAAGTCTTGTATTATTCGCCCTTCCCGCTTCTGCTGATTGGAATGATACATACACGGGGTACGCCACATATACAGGATCAGGTTACTCTGGAGGGGCATTACTGCTTGATCCCATCCCTTCGGATGCCAAAATTACAGCGCTTAATCGCACACAACTGAATTATAACGGAATCAAAGCTGCATTAGCTGGAGCCTATTTGGAAGTTCAAGGTCCCAAAGGGAAAACAACCGTATATGTAACTGATCTTTACCCTGAAGGTCCAAGTGGCGCACTCGATCTGTCCCCAAACGCGTTCAACCTGATTGGCAATCAAATAGACGGAAAAATTAATATTTCGTGGAAAGTTGTCAAAGCTCCGGTTAACGGCAATGTCTCCTACCGCATTAAAGAAGGCAGCAGCCAATGGTGGGCAGCCATTCAAGTACGCAATCATAAATATCCGGTCTTGAAGATGGAAGTCCAACAAAACGGACAATGGCTCAATCTCGAAAAACAGGATTACAACCACTTTCTAGGTACTAACTTAGGAAAACAACCTCTGAAAATACGGATTACGGACATTCGTGGTGTCGTGCTAAACGATACAATCCCAGCTCTAGCGGAAAATGGTACAGGCGGAGCCTATATCGTTAATGGTAACGTTCAATTTCCTGACTAGTTGCAGTACCGTCATCTTTCCTTCTTTTATTTGAATACACAAACCCGGCCGGGAACCGACGCAATCCAATGCGTATAAGTGTTCCTGGCCTTTTTACGAAAAAATCATTATTTTTCACAAAGAATCGGTTTGTTCACTGTCCTGTTCACAAGATCACACGTATAATGAATACATAAATAGGGTGTACTTTACAGCTACGTGCACACAGACAGGAGGCCTGTTCATATGAGCAATTTCAAAAAGCATCACAAGCTTCACAGCAAATTGCTGGTCAGCATTACGTTATGTATTACGCTAACGTTGCTGGTATCCACCACTGTGTATTATTTTTACTATATTCGCGTGGAAAAGGAGCAGGCATTCGAGGCCAATCACAACAGCTTGACGTTGAGAAGCAAAGAAGTTATTAACATGACATCTATTGCTCAATCTTTGGCATTCCAAATGTATCGCAGCAGTACCCTGTCCAAGTTGTTGTATTATCCAAAACCTAATGTATATGATGTAACCGCTGCCATGACCGAATTGAACAATTATCTTAACTCCATGCCGTATATCGAATCCATCTACGTGTTTAACCCTAAAAGCGGCACCTTCTACATTGCGTCATCGCAAGGTCAAAACGGGTTATTCAGCAAACATGAACTGGCTGATACAGATATCATTCGCGTGCTGGATCATTATCAGGACTATAAACCCTTTACGCCTATTCCACGCACGTATCCGCTGCTGTCGGCCTCAGACTCCGGAACTGGAGTAGAGCAAGCAAGCCCAGATATCGCAGCCTATACGTATTTATGTTATGACGCAATTAACTCGAACGAAGCGATAAATTCGGCTGTGATTGTGAATGTGTCGGCGGCCTGGATGAACAAGGAAATGGCGGCGAATCCAATCTCAGGCGGGACCGCTTATATTTTAGACGATCAGGGCAGACTGTTGTCTGGTACAACATTGACAGACGAAACTTTGAACGAAAAAGAGCAGCTATGGTTGCACACGAGAGTCAAAAAACAAGAAACAGGCTATTTTGTAGAAGACTTTCATGGTAAAAGATCACTCATTTCCTACACCTCCCCGGACGGACTAGGTTGGCAGTATATTAGTGTCACCCCATATGAAAGCGTTATCAAAATGGCGAGTGTTATTCGTAATGCGATGTTACTGATAGCCGCCATCATTGCATTGGCAGGATTCGTGGCTTCGTGGCTGCTATCCAAAATGCTGTATACGCCTATTGGCCAAATTGTTATGCATATGAATTCACTGGAATCGGAGAAACGAAACAGCATGTACACAATCCGGCAAAACATTTTACGGAATGTGATCCGAGGAATCCAAAATCTTCCTGCCGGTGAAGAACCGGAACGATTACGCGAGCTTGGGATTACGTTCCAGTTCGACAAAGACTACCGCCTTGTGCTGCTGCGCATAGATGAATATACCCGATGGCAAAGCGAACGTGGACCTGATCTGCTACCCTATAAGTTTGCAATCATGAACATTGCTTCTGAAATATGCGGACAAACGTACCGGGTGGAGACCGTTGATATGGATGAGGACAGTGTACTGCTGATGCTTAACATTCTCGATCCCGCAGAGCATACAGACACTGTACTGCTAGAAACCTTATTACGCCAAATACGTGAAGCTTGCTTTGAATATTTGAAGCTGAGCGTTTCACTGACTTACAGTGCCATCACGAGTCAACCAGAACGGCTGCATTTGCTGTACCGCCAGGTACAAGACGCATCTATGCACCGATTTTTTCAGGGGCATGGCTGCATTATTAATGCGCAAAACACTACAGACGAGGATATCCAAAATACTTACGTATATCCAGCCGATAAAGAGAAAAAAATGCTGGATACGCTGCTGTCTGGTCATACGGAGGATGCACACAGTATGTTCAAAGAATTGTTGATGCATATGGAAAAATATCCATTTTCCTCTGTTCAAGTGGCAATATCCCGGCTCATCATGAGTGTGAATAATGCTGTTCGGCATATCAGTGAGCTCAATGGATTTGCTATAGAAACTAAACCTGAATTACCATCCGCAGATCGGTTAGAGACCGCTGAGAATCTTATTGATCATTATCAATTGGTCTTTGATCATATTCGCTCCAGTCTATCGGAAAAACGAAACACGAAGCAGGAACGATTGGTGCGGCAAATTAATGAACGAATAGAGCAAACCTATACGGATCCCAATTTTTGTCTCAATCAGATTGCGGAAGAGCTGGATATGTCGCCGATCTATGTCAGCAGACTATATAAGCAGCAGACCATGTCTACCATCGTGGACGTCATCCAACAACTCCGTATTCGCAAGGCCTGTGAGCTGCTGGAACAGACCGACTGGTCTGTAGCTGACGTAGCAGAACAAACCGGATTTGCGAGCAGCTCTTATTTCCATCGCATGTTCAAGCGTAGCTTGGGCGTAACACCGACAGATTTTCGTCGTTCTAAAGCAAATGCGCAATAAGTAGACTGCTCTACACGACAGCTCTGAGAACGGAACATTGCTCCTAAAAACATAAACTGACATTAAAAAAGCAAGCCTCCAACTTTCTGGAGACTTGCTTTTCTTCTTTATCATAAATCTTTATGTTTTATTTAATACCCTTCTCCTTTACGTAAGCTTCCCATTGTTTTGTATATTCGGTTTGAATTTTTTCCAAACCAGCTTGGTTTGCCTTTTGCAAGAAGGTCTGCAAGCCTTGATCTACATTGTCGATCAGCCCAGCTTGGAGCGGATACAGATATTGCTTCTCAACCTGTTCTAGAGCCGCTTTTTCAGCTTGGTAGGTTGTGTAGTCCTCTGCAAACCCGGTAAACAGGTCAGGCTTCTGGATTTTATCCAGCTCAGCAAATATCTTCTTCACACGGTCAAAGCCTGAATCAAACAGCATATATTCCGGGTTACGCCAAGCCCAACTGTTCATACCTTCGCGTGAAAATCCATTAGAACTGCCGCTACCAATCATATGATAGTAACCATCTTTGACTTCGTAATTTTTGCCTTCAATACCATATTGCGTGAGCAAGTTATAGCGTTTGTCCGTCACAAGCTTTTCATAAAAAGCTAATGCGCGCGCCGGATTTGGGCTGCTTTTTGGAATTGCAAAGCCGTTGTGAATCGGATGCACTGGAGTTGCATAACCTGTCGTCAAAGGGAATGGGTAATACTCGAGCTTCCAGTCCGGGTGAGATGCTTTGAGCTTAATGACCATATCATTAAACCGGGTTGGATTATCACCGAAAATACTCGCCGCTTTACCAGAAGTCACTTGATCCTGAAGCGTATCTTTTACGTTTAATACATTTTTGGGAATGAATCCTTTATCGGCCCAGCGTTTGTAAGTGTTCAGCTCTTCCTTTTGTTCATCCGAGCCCCAATATTTATAAACCTCTGTTGGTTTTTCATATTTAATACCAATGCCATAAGGCAAGGCACCCACACTCTTCGTTACTAATTCGGTATATCGGTCATGCAGGTTTCCCTTGATATCGCTGTTCAGAGATACGGTTTTCATATTTGGCTCATGCTGACGTATCCCATCCATATAAGCCTCGTAACTTTTGATATCTGTCGGTTTAGGCAAATTGTACTTCTCTCGTAAATCCTCACGCCATACAAAACCGTTAGTGACATACTCTTTATACGTGCCAGGCACGGTATAAATTTTGCCTCCGATTTTAACTCCATCCCACATGTCCTGAGGTACAAATTTTTGCAAAGCAGGTGCAGCCTTAGGCAGCAGATCGTCTAGCGGCAGGAATGCGCCCTTCTTAGCATAGGCCTGATACTGCGTCCAATCTGCAGTGAATATCAGATCGATAGGCTGACCCGAAGACAATAACAGCTTATATTTTTGATCCCAGTCTGTCCACGTCGTATAGTTAAATTTGACGGTGGCATTCAGATCCTTTTCCGCCAATTTATTAATCTCTGCCTCAATGGTAGACAGATCCTTAGGAGCATCCCCCAGCATATAAAATTGCAGCTGAACTTTTTGGGATTTATCATCCTCTCCATTTGCTTTTTGTGCGCTGTTTCCGCTACCGCCTCCACATCCGGCTAATAGCGCCATGATGACCATTACTGCAATCAGGATGGACATGCGTTGTTTTCTTTTCTTTGTGAATGTCATGTGAATCCTCCCTTTGAAATGGTAGTCTGTTTATTAAAACGCTTACAAAAAGTACTGCTTTGATGGCATACCGTCAGCACGTTATGCCATCAAAGCCCTTTAGTGCCGCTTCAGCCTTTTACCGCGCCTATGGTCAGTCCCTTGACAAAGTAACGCTGAATGAACGGGTACAGCAGCAAAATGGGTCCAGTAACCACGATCGCCATTGCCATTTTGGTCGATTCTGTCGGCATATCATTGGAAAGAGACACACCAGTACCTGCACCCATTTGAGCGATAAATTGCATGGAGTTAATTACATTATACAAATAATATTGCAACTGGTATTTATGCGGATCGTTAATAAAGAGTGAGGAGGAGAACCAGTCATTCCAGTAAGCCAAGGCCAGAAACAGCCCCACAGTGGCAATACCCGGTGTAGATAAAGGCAGCACAATTCGATAGTAAATTTTAAAATCACCCGCACCGTCAATTTTAGCGGACTCGAACAGTTCTTCCGGCATGGAAGAACGAATGAAGTTTTTCATCAAAATGATCAGAAACGGAGTCATCAATCCCGGGAAAATAAGCACTGTATACGTATCAAGCAATCCTAAATACTTCGTCAGCATAATGTACCAAGGTACCAACCCGCCTCCGAACAACGTCGTAAAGTAAATATAGAATGAAAACGCATTGCGGTATTTAAAATCTTTGCGTGCCAGCACATATCCTGCCATCGTCATCAGGAACAGGCCCAACGTCGTGCCTACAAGCGTGGTAAAAATCGTCACCCCGTACGCCCTTAACACCTCTTCAGGAAAGGTGAACACCGTCCGGTAACCTTCCAGTGAGAATTGCTGTGGTATAAAGTGATATCCATCCCTGATAATCGATTCATTACTGGTCAGTGAAGCCGAAATAATAAGTAGGAACGGGAGTAAACAAGCAATGGAAGCAATAATGATAATCACATAAGAGATGATTTTAAAAATTCGAGTGTATACATCCTCTTTGATCGCCATCCGTTTGGGTCCTCCTTTCTAGAATAAGGCATATTCGTCGTTCAACTTGCGGATGATGTAGTTCACGGTCATGATCAGTACAAAACCGAACAAGGATTGGTACACGCCTGCTGCCGAAGCCATACCCACATCAAAAGTCACTTTCAAGGAACGGTACACATAAGTGTCCAAAATATCCGTCGTATTGTACAGCACCCCATTGTTGCCGATTAATTGATAGAAAAGATCAAATTGTCCTTTCATAATACTACCAAGCGCAAACAACAGCAGCACAACGAATGTCGATTTAAGCATCGGAACGGTAATGTACCAGATTCGTTGAAAAATGTTGGCTCCATCCATTTTAGCTGCCTCATAATATTCGTCACTGATCCCTGTAATTGCTGCCAGATAGATCACCATACTGTAGCCGAGATTTTTCCATAAATAGAACAGGATAATCAGGAAAATCCATACCCACGGTTTGTTGTATACGTCCACGCGTTCACCACCAAGTTGCAGCAACAGCGTATTCAGAAAACCATTATCATAATTAAATATGTTATACACGATGACACTTAGAATAACGAAAGAAACAAAATAAGGCAGGAACATCACGGATTGAGCGATCTTTTTAAAGTAGCGGCCTCGCAGTTCATTCAGCAAAATAGCGAGAACAATTGCTAACACGTTACCGAGTAAAATAAACGCTGCGTTGTATCCGACCGTATTCAATGTCAGTTTTGTCAGCGTGCCGGATTGCCATAGAAAGCGAAAATTTTGGAGTCCGACGAACTTGGCATCAAACAGGCTGGTATTGAAGTCGAACTGGGTAAATGCATAATAAATACCCACCATAGGAATGTAGGAGTTAATGAAGAAAAAAATTAAAGTGGGCAACAACATCAGAAATAATACCCGATTGCGGAACAGTTCATAGAAAAAACCGTGTTTTCTCCCCGTTCCCAGCCTCTTACCGTTAAGGCGGGAATCCGTTGCAAGCATTGCAGAATTTTTGGGCATAGGCTGATTCAATGTGAGTCACTCCCCCTCTGTATACGTTGTCGACAGCAAGGTTTGTAGCACCGCCGCCGTATAACTGTATTTTATGTAAGCGCATTCAAAATAAAAAGTGAAGCCTCTCATGCTTCATGAACAAAGGAGTGTCCGGAGGAGTGAACAATTCGGATATTTGTGAAGTTTTATGTAATATGAGGCGCCTGATCGACGCCTTGAGCCCAATCACAAAGCATATTTGAACGATCTACTCTATTCCTTTTGTCCACCCTGAAAAGTGGTTTCATCCTGTTTCACCCGAAATCCGATTTTCTTGGCCTGCTCCAGCAGCTCAGCGGCATTATCCTGCGGCTTATATCCGATTAGTTCTTCCAAGTAGCCAATGTCATAATAATTATCCGTATTGGCTGACGTACCGTACAAATTAAGATAACTCATCTCTGGACGAGCTTCAATACAGCAGACGGTCAGACGGATCATATCGCGCTCGGAGATCCAAATATGAGCGGCGCGCTCCGAATGGGGCCAATCATCCCCAGGAAAATTTCCGATCCGGATATTCATTGAAGATATTTTGCCCTGATCGGCATACAGTCGTCCCAACAGTTCAATGTAGCACTTACTCAATCCATAAAAACTGTCTGGTCGGTAGGGATCTTCTACATCTATACTTTCGCCTACTTTATAAAACCCTGTGGCATGATTGGAACTGGCAAAAACAATGCGCTTTACCCCATTTTTCACCGCAGCTTCATACAACTTGTAGGCTCCGCTAACATTGCCAGACAGCACTTTGCCGAGAAAATCCCCTTCATCCTTGATCCATGCAAAATGCAGTACCGTATCCACTCCACGCGTGAGCTCATCCAGTCGTGCAGCATCATGTATATCCATTTCCACAATCCCTGCCTCTTCATCGTTCTTCACATCAGCAGCGGTTATTTCATATTTACCTTCCGCTTGTAGCCCTTCATACAATACTTTTCCAATTGTACCTGCCGCACCTGTAATCAATAATTTTCGTGCCATCGCCCGCATCTCCCTTCTTAGCTTGGTTGTATGCTGTCATCCATATCATAATTTTAACCAACTCCCCAGGGAGGAAACCCCTTAAACTCTCGAATTCGGTATGTCATAACCCACTTAACTGTGTCTCCTGTTGGCATATAAAAAGGGACCCTGCTATTGTGCAAGAGTCCCTTGTTGTTACTTTGTTTCAAATTCTATGTTTCAAGTTCTATCTTTCAATTTCTTTGTTTCAACTACTACGCTCAAGCTTGTCGTACTACTTTCACTCTGCGATTAACCAAATAAATGCTAAGCCCGATTAAGATCAACCCGATAAGCAGGAAAGCCGTAATCGCTTCGCCCAGCACCAACGAGCTGACAAATACTGAAATCACAGGCACCAAAAACGTATAGGAAGCGACCTTACTGGCATCCCCCGAATTGACCAGCGTGAAATACAGCAACCAGGAAAGTGAAATTCCCAGCACCGTGCCGAATATCAGCCCTGACACATACGGGACATTCCATACGATATCTGACCAGCTTTCCGTCACCGTTCCAGCTCCCGTCAGCACGATGCCTCCCAGTGTACATTGAAATGCAACCAGCCACAGCGAATCGACACGCTGGTTTACCTTTTTCACATATACCGTTCCCAATGCCCAGCTCACGGCAGTAATAATGGCGATGATTACACCTGCCACAGCCACATGCCCTGAAAATCCGCCCACACTGACAGCTGCAACGCCCAAAAATCCGATGATCAATCCAATCACCTTGAGTCTGGACATCGCTTCTCCCAGCCACATCCATGCAAAAATACCGACCAGCACAGGCTGAAGATATACCAGCACAGAAAACAAGCCGGAGGGGACGTACATCAGTCCCACTGTTTGCAGGCCATAAAACAGTACCACGTTAAAAATACCTGAAATAGCGTACACCCGCCAATTTTCTTTCCAACGAATGCGATTCCATCTCGGTACTAAAATTGCTCCTAATAGCAGACCGCCCAGCAGTGTACGTAGCCCTGCAAACAACAATGGAGGTGTGAATTCCAATGCCACTTTATAAATGGGCCAAGAAATGCCCCACAATACAACCAGTAGCGCGATCATCATCATCCGCTTGGCTGTCGTTAACTCTCCCATGACGCTATCGCTCCTCTATGAAAAAAATCACTAGACTTTATATACTACGCCTGCAGAACAACTTTATCAAACAAAAAATATGTATTGGAAAGCTCCACCTTTCATGCCCGCTTGTTCATCGAGGTATGTCTTCGGACAGAGGAATCCAGTCATTTGCCTATGTTACAATATACCAAAAAGACTTATAAAGCTTATAAGGATAGGAGGTTGTCTGCACTTGATTTATATCATCAAATTTTTGTACAGCTTTGTGCTCCCTCCCGGTTTGTTCATCCTCGTGATGGCAGGGCTCGTGATCTGGCTATGGAAAAGGGCACGTATACCTGCGGTCGTACTGCTTCTTGTCACATTGCTGCTGTATATTTCCTCGACCAATCTGGCTGGAGATTTGTTAATAAGTAGCCTGGAAAAACAGTACCCACAACCCCGTACCGTTCAAGGCGATGTCATTGTCGTACTTGGGGGCGGAGCCACACAGGGAACCCCCGACATCAATGGACAAGGCAATCTGCTAGGATCTGCGGCTAATCGACTGCTCACTGCGGCCCGACTGCACGAAGCAACAGGCTTACCCATTCTTTTCTCCGGCGGGCAAGTGTTTGGAGACAGTGGTAATGAAGCGAATATTGCGCAAAGGCAGCTACTAGGACTCGGTATTCCGGCAAAAGACATCCTGATCGAAAACCGTTCTTTGAACACACAGCAAAATGCCGTATATACATCGCAAATTTTAAAAAAACATCAACTCACTAGACCTGTTCTGGTGACCTCCGCTTTCCATATGCCACGTGCTGCACTGGAATTTCAGCGTGCAGGCATGCAGGTCATAGCTTATCCTACCGACTATCTGGCAAGTGAAAAGCTGTCACTGTATGCTGGCAAGCTCTCGCCGTCTGCTGGGGCCATGTCTACAACCGGAACAGCCCTCAAGGAATACTTAGGAATTCTTGCATTAAAGCTTAAATAATGTGATGTCTAATCGTATAGCGGCACATAGCACAAACCAGCGTCTTGCGCTCGCAGGTATAAGCCTGTAAGCTAGCAAGGCGCTTGATCTACCCTTACACATTCTAATCCAAGAAAATATCTGATATTTGTTCTTCCGATATGACCTTAAAGCCTTCCTTTTTTAACAAAGCCGAGGTTACCCCGTTACCTGCTATTTTACGATTTTCGAATGACCCATTATATATTGCTGCTGATCCGCAGGACGGGCTGTTTTCTTTTAAAACAACAAGTGTTGCGTTAACCTCTCTGGCTATATTCAAGGCTTCATACGCACCTCTAATGTACATATCGCTAACATCGTTGCCTGAGAACTCGACCACCTTAGCTGTGCCGTTCAGCACATCCTCGCCTGTCCCTCCAACAATCTCAGCAGGCTCTCTCGGAGTCACAAAGCCCCCCAAAAGCTCAGGACAGATCGTCACAGCTTTCTTTTCCTCTACCAACTTCTGAATATGTACATCCAGGCTATCCGTCCCGTTATATCGTACCTTCATGCCCGCTAAACACGAACTTACCAGAATCATTAGTTCCACCTCATATCCATTGCATTCACTATTAAGTAGTTAAAGTATAAACAAATTTTCTAATAGAGTCATCGTACGAAAATTTTGACTCACCACTACGTCCGCATTCCGTAAGGATATTCTTCCAGCTGATGACATAATCGTAATCATGATCGCGCTTTTCAATTCGTGACTTCCTTATCAGTCCCTATAGGATCGCGGAGAGATACGTCTTTGCGTGTTTTTTTCAGGGAACGTAAATGCATCAGGATCTCATTTTCTATACAACGGGCTGCAAATGTTGCCAGCTTGGTGCCTTTCCCGGTCCGAAAGCTTTCAATGTATTCATCCAAAATAACCTGATAAAAACAAGCCGGAGGCGCATATTGGTTTTTTATTTGTTAAGGTTCATCCTGCTCGTAGTAAGATAAATTCACTCTTGCTATAAGTCATAATTTAAGATATATTATTAATTAAATAATCAATCATTTAATTAATAAAAGTTTAGTTTAAAGAGAGGGGAATACATTTGGCAAGACCCATCAATGAAGAAAAAAGACTGGAGCGGCGTAAACGTATCCTAGAAGAAGCTGTTGTCCTGTTCGCAGAAAGTGGATATTCTAATACCACAACGGCTATCATTGCGCAGAGTGTGGGAGTGACTCCTGGAACCATTTTTCAATATTTCCCCAGCAAAGAAGCTTTATACTACGCCGCTGTCCTTGAGCCGCTTGCTGATATTCAGGTGAAATCGCTTGCTTGTCTACAACAAGAGGGGACGCCAGGTGTATTGATTAAGAACATGGTGGCAGAACAATTCAACCATATCTACTTCTATATAAATGAATTGCGGCTTGTTCAATCTGTCTTAGGACAACGAATAAGATTCCCTGAACTTACACAGAAGGTCCTTGAAAGTATAAAGGTAATGACAGATGCGATCGAATGCGTCTATGCCAAGGGACAGTTAATGGGAGAATTCAACAAAAGCTTTTCTCCAGCAATGATCTCTCGTGCCTATATCTCTTTCTTAAATGGAGTGGGCTTAACCCTTGGAGAAAGTATTATTCATCATCGCGAGTGGGAAAATCTGAAGGGGCATGCCTTTTATTTGTTCGCCCCCATACAACCTAAAGAAAAACTGGAGGAGTCTGAATGAGTCAGGCATCATTACAACCCGAGCTGACATTTAACGTTCGTGTGAAAAAACGAAAGAAAATTTTATGGAGCCTAGGGATCGTGCTTTTGCTTGTAATGGCTCTTGTATTTTTTATATCTTATAAAGTAGTAGACACCTTGTTGCACCATCCTAGAGACACTAATGTCAGCTACGGATTGAATATCGATAAAACTCCCTACGAAGAGGTCGAGTTCAAGAGTTTGAAAAATGATAATACGATTAGAGGTTCCTTCTTTCCTGCAAGTGGTCTTTCTGGTAAAGCAAGTAATAAGACAATTATTGTCGTCCATGGATATACGAGCAATCGTTTAGTCAAAGGGCGGACCCAAAAGTTAGTAGAGCATTTCGTTCCGAAAGGCTACAATGTATTGGGATTTGACCTCAGCTCACAAGGTAAATCCGATGGTGATTTGATTACACTGGGCTTCAATGAAAAATACGATTTGCTAGGAGCTGTAAGCTATTTAAAATCCAGAGACCATACGGGTGATAAGATTGGAGTTATCGGCTTTTCGATGGGTGCTGCTACTTCTTTGCTAGCCGCAAGTGAAAGTGATGACATCAAAGCCGTAATTGCGGATAGTCCTTTTCGTAATGCTGGTCTATTTCTGAGAGAGGGTTTGCCCTTCTTTTCAGGTTTACCTGCGTTTCCATTTAGTTATACATCGACATGGATGGCAAATTGGGCCTTTAAGGTTGATCTTGATTCCATATCACCTATGGATGCGGTAAAAAAGATGCAAGACAAGCCAGTTATGCTCATTCATGGTACTGGAGATCAGCAAATTAGTTATAAAAATACAGAAATTATTTACGAGTCCTTAAAAGATAACCCAAAAGCAGAAGTATGGTACCCTCAAAATACGGAGCACATCGATGCCATCAACCATTACCCCACTGAGTATTTCAAAAGAGTAGATCGCTTTTGGGATGAGTATGTAGGAAAATAAATTCAATCCAAGAGAGCCAACTAGCGAAGGAGCTTGTCCTGACAAAGTATAAACACCCAATAATATCAAGCATTTTTTAGCCTGTAGTGTAGAAAACCACTACAGGCTTTTATTTGCGTTTTAAATAAAAACACATAGCAAAATAGTTATTATTTAAGCGAAAAGGAGCAGTTGTTTTTATAAAATAGCCTTAGATAAGAATATTGGATGGGTAGAGGGGGATGCAATTTAAACACGCCTCTGAAAAGAAGCAAGTAATCGAATTATGAAAAAGACCTAAAAAGGCCCTGTTAAGGGCCTCAAGCGGCTTCATATATCTCCTTATCCATTACCCCTTCTGCTTGTAAAACTCATGGTACAACTTCATCAGCGCGCGCTTTTCGATTCGTGACACGTACGAGCGCGAAATTCCCAGTTCTCGTGCAATTTCCCGCTGTGTTCGTTCTTCTCCTCCGGCTTCCAGGCCGAAGCGGCCGATCACCACTTCTTTTTCACGCTCATCTAAAATATCCAGGTTGCGATAGATTTTACTTTTCTCAATTTTGAGCTGTACTTTATCTACAATATCATCCGCCTCGGTGCCGAGGATATCAATCAAAGTAATCTCGTTGCCTTCCTTATCAGTCCCTATAGGATCGTGGAGAGATACGTCTTTGCGTGTTTTTTTTAGGGATCGTAAATGCATCAGAATTTCATTTTCTATACAACGGGCTGCAAATGTTGCCAGCTTGGTGCCTTTCCCAGTCTGAAAGCTTTCAATGGCCTTGATCAGTCCGATGGTACCGATGGATATAAGATCCTCCAAATCTTCGCCGGTGTTATCGAATTTTTTCACAATATGGGCCACCAGCCGTAGGTTATGTTCAATGAGTGTGTTACGGGAGTGTGCGTTGCCTTCGGCAAACAGCTTTAGGTGTCGAGCTTCCTCTTTCTCAGTCAATGGCTGCGGAAAGGCGTTGTTTTTCACGTAGGAAACGAGCAGCGTCAATTCCTTGATGAACAGAGCGATAGCGCTAAATAGTCCGGGCACGGATGACACCTCCTGAGGTAGTTGCGAACTTACCGGCCTTTGTTACTTACCGGGCTTGCGGTCTGTTTATTGTATGTAGGCAGGTGCCCATCCGTGCCTGTACTCCGAAAACTGCTCCGTAACAATTTGCCAGATACCTTCTGGAGCAACCTCCGATACTTAATTCGAAACGTAGAGATCTCTTCGACACAAATCAACGCACTCCATATAGCCAGAGGGAAACCCGGGATAGCTTTACATTATTCATCACTTGGTTTCCTCCTTTTCTTTCAGCAGAGTATTAACTTCTTTCTAAATATGACAATGGGAGTGGGGAATAGACCATTGTATCTCCATCTTCATCTCGTTTTAAAACAATAGCAAACTCAGCACCATTACTTTCATCGCCTCAATTCAGAATCACATCTATTTTGTCGGTAAGCACATTAAATCCACCTATTACAAAATCATTATATTCTTGGGAAGCCGTGTACTTCTCAAATAATTTTCTTTTATATTCCTCAACAGTACTAAAACAAACTTCCCAATCCAAAGGGAATATGCCGTCTCCCAAATAATAAGTGTATATTTTCATATTCTATCCATTTCCATTCTCGCACCTCAATTAGTTATTTATATTCTAAACATGCAACTCCCCGCCCGCAAATGAGCTTGCTATTATGATGTTGGACCGCTTAAACACTAGTATGCATTCTATCATCAAGGAATATATTCATAGAGAGTTCCATATAAATGATATAAATCAACCTTTTCACCACATTCAAAAATTAAACTTAAGGAGGAATTTCAACATGGCAAAATTCAGCCAAAATCCAGACAACTATACTTTTTCTGTAGATCCTGTTGTTATAGCAGAGGAAAATGTTTCAACCAACGGGGATTCTAAAAATACTTTTCCGAAAAATGTTTTAGTCGATAATAATCTCTATTGGGAGAGCAGTTTAAGCGGTAGAGGTGGAGAAATCATCTTCAAATTAGATACAGGCAAGACGATCAATGATATTCTTTTAGCTCAGCCATCTTCTCGAGCTTTTATACTTTCATTTTCTTTTCACGGCTCTATTGACGGAGAAAATTGGTTTAGGTTAGGTGAAGTTGAAACTTTGCCAACCACTGCAAAAACAACTTATCAATTTAGTAATGAGATTCCTTTTTCATATTATAAAATAACTGTACTTTCATCCGGCTTGAGTAGTACAACCTCCTATTATGGTATACGATATATTCAGCTTAAAACCGCACTCATTAATGGCGTTCCTGCCTACAGAGCATCCAATATAAACCCCGCTATTGCGGAATAAGTTACTACACACAAAAAAGGGGCTGGCCAATGCCGCCCCTTGATTTATTCTATTTCATTTGAAGCATGTTATAAATCATCTCTGCCGCTTCCGCCCGTGTGACCTCCTGCTTGGCACGGAAGCTACCATCTGGATATCCTTGTACTAAATTAATCTCGGTTAGGCCAAGTACATCCTTTCTGGCCCACTCTACAATTTGAGAGGAATCCGAGTATGCACTGCTTTCTTGCTGTGGAGTAGCTTTGATAATGTTATTCACCATTTTAGCCGCCTGCTCACGGTTAATGATCCGATCTGGGCCAAATTCTCTATTACTAAACCCACGAGCGACCTGATCTTTAATCGCCGTTTTGAGCAGATCAACGTACCACGCCGATGGATTGATATCCTCGAAGCCTAAAGTCACATCCGTTTCGAGCGGTAATTTCAAGGAACGGACCAGCATAGAAGTGAACTCCATACGCGTCACAGGTCTGTTCGGCTCAAATAGCATGTGAGTTGTTCCCTTTACTACACCCAAATCGGCAAGCACATTTATTTTTTCTTTATTAAATACCCGTTCAATGTCGCTAAAATGATTTGGCTTCTTCTCAACGGTTGAATCTTGAATATACTCTGCTTCTAACGATTCCTTTACAACAGGCTGAATCAGTTTTACACTCTCCGCCCCTCCTGCTCCACCCCCTGCGTCCACAGTATTACCCGTTGTTTTTCCATTCACTTGTTTTGCCTCTGTGCGTTTTCCTTGACTATTTTCTGCCCATAGTTGAACTTTATACAATTGCTTCTCTTTAAGTTCTCTCCAGATATAGCTTCGTTCCTTACCACGATATAGTTCTACTCCTTCACTGGCGAGGACGAAAATATCATTCTCATGGTCTGACTCCCAATGGATGATAAACTCACTATTCGTTGTTTCTGTCTTCGAAAATGCAAACGCTGGAGACGGCAGCGTCTCGACCTGACCTTCTGTCTGCTTACCTTCACCACTTGTGTTCAATGGCTTGACGGTAATACAGTACAATGTAGAACTATCCAATCCATCTACTTTAAATTCATGGGAGGTCGTATGACCGATAAGCCCCCCGTTTTGGTAGACATTGTAAGCATCTGCACCCGGAGCTTCTTTCCACGTAACAACCAAATCGGTATCTGTTACTTCTTTCACAGTCAATCTATTGTCTGGTATTTGACCTGGCAAAGCGCGATGCGTAAAGGGAGTTATATTACCTCTCCCCGTTGTATTCACGGCCTGTATACCAAACGAGTAAATCATACCAGGCTGGATATCTGAAAGCTTAATATGAGTATCTCTGGTGTTAAAAACTTCCCCCGTATCTTTACGGGTTACAGTATATTGATAAGCGCTCTTGATTTCATCCCAGCTCAGCGAAATCTGGCCATCCTCAAGTTCTGTAACATTAACATTTTGTGCTTGAGGAGGAAGTGTCAGCAGCTTACCCAACGCTGGCTGGCTGAAACCACTACTGTTCCCACTGCTCACTTGAAAATCATAGTTTCTCCCACCTGTTAAACCAGATACAACCACACGTGGTTCCGTACTATAATAATCTTGACCGTTGATCGTTACCTTATATTGAGTTGCCCCATCAACCGGGGCCCATATCAACGTGGCATCGTGCTCGCGAACATCTTCAGCTGCAAGTTGCACAGCTGAATCAGGTAGTGTTAATGCGTTGATAGATGTATCTTTACCTGTACCACTTCGATTGTAGGCTCGTATTTTAATATTGGCAGATCTACCCGCAGGCAATCCCTCAAAAGTATATGAATGGATACCACGTGCAACCCGCACCTTCGGTTCATCGTTAACATTCAAGATGTATCCTTCAGCCCCCTGCACATCCTGCCACGCAACACCGATAGCATACACATCCTTCGTCACACTTGATATTGTAGTTACTCGATCAGGTAAAGTGATGACTCCTAGATGGGCATAGTCTCCGAATCCTGTTGCATTTTCAGCGGAAACGTTATAACCATACTCTGTTCCTGCTTGAAGATCAGTATCGGTAAATTCTGTATACACATCGTTATAAACCGAGACTTCGTCACGTTCTAGGGCGTAGTAGGTGGCAGTGATTACAGAATTCCACTTCAAATCGATTCCATCTTCTCTTACAGTTACATTCCGGAATCCGTTCGGGCTGTCTGGTAGGCTTAGAAAAGATACATGCTTTGCTGTACCCTCTCCAGTGTCATTAATAGCTGATACAGAAACATCGTAATATTGACCAGGCTTTATTCCCGTAATTGGATTATACACATCCTGTGTAACCGTATCCTTAAATGTGGTTTCTCCCGTACTTACGTCTGCTACTGTAATATTATATTTGTTAGCTGATGAAACTGGCGTAAAATCAGCCAAGATTTCTGTAGAATGACGAGAGACAGGTCGTAACTGGATATGATCAGGAGCATCAGGTAACGTTAATACATGGACTCGATTGGAATACGCATTGCCTCCTACATGATTACTAGAACGCACTTCATATTCGTATTGCCGCCCTCCTTGTAGCCCTCTATCTGTAAAAGAATTTGCCGGATGCGTAACATCCCAAACCTCATTAGTTGTTAGATTTCGGACTGTATAAACGTAACCATCAACAAGGCCCGACGGGAGAGTCCACTGCAAATCAGCTTCTGTATTTCGTACGGATGTCGCAGAGAGCACAACCGACTGGGGCTGCTTTTGAATGCGAAGTGCACTGCTGACCGTTTCATAAATATTACCCACCCTGTCTTTGACCTTGGCATGAACATACCATTCACCTTCATCTGAAAGATCCTTCTGGATTGTTGTATCGGCTGCAGCATCCCAGTTTTCGGGTGAATCAGGGCTGTTCGTGATTTTATACTGCATTGTGGATAACTCAACCCCCGAATGCTGATCGGCATATCGTATCCTCACATGAATATGGGAATCTTTCCATTCACGCGAATCCGGCGTCAGTTGGATCGTCGGTGGTTCCAAATCAATATAAGACATTGCGGACACCGGATCGCTTCGATTCCCAGCTGCATCTACAGCTTGAGCAGTCACTTTTATGATACCCGAATCCTTTAATATTCCCAACGAACCAGGCACATAGGCGCCAGAATCCAATTGATATTCATAATGTACTGCTGTAGTATCCGTCGCACCCGATAGAGCAAACTCCACTGGCTTATTGGTATATCGAGTAGGTGTCGTCACCTCGGAAAACGTAACTTTTGGAGGCGTTGGCTGGGTTCGATCAATCATAACCGATTGAGTCACGATTGGACTAGACACGTCGAGATTATTGATCGTCCGTGCTGCTAATTCGTAAGTCCCTTCTGCGTTTAATGTAAAAGTGCCATTGTATGTCCGCCACTCCCCTAATGGACCCAAGCGATACTGTGTCATCTTAATTCCATTTGCAGAATCACTTCCTGAATCAATGGTAACATTTACATCACGGTTCGTTGGACCTGTTTCACTAGCCCGGATGACAGGAGCAGTCGGTCCCTTTTTATCAATCGTGATTTCTTTGCTAACCTCTTGGCTCACATTACCGACGCTGTCAATGGAGCGTGCATAAACCGTGCTTTTGCCATCTTTATTCACATGAAACACTCCAACATAGTCCTGCCAATCTTGATTCACAACGCCTGTCAAACGAAATTGAGTATGGGCTAGTCCAGAATAATCGTCTGTTCCCGGCTGTAATGAAATGGCGTAGTCATTACTATTTCCCGTTGCGCTTAGGGTGGGTGGAGTTGGAGGCATCTTGTCTATTCGGACATTCCCAGAAGAAAGACCACTATACTGATTATTTACGTCCACTGTCCGGGCATAAATTGTATTTACACCATGGTCATAGACAGTGAAAGGCCCGGTGTATTGCTGAAATGCTCCTCCATTCAGGCTATATTCATAGTATTTTAGTCCTTCAGGAGCCACGTCCCCATTTATCCACACGGTTACAGGTTCTTTGGTCCATCCTGTGATCGCTTGTCCCTCTGTACCTGCATGGATCTGAGGTGGTTTAGGCATTAGGTCCGATTTGGGAATAACACGGATTCCAAACTTGGATATTTCAGCACTTGTCTGTTGGCTATCTCCCACCGCTCTGAAATATCGAACATCTCTTAATGTAATAGAGTCGGTGATATCTAACCATTTTCCCTGATAATATCTATCCGCATAGAATTTCGTTACATTAGTCCATGTATATAAGTTCGTTCCATTAGGCCTCCAACTGTCGCCTGCTGCGTTATTAGATGCATATATATCAGTATGATAAGACCCTTCAATGTAAACAAAAATCCTGTAATCCGAAGTCTTAATGGATCTTCCAATATCAATAAAACGATTTGTCGGCTGCGTAGTACCATCACATTTATACCTGGCCGAACCCATGCCAGTATATACTTCCGTTGCTCCTATCCCATTTCCTGACCAAGAACCCCAACTATCGCCTCCACCCGGCAAATTGTTTTGGCAAAAAGGGCCCCCCATGATCTCCTGAGCAGCAGCTGATACCCTTTCCGGAAATATGGGAATCATCGTTAATAGTAGGAATACAGCCAAAAATCCATACACCCATTTCCTATACTTCCTTACCTTTCGCTTATTTTTTCGATACATACACTTCTCCTTACTTTATTTTATTTTCAAAGAGTTTTACAAACTCGCTTCGGGTAAATAGAAAAAGCACCTCAAACGAAGGCGTATGCCTAGGTTTGAGGTGCTTCCTCTATATCACGAGTATGTTTTGAAGCTATTATACTTCGTTCCAAGCAGGATGTAAACAGAACTGACAAATTATTTGAGGATATTAATGAATCTGAACGCCCAAGTTCCGAAAAAATCCTCGTATATTCTGCATGTAAGAATCCTGAGTAGCGGAAGATTCCTTAAGAAGATTTTGCATACTGTTCAAAAAAGCAGAAGCTGATGTCGTATCAGCTTTGTCAAACCGATTGTTTAGCGGTGTGTTATTTAGCAACTCTGCGTTCTGTCCCGTGCGTTCCTTGTATTTCTCAATCCAATCGGGATGTTGAGGAACATTTTGCGCAAAATTTAACAGTTGGCTCAGCCCATTTCCTCCACCTTTAATATCATTCATGTACGCCGTATATTTTTGAGGATCGACCTGCTTCATCACTTCCGATAGCTTGACATAATCCTCAGGAGCACCTGACGGACGATCTATTGGAGTCGTGTAGCTAATATCTCCGGTCTCTGGATCAGTGGATCGTGTCAAAGCAATACTAGCAATCTGGTTCATGGTTTCGAGAAATTCTTTGGCCTTGTCGCCTTCCATATAATGATCAGCAATATACTTGGATTGAGTAACTCCCATCTCCAGCAGCACAGCTCGCTGACTCTCATCCGTTACTGTTCCGTCGACGATAAAATTAGATTGAATCATACTGTACACTGCATTAGACACTTCTTCTGGCTGACCTTCCAAAACCAGGTTTAATGAATCATTAATCTGTGTTGTACCGAAATACTTGGCAGCCTTTGATACAATAGCCCCTTCGGCCAACTGTCTACCAGCTTCACTGATCTCCACGGAGTCTTGAACTACCATTCTGGAGACCTGTTCTTTATGAAGCTGGGGTGGTGGAGCTTGCTTGCTTGTCGGATTGATCCGTAAACTACTTGCATTAAGAATCGCTTGCTGTGCTCTAAGAGATCCAAAATTCATTCTATTTCCTCCTGTCATGTTTGTAACAGGCAATCTAAGGCGTATGTATAGTGTAATGTGACCCTGTTTCTATATATATCGGACAAAGCATATATGGAATGAATATACGCTTTGTCCCAATAATGAACAAAAATTGAAACAAACTACTTTTATTTCATTCAAGCAACAATTCACCTTAAGTGATTGCTTTATAACCCCATCTATCACCCTCCATAAATACTGTAAGCAAAGTGATATACAACATCTGTGGCTATATTCGAAGTACCTCTCACCTGAGCAGCTACCCCCGAAAGATCAAAATAGTGTGTGAAACTGATAGCTCCAGACAGATATTCTGCAATACTTCCAGTTGAAGGTGGCAGGGAAACAGTAACACTAAAAACTCCATTCTGATCCGTATATGCAGTACCTGTGCGAGTGCGATTTCCGCTGCTTTCGCTCCAGTTTTGATTCAACCATGTTACGTCAACAGGAGCATTTGCAACTGGATAATTGTCAGTTGTAGTAACTACACCCTTCACAGTAAAACTACTACTTCCATTAACTCGATAATGGCGCCCATAAGAATAGGTTGGGTAGTCATTAGGCCCATTTTTAGAAGAATCATAACCGGTAATTACAACTTTCCCAGCCCGAAGCACCGGTTTAAGTGTGAGTGCATATGAATGGTCAGCTGAAAACTGATTTGTTGTGTACACTCGCACATAGTAGGTTCCTGTATTTAGGCTAACATTGTGATTCGTTTGTGGCAAAAGTACCATTTGGTTTCCGGTAAGGGCTCCGTAGACTTCCGCTTTGTAGCCGTAGCCGTCCGATACACTGTCAAGCTTTACGTTCAAAGCGTCATAATTGCGGCTGGCAGGGATCGTAACTTGGTACCAGTCGTTATCAATGCCTGAATGAATGGAGCGTGAATTAAGCGACGAACCCCCCGTACTAAAGGTAAAGTTATAGGCATGGAAAGCACTCTCATCTGGTTCATATGCATCGTAGCTGGAACTTGTATCGACCGTTAGATAGAAAGGATCATTGATGCTGGAACCCTTTTTGGCATGGACAGCAATCGCATATGCCTTTTCATATCCGGCAGTGTTGCGGGTTCCTACGTTTTCAGGAAGTGAGGCAGCACCCTGTTCATAATTGTTAAAATAAGTACCATAGGTGGATGCGTCAATGGCATTAGGATTAATGTCACCTGTCGTCATATCAAACTCATATAAGTATAAGTCATAGTCAAGCTGAGCTGAAAATGGACCATCCAACTGAGACTGCAACAATTCACCTGGCTGCAAATAGATCGGATATAAAAATTGTGTGCCTCCCTCTTGCGTAATCGTACCTGAATACGTAGCAGAAGAAGCTGTGGCTGAAGCAGCCATTGGGCTTGCTTTCAGCGAAGTAACGGGTTCCCTTTTCAATGAGGTTGTCTCTGGTGTCTTGAAGTTGAGATTTTCTTGCATGACATAAACCGAAGACGTAACGCTGTCTGGCTTGTCTGCCCGTGTCAAACGCTTAATGACGTCTTCCTTGTCAGTTGTTAGCTGAATCTCGGATTCTGCTTTAATCGCTTGATCCGATGCAACCTCCGTACTTTCACTCGCATTCGCAGTCATTCCGAAAGCAAACAGGAGCATCATGCTTAACATCACTGCAATAGCCTTTTTGAACCTCTTCATACTGAAATCCCCTCTCAAATGGTTTAAGGAATTCCCGCTATCCCCGGATAAACCAGGGCGATTTCTAGGCTGTATGGCTCTATCATAATACATTATTGGTTCAAGTGGAATATACTTCTTAAAATATTCTTATTTGTAATACGAATGAATAGCTTTAGGTTAATCAACTTAATTTTGACACTATTTTACCATAAAATTCCTACCATTCTCTTATTTATACGATATAATCAAATAATATGGATAGTTCTTTCTGACTATTAAATGAATCGAATTACCCATAACATATACAAAAAAGGGGAATACAGATGAAAAAGCTCAGCGTATTTATATTAGTATTATGTTGCTTCTCCATTTTGGCAGCTTGCTCTACCGATCCGATAAAAAAAGATTTAATCACGTATGTAAATGATGGAATGCTTCCATTGGCACAAGATGAAAAAGCAATTACTGATAAGTATGAAGCTGTGACCGGAGATAACTTTACAGATGATGTTACACTATATAATGCTTTAAAAGACGATATCATCCCGGAATACACCAAATTTGTTGATAAGTTAGAAGCTGTAAAGACAGAAACTCCTGAGGTAAGAGCCGTCCACGAAACCTACATCAAGGCCGCTAGTACTCAAAAGGAAGCCTTCATTAAGATGCTCGATGCGTTGGATAAACAGGATCTGAACTTAATCAATGAAAGTAACACTAAGCTCAGCGAAGGTAGAAAACTATTCAGAGATTTTGGTGAACAGGTCAACACACTTGCCAAAGAGCATAATGTGGAGATGAATAAGAAATAAATATTAAAACTCCCTTGATGGGAGTTTTTTATATACTTATGAATATTCGAAGCAAATTACCGCTTTGCTTAATTGTTGGTCGTAAAATAAATAGACGGTATCCGCCCCGCACGCTTGAAAATAATATCCGGTAATGGAACCGATATAGGTAAAAGTCTCACCATTGGGACGCTTAGGCACATGGAGCAAATTGGTTTTGCTCAAACTGGAGCAAATTGGTTTGCTCAAACTGGAGCATTTCTTCCAATGATTCCCCATATTCCTTGATGTAGCTTTGAGCCTTATCAGACTGAAAAGCGATATCATCCAAAATTCCGTTAACTTCAGGGAAACTCAGCCCCCAACCGCTGGATTGCTTTTCCTCAAAATCACGGGTGAGTTCATGAAACAAAATGCAGCCACTCGTCCTGCTCCGGGAATAAGAACTGAAGATTAATCGAGCAAATCGGCAGAAAGTGCTTGCGATGATGTTCAAGATCGCTGGCAAATACGTCCTCGTATGCTGGAAAACGTTTGATGAATCTCTCAGGTATGTTCATGATAGTCCCCCCTATATTGTATGGTTTTCCGGCAGTCTTCTGATCTGAAACGTTCCTTCAATGGAAATCACGCTATAGAGTTCATCAAATCCTTCTTCGTAGCTTGGAACCTCTAGTTTACTCATTACACTTTTAATACCGATTTCAGGAATATACTCTTTGCCTGTACGCTGCTCATTACGCTTAATAGATTCTGCAAAATCGGGCTCAAAATAGTAGCCAATAATTTTAAATCCCTTATTTTTACAAGCATCTATATATTTCTTCCGTTCTATAACAGTAGCATTTGTATTGTCTACAACAAAGCGCTGCATGGTTTCGATGGAGGCTTGTAGATAAATATTTTCCCTATTCCGTGTTTTAAGCATATCAAGGTTTATTCGCATATGTGTTTTGAAGAAATGTTCTTTATAAAATGTCGACTTGCCCGAAGCCTGAATTCCTATAAAAATGACACACTCCAAATCTACACATCCTTGTCCAAGTATACATATTGGTTAATATAATCTCTATTCTGTGAAAAAATCGGTGTCTCATGATCAACATCCCACTTGCTTCTAACGGCTTCGCCTTTGTTGTACTGTTGTTTGGTAATGCAAATTCCCCGCTTTTGCCAGACCGGAAGATCGTTCCAGTTTAGCTCTTTTTCCACAAAAAGCTTGTCTTGTAGCTGATTTCCGTTCAATCCTTCTAGTTCTGAATGCCTGAAATGGGCTTGAGCTACCATAGAAATGCTATTTTTAGTAGCATCTTGTTGTCTCCATAGGAAGTAGTTTGTAACCTCATCCTGGGGCAAAACCCATGCTCTCGCATCAAAAGTGGCTAAAGGCTGACCTGGGTAAACCTTTTGGATTTCCTCATTAAATTTGGCTGTAGCCAGCGAGGCAGATATGGACACCATCTTTTGAAGATTATTTTCAAACCAGGATTGCGTCGTTAATTTGTCATAATTCGTAAGAAGCAGTGAAATTTCATCGCTCTGATGATACACCAATTTACATCCCATAATGTTATAGGCCAAGTATTTACACGTCTCCCATAATGCAAAAATTAGTTTCTCATCAAAAGGTTTCGTCATCCCACGTGTAAAGGTATGAAAATGCGCACCATCAATTCTGATAATTACGGGTAAACGGCGTGGTAGGCTTAATCTATAGGCATTTTCATATTCCTTCATCCTATTTCCAAAATCATTTTTTTTCATAAACTATGTAGGTTCCTTTCCTGATCCGTGGTTTGCGCATAGAGTACAACAATGTCTATCTTCCCCAATAGGCGTATATAAGAATTGTAACAAATTGGATTATGCATTGCTAGGAATTAAGCAAGACAAAAAACCTTAGCAGATGGGCTTGCAGAGTCTTTGGTTTTTTGGTATCTATTCCCCAAATGTTAGGCTATAATATTTCCATCTTTGAATTTATTCCGATATGAAAAGGATGATATATTTGAGCCAAAATCCATCCATTCCGCGCCCGTTAGTCAGGGCTAATCAATGGGTAATTGTTTTATCTGTAGTTTTTACTTGGATTACAGGGGGATATGGGGTGCTAGTTATTCCTCTTATCGCGGGAGTGCTCGGCGTCCTTTTTAACTTCAATCCAGTAATGCGGATAGCCAAGCTTTTCTTGAAGAAAAGCCCCTCCTCATATGTGCAGGAGAACCGAGAACAGCAAAGGTTTAATCAGCTTCTTGCCGTCTTTTTTCTGCTGGTCGCTTGGGTAGGATTTATGCTCCAGTGGAGTATTGTCGCTTATGTATTTTCGGCCATGGTCCTAGTGGCGGCCTTGGTGGCTATCCTTGGTTTTTGCATAGGATGTTTTGTTCTCTACCAATGGTCCCAATATCAATATCGAAGAAGAAAAAACGTGTAAACAGAAAAAACTCTCTATTCATTCCATTTCAATTAGGACATCGTTAATTAAATCGAGGGTGTAGCCGAACTCTCCAACAATATGGATGCTATATCGGTTCCGCCTTCTTTTTATTTTGCGGTAATATTATCTTCAAATACAAAAACAGAGATGGCTATATCTTCCTCCACTTTAATATCTGAAAAGAGGTGCAGCAGCCGCGAACCCATGTAATCCTCCAGTTCTTTATTGAAGTGTGTGGGATATATTTTTTGAACCATTTTGGTTCGAGCTGCATGCACCATCTCTTTCCCAGATTCTTCTTGTGCCAGAAACTTTTCGGATGGGGTTAAATTTCCATACAGCATCGTGATGGCCATATTATCTACAAAGGTTGTATGTATGCGCTCCGGGCCTTTCCCAAACAGCTCTTTACGTACTTTTCGAATAATTTCGTTAAAACCCGTTTCCCTTCTCATATCGCACCGCTCTCCTAAAATCTACTAAAATCCCTATTACTATATCCATCATAACCGATTCCTCTCCTATAAAACAGAGACTAGCGAAAGTGATTTTTGGAACATGATTTTATCTAAAATTATAAACGTTCATTAATTTTGTTTAACATTTCCTCTAAGATTTGCTTCTCCTCTTCGGTCAGGGCTTGAACAATTTCGTCCTCCACCTTTTGAAAAGAGTCACTAAAAGCTTCAATCAATTCAATGGCTTTTGGTAAAACATAAATATTTTTTTGCCGCTCATTATTGGCCGGGATTTTGCGCTCGATGAATCCTTTTTGCTCAAGACCTTGAAGTATGCTTGTAATGCTGGCTCCGCGCAGATGAAACCGATCGGCCAGATCCTTCTGAATTAAATTATTTTCTTGATTCTCGTAGATATATCTAATCATTTTTCCTTGTTGAGCATTTAATCCCAACTCTTTTATGCTCTCGTCCGCTCTTTTCTTTAACTTAAGACCGATAACCTGAAACAAATCCAGAAAAACCGTATCCTTTTGGGTTTCCATAATCATACCTCCTCAAATTATTAGAAGTCTAATTGTCAGTAAATAAACTATATAAATCTCTAAACTGTTTGTCAAATGAAAATCAGTTTATTGACAGTTATAAAACTAATAGTTAGAATTCTAAGTGTTTAAAACTGAACACTAAGGAGGAACGACATGAAGAATGTAACTCAAAGCTCTACGGTAGAAAAAGTTACAGCGATTACGAATGTACGTATTTTCGATGGAGAAAAAGTTATTGAGCCCAGAAATGTTGTCATCCAGGGGGAAACCATTATTTCGGTAGGCGGAGACCTTCCGACGCATGCAACGATCATCGATGGGGAAAATGCGACATTATTGCCTGGCCTGATTGATGCGCATGTCCACACTTCAATCGGTGGGTTACGAGATGCTTTAAAATTCGGCGTCACGACAGAACTCGAAATGAACGGCAGTTTTACAGAAAGAGGGCGCAAGATCCAGTTGAAAAACGTGAATGACGCCGCTGAAGTCCGTTCCGCCGGCACAGCGATCACTGCTCCAGGTGGTCATCCGGATGAATTATTGCAGGATGAGGATGAAATTCCTGAGTTCGTATTAAAGGAATTGGAGAAGTTACCCAAGGAAGACCGGGAAGCTATGCTAGCCGCCTACGCTCACGATCACGAAAAAGTGCCCCAAGTGACGACAGTGGAAGAAGCGATCAAACATGTGCATACCCAAGTGGAGAGTGGCGCCGACTATATTAAAATCATGATTGAAGAAGGGACGGTCTTGGGTGCCCCTGGACTGCCTATTTTAAGCGACGAGATTTTAAAAGCAGCCGTGGCAGAAGCCCATAAATTCGATAAAATAGTCATAGCTCACGTCTTGACGGCTCATTCTTCGCAAACCGCCATCGATATGGGAGTCGACGGATTGGGTCACTTGTTTCTCGACAGGCCCGAATTCACATCCGAGTTGGTGAAATCCATAGCGGATTCACGCGCGTTTGTTATACCGTGCTTGGTATTGAACTCATCCATTCTGGGGAATCCGGCATCAGAATTGGCGAATGATTCACGTGTTTATTCCAAATTAAGTCCGGAATGGATCGATATTTTGAACTCAAGCTTCCATACTTTCCCGCAAGGCAATTTGGAGAATAGCTTTAAAAATGTGATGGATCTTCACCGTGCCGGTGTGGATATTCTGGTCGGGACGGATGTCGCCCCCGTTCCTGTTCCCAATCTTGGCGGCCTCGCTCATGGAGCCAGCGTTCATCATGAAATGCAATTGCTGGTTGAGGCCGGATTTACTCCCATAGAAGCGCTTCAGTCGGCTACCGCGAAACCGGCCCGTTGCTTTGGGCTTAACGATCGCGGCTGTATTGCCGAAGGTTCGCTCGCTGACCTTATACTAGTAAACGGTGATCCGACAGCCAACATCTCGGATACTTTGTCGATCAAATCCGTATGGTTAAAAGGTGTGCAACAACTATGTTAATCGTAGCCTATCGAACAGGAACAACTTTCTAATCTCATTTGTATGACTTCCATTTTTACTTTCCGAGGATAGCTTAATCTTGTTGCCAACGCAAAAACACCTTCAAGGTTATCTCCATATCTTACGACATGGGGTTTCACTTTGAAGGTGTTTTAATTACAAGGAACATTGTAAAAATGTACAAACAGTGGCCCCAAACACTTTCGCCATGCACTGTTTGTCATAAAATATAGGACTTACTCGTAGGCACCGATGTTCACAGCGGCTCCCTGTACTCTTGGCTTCCCGTCGATATCCAGTGTTCCAATGATGGCACGGTCCGTGTTCCCGGCATCGATCGCAGGTGACGAAGACTGCAAATGGAAGTCGTTGTTCGCGGCATTCACGAATTTAGGATCGGCAAATAGAGAATGCGTATCGTTGCCGGTCCCCGATTTGTACGCGGAGAATCCCGTATACTCTTTATTTTTCCAAGTCCAATTGGCTTCCGAGCTGCCGCCTGGAGCAAAATATAAATTATAATCCACAACATTGCCGGAATTTTTGGTGTATCCATTGGATATCAGCACATCCGTGGAGCTGGCCACGAAAATATTGTTTTTGATCACGTTGTTTCGCGTATCATATTGAACCAAAAGCTGACCGCTTCCGTCGTCAAACGTATCGTTCTTGTATAGTGTATTGTTCACGATCTTGCAGTTTACCGTGGAGCCACGCTCCTCATTGTAACCGCCCATGGCAATGCCGGTCAGTCGGTTGTTATATATCACGTTGCTGCGAACCGTAATATTACTGGTTGCTTTACCGGCGTGCTCAGAAGCAATTTCGACGCCGATATCGTTGTTGTAGCTGTAGTTCTGCTCAATAATGCTGTCCTTGCCTCCATCTACATAAATGCCGCCGGCCGAGTTGTCATCGCTCTTGTAAGATGGGTTATTTTGAACTGAATTATTATACACCCGATTGCCCTTCACCAACCCGTTCCGCGCCTGATCGTAAGTCGTATTCGGCGCGGTGCCCTCAAAGCCGATCAAATCAATCCCGATGTTGTCATTATCGTGAATAAGGTTGTTGGTCGCCACAAAGCCATCCACGTTGCCGTTTAAAACGAGCGATTCGCTGGAGCCCAGCACGAGATTGTACAGCTCATTGCCGCTGATCGTAAGGTCGTGAATCGAAGCCGGAGCTTTCGTGCCGTAAACAGCGATACCGTGAGCGTCCCGACCCAATCGATCTTTGCCGGTCGGAGTGACCGTGTTTTTGATGTCATGGATTTTGTTGTTGGACAGATTAATGAAGCCGCCCGAACCGTGGACATAAATACCTACAGGCACCACGTTCTTGGAAGCAGTGGTAAAATTGCGAATTTCAAACCCCTGAACAGTAACGTAATTGACATCGGCCAGTTCGATCAGCCCTTCGTTCCCGCTAACCGAAAGTCCGCTGCCATCAATAATGGCGGTCTCTGTCCCATAGTTGGTGAACACAATGGGACCCTGGGAAGCGGAGCCAGAGCGGGTAATCTTTAATTTCTGCTTGTACACGCCGCCTCGGACGTAAACCGTGCTGCCCGCAGGAGCCACGTCGGCCGCGTGCTGCAACGTCTTCCACGGCGCATCGTTCGTTCCGGCGTTGGAGTCGCTGCCGCTCGTGGCCACATAATATTCTGTACCGGCCGCGGAAGCGGCGGGAGGTTGCACATTTCCGGCCACCAGACCAAGCCCGAAAGCCATGGCTAAACCTACCAGAAACATTTGCCCGAATTTCTTCATGTTCCTCATCCCCCTTTGTTTTTCTTGTAAATTGTACCATAATTCTACTAAATCTGTTCTATGGCATCGGCCATTAGTGCAACCTAATGCGCGATACCAAGGACCGGGAGGTCACCGTAATCGCTGTCGAAAGGAACAAGAAACCCTGCGTTTTAGTAATCGCAGGGTTTCTTGGTGATCTAAGCTGCTCTATAACGTTGCCGCAGCTGCCCTATCGTCAGACTGCGCATGTTCTTACTCCAGACGGACTAATCCTTTACCAGTCGATTAGAAAGCATCAACATGATAAAAGAGAATAAAATGATGACGGCTACCCAGCTCCAGGAGAGTGTCATATTTCCGACCTCGGACGCAGTGTAAATTGCTGTAGGCAGAGTTTGGGTCTGTTCAGGAATATTACCTGCAAGCATCAGCGTAGCGCCAAATTCCCCTAACCCTCGGGCAAATCCGAGAATGTATCCTGAAATGAGCGGTCGATAGGCAAGGGGCATCGTAATGTGGCGAAACACTTGCCATTCGTTGGCACCTTGCGCACGTGCAGCCTGCTCTACCTCCGGGTCTACAGCTTCAAATCCTGCTTTAATCGTACGGTAAGCCAGTGGAAAAGCAACAACTACGGCCGCCACCACTGCAGCTCCCCACGTAAATACAATCGTCTGCTGGAACAGGTTTTCGAAGGCAGTGCCGATCCAGCTTTTCCTTCCCAGCAAGATGAGCAAAATAAAGCCGACAACAGTGGGAGGCAAAACGAGCGGAAGAAGTAGGACGGTCTCGATCACGCTGGTTCCCCTCCGCGGCGTGCAGTTCGCCATCATTCGCGCTACCACAGTAGCTAATAAAAAGACGATGATGCTGGCGACGATAGCGACTTTAACAGATACGATAACCGGAGGAAGAAAAGCTGACCAATCCAACGGGACCCCCTCCTTTATCTGTAAATTCTATTTTCCCGTCATTTCTGTAGGGGCTGAAAATCCATCTTTACTGAACACACTCATTGCTTCATCTGTCCGTAGAAAATCAAGAAACTCGCCTGCTTCCTGGCTATGTTTGGTTGCTTTTACAATGCCTTCAGGATACAGGATGGGTGCATGCAATTTCTCGGGCACTTCCAGTGCTATGACCGTTTTATCGGATGATTTGGCATCCGTTAGATAGACGAGTCCTGCATCGGCGTTGCCTGTTTCAACATAATTTAATACCTGTCTTACGTCCTTGGCGAATACCATCTTAGGTTCCAGCTTGTCCCATAGTCCAGCCTTCGTTAACGATTCTTTGGAATACTGTCCGGCGGGAACGGTAGTAGGCTCCCCAACAGCCACTTTCAGGAAAGAAGGACCCATCAAGTCATTGAGCGTAATGCTTTTGTTATCTGTGCTTTTCGCCTTATCTTGCGGAATAACCACAACCAGTTTATTTTGAAGCAGCACGTTATCCTTTTCCACTAATGAAGCATCGGTTAATGCCTTCATTTGCTTCATGCCTGCCGAAATAAATACGTCAGCGGGTGCGCCTTGCTCAATCTGTTTTTGTAATGTACCAGATGAAGCGTAGTTAAAGGTAAGTTTGATATCTGGGTGCTGTTTCTCATACTGGCCTTTGAGCGTATTCAGACTATCTTGAAGACTTGCAGCGGCTGATACGACTAGTTCTGTCTTGGGTGCGGACTGTGCCGATTGTACAGCAGCCGGAGACGAGCACCCCGCCAGAACCCATGCCAACAATCCAACGAACGTGAATATGTACCCAAATTTCTTTTTCAACTTGTTTTTCCCCTATCCTATAAATTCCAAAATGAGATGACGAAGTGTGATAGCGAAAATAAGGAAACATTGTACATCTCATAACCGGTCGAATCTATTGGGTCAACCCAAATATTTGTGATAAATCGATCTCGCCTCGGCGATGTCCTTCGTGCCATGAATTAAGACGCGTCCATCCTGAAAAAGAACAATTCGATGCGTTCCGATAACAACGGATACCAGGTATGGATTATGCTCCACCTTGCCCCCCTGACGGGATAACAAACGTGCCGCTTCATTCAGATCACGTACAGTACCCAGGGCAGGGCGGATTTGAACCGTATCTCGTCCGCACAAGACAGCCGTTTTAGCCTGATGCTCCGATTGTAAAAAAGGATACACTGGGTGCTCACCACACGTTGGGCAATCGGCTTTCTTCATGGCGCTGATTTGAATCGCCTGATGCTGATTGTTCCACAAGTCGAAAGATATCAGCTTATTTTGCAAAGCCGAATCGTCCCCGGTGAGCAGCTTCAATGCTTCGGCGCTTTGATAAGAGGCCACCATCTGTACAGCCGGGCTAATCACACCGACCGTATCACAGGTCGCACCGCCAAGCGGTACGGTCCCGAGCAGGCAATGCAGGCACGGTGTCTGCCCTGGCACGATGGTAAAGGTTGTCCCATAGCTGCCCACACACGCCCCGTAAATCCAAGGAATTCGGTGCTTGACCGCATAATCGTTCATAAGCAGACGTGTATCGAAATTATCGGTGGCATCTACGATAAGATCTACTCCTGCTGCGATATCGTCGATTTCCTCCAGCGAGACGTCCCGGACTAGCGCACGAATGTCCACGTCCGAATTGATTTGCTGCAATCGCTTCTGCGCGGCCACTGCCTTGGGGATCTGACCACGGGCATCCGCTTCGTCATAGAGCTGTTGACGCTGCAAATTGCTCCAATCTACATAATCACGGTCTACCAACGTCAGCCGTCCGATGCCCGCTCGCACCAGCATGTCAGCATTGGCAGTGCCCAGTGCGCCGGCCCCCACCATCAGCACGTGCTTACTACGGATATTTTGCTGGCCTGTCGGTCCAATTTTCGAGAATAATTCCTGTCTAGAATAACGGGCATGAGACTTATGCGCATGTGCTTGTGCATCAACTTCTTTTTTCTGATTTTTGTCCATTTCTGACATCGTTGATTTACACCCCCATACTTATCCATTGATAGCTACAAGTTGATCAGACAAGCTAAAAGTTCAAATGTCCTCGCCCTTATTCGAAAGCTTTGGAGTATTTTGAGGGTTCCAGCCACCCAGCTGATGCCCCTTCCATTCTGAGCCGTCCTCCCACACTTCCTTTTTCCAAATCGGTACGATTTGCTTTAACCGTTCAATGGCATGGCGGCTGGCTTCGTAGCAAGTATCGCGGTGTGCAGCAGAGACAGCAATCACCACACTCGTCTCTCCAATTCTTACCGTACCAAGCCGATGTGTAATCGCAGTACGTGTAGAAGGCCAACGCTCTGCAATTTCGTCACCAATCTGCTTCATTGTGTTCATGGCCATCGGGACATACGCCTCATATTCAAGCAGCACCGTTCGTTGACCTTGCGTAAATTCCCGAGTCGTACCATTGAAAGTCAGCGAGGCGCCATGAGAAGGGTCGAGCACCTTTGAGGTTACTTCATCGGCATCAATCGGGTCGTACGTAATGGCAAATAAGCCACATTTTGAAACGACCGTCTCCATCCCGGGTGCTGACTGATGAAGAGCAATTGTATCTGATGGAAGCACAAGTTCATCTGGAGAAGCCAACTTTTTATGATGGGTAAAAAAAGAACCTGGCAGTTGTGAAGTTACTTCCGGGTACAGCTCATTCAGCCTTTTTCGAATGTCTGCAATGGTCACCGCTTCCTGTGAAAGTTCTACCGTGATCACATTACCAAGTTGCTCCGCCATACCTGCGAATAGCTGAATACGGTATTGCATATGATCTGCCCCCTTGCACCTATTCTATCGAATTCATTTATTCTATTAATAGAATTTACCCTCCTGAAACCGGAGGAATAATCGCAATCTCATCATGGATACTTACGAGGTCCTCAGGAGCGGCGTAGGCTTGATTTCTGGCAACAAAAGAACCCTGCAACTGGGCTGCTGCTTCAGGGAAACACTCGGATAGCAAGTCTTTTAACGCGGCAACGCTCATCGTTTCTTGATCAGTAGGCACCGTGATTATAGGCCCTCCCATCTGTTCCGCAAGTCCGGCAAATACTTGAATATGATAGTTCATTTAACATCCCCTCCTTTTCAGTACAGTGACTGTCCACCACATATGTACCAAGAAAAACCAACATGAATGAATACCCCGAAAGGTTTTATTCCATGCTGGTTAACTATGACGGTGTACAATGAGGATTTGTATATTATATTTTAGATTCAACCAGTTCATCAATCCGCTCGGTATGCGTATATACATTCAGAGAATGACTGCGTATAAAGCCGACGGTTGTAATTCCCAGATCCTCAGCCAACTCAAGTGCAAGCTCTGTGGGAGCTGACTTGGACAACACAACTTCACAGCCAATCTTTGCAACCTTCAACAAAATTTCAGACGAAATGCGTCCGCTGAATACTATGATTTTGTCTTGTAATACAATATCATGTTTTAGGCAATGCCCATAGATTTTATCCAGCGCATTGTGTCGGCCGATATCTATTCTGGACAGGATCATCCCGTCTTTATCGCACAACGCTGCATTATGAACACCACCGGTCTCTTGGAACGTAAGTGCCGAGCTTTGCATTAAATCCATCAAGCGGAAACAATCGTCAAAAGACAGCGTAACATGGGTATCATTCATTCTTTTTGCCACTTTGGCATCATTCATAAAATAAAAGCCCTGTCTGCTTTTTCCGCAGCAGGAGGTAATGTACCGTTTGGAATGAAAGTTTTGATAAAACTCATTCATTCGACGGGTTTTAATATGAACAAAACCTTCTTTTTCCTGAACCCAAATATCTTCAATATCATCGTACCGTTGGATGACGCCTTCAGAGGCCAAAAAACCTACTGCCATATCCTCCACATACTCTGGTGTACAAACCATGGTAGCAAATTCCTGCTGATTGATTTTGATGGTCACCGGATGCTCCGTCACCACAGTGTCTTCAAAACGCTTGATCTGACCGTCACGATAACGTAGAATCTCACGTTTTACCTCAGCTGGCTTTTCCATGTGCTCCACTCCCTTGTTTCTGACAGGCGGGCTCTTCGGCTCACCCGCCGATGTGTGACATTTCAATTTTAGACGTTGCTTGTTGCTGTGTATGATTCAGTCGTTCCTCTGAATAGCGGTCGGTACGTTCTCTCCAAACACGCTCAATGTAAGCTCTAATCTCGTCATCGGACTGTTCGGAACGCAGCATCGCGCGAAGCTTGTACCCTTGAGAGGCAAACAGGCACGTGTACAAGGAGCCTTCAGCAGAAATTCTCGCTCGTGTACATGTGGAGCAGAAGGCGTCCGTAACAGACGAAATAATACCGATTTCCCCGTCTTTGTCCTGATACCTGTAGCGCGTCGCCACCTCACCTTTGTACTGGGGTAGAACAGGCTCTAACGGCATATGCTCATGAATGGCTTCGATGATCTGCTGCTTGGAAACGACCTGATCCAATTTCCAGCCATTGGTGTTGCCTACATCCATAAACTCAACAAAACGTAAAATATGCTTTTTCTTTTGGAAATAGTCAGCCATGGGAACAATATCCTGATCGTTAAAGCCCTTTTGCACGACCATATTTATTTTCACCTGCATCCCTGCTTGAGCGGCAGCCTCAATACCATCCAGCACCGCCTTTACACTGCTTCTGCCCCCGTTCATTTGGCGGAACCGATCATCATCGAGCGAATCCAGACTAACCGTCACTCTTTTCAGTCCCGCCTCTCGCAGTGCTACAGCATATTTAGGCAAAAATACGCCGTTTGTCGTCATTGCAATATCTTCAACGCCATCGAGTTGAGTTAACGAATGAATAAGCAAGGACAAATTTTTCCTCAGCAACGGCTCACCACCAGTAATACGCAACTTCGTAACGCCCAGCGAGACAAAAATACGGGAAAGGCGCGTAATTTCCTCAAAGGTCAATATTTTTTCTTTTGGCAAAAACGGATAGTCCTGGCCAAATATTTCTTCCGGCATACAATATCGGCACCGAAAATTACATCGGTCTATGACGGATATTCTTAAGTCCCGTAACGGACGATTCCATTGATCGTCGCTCCGGTTCGCCATCCTGTTCACCTCAATCCGTCTTTATTAATAAAACTCTTTACACTCTAAATTGGAACGGTATTTCCATTCATTTTATACTGAACCAAAAAACCGGCATCACAACAACTTCTTCGCTTATGAATATCGAAGAATCTGCTAAATGCCGGTTAATTTATCTACATCAGGATTTTACGAATCCCACTTCATGTGATATAGAAAAATCAAACTAACAAGCGCTGCGACAAATAAAATATACGCGGTTCCCACGCACACTCCATTTACGATTGCTCTGAAATAGATTACATTCCTATTGTTAGCAATCCTGGAACGTTTGTCAATGATTTTTCGATTTCTCAAACGATAATCATTATTAATTAAAAAATTAATAATGTACCGTTGAACTATCTTAAATTTTACGTTATAGTTACACGAGATGACATGCAGAAAATGACATATCTAAGTTATTCAGAAGTTATTGATATACAGACGGTGCGTACTGTTTGTTATTAATACATATTCAAATGGCGGATTGGCCTCCAGGACCTAGAGCTTGGTCACTACTCCACCATAAACACAAGTGCTGGAACACGAGCACTTGTGTTTATGGTGGAGTTTTTTTATTCCTAATTTTTAAATTTAAAATCTGAAAGGAGCCTGAACCGTGACTGATAGTACGATCAAAATTACATTAAACGGACAGGAACTGAAAACGAAGAACAGCGCAACGATTCTTGAAGTGATTAACGAAAACAACATCGCCCATCCCCAGCTGTGTTACGTTCCCGAAGTCGATCCGATCCGCACCTGTGACACATGTATCGTGGAAGTGGACGGAAAACTTATGCGTTCCTGCTCAACACTGGCTTCGGATGGAATGAATATTCATTTACACTCGGATCGCGCGAAAGCAGCTCAAACCGAGGCTATGGACCGATTGCTAGAAAATCATCTCCTCTACTGCACAGTGTGCGATAACAACAACGGTAATTGTACTTTGCATAATACAGCAGAGCTTATGGAGATTGAACATCAAAAATATCCGTATCAACCGAAAGTTGACCCGACAGAAGTAGATATGTCTCATCCCTTCTATCGATATGACCCCAATCAATGTATTGCATGCGGCCAATGCGTAGAGGTATGCCAAAACCTTCAGGTCAATGAAACGCTGTCCCTCGACTGGGAAGCGGAACGCCCTCGCGTCATATGGGATGACAGGGTTGCAATTAACGATTCTTCCTGCGTCAGCTGCGGTCAGTGTGTAACCGTCTGCCCATGCAATGCCTTGATGGAGAAATCCATGCTGGGAGAAGCAGGCTTCATGAGTGGCATGAAGAAGGATTTATTAAATCCGATGGTAGATTTAATAAAGGAAGTGGAGCCGGGCTATAGTGGGATTTTTGCTATTTCCGAAGTCGAAGCAGCAATGCGTGAAACCCGTACGAAAAAAACGAAAACCGTCTGTACGTTTTGCGGTGTAGGTTGCAGCTTTGAGGTTTGGACCAAAGGCCGCAAAATTTTGAAGGTACAACCTACCTCTGAGGGACCTGTTAACGGTATCTCGACATGCGTAAAAGGGAAATTTGGCTGGGATTTTGTGAACAGCGATCAGCGTTTGACCTCCCCTTTAATTCGTCAAGGTGACGAATTTGTGGAAGCTACCTGGGAAGAAGCCTTGAGCCTGATGGCCAGCAAAATGGGAGCTATTCAAGAAACTTACGGCGGTGAGGCACTCGGCTTTATTTCTTCGTCCAAATTTACCAATGAAGAAAACTATTTGATGCAGAAGTTGGCTCGTCAGGTCTTCCAAACGAATAACGTCGATAATTGCTCACGGTATTGCCAATCTCCTGCGTCATGGGGGCTGCAATACACCGGAGGCATCGGTGGGGACAGCGGTACAATTAAAGACATTGCCAAAGCAGGTTTGGTCATGCTGGTCGGTTGCGCGCCGGGAGAAGGACATCCAGTGCTGGCTACTCGTATCAAACGTGCGCATAAGCTGCACGGTCAAAAGTTGATCTCGGTCGACCTGCGCAAGCATGAAATGGCAGAACGCGCAGATCTGTTCATTCGTCCGAAGCAAGGTACGGATTATGTATGGTTATCCGCTGTAGCCAAATACATCATTGAGCAAAACTGGCATGATGCAAAATTCATTGAAGAGCATGTAAACTTCTATCCTGAATATTTGAAGTTGCTAGATCGTTTCACCCTGGAATTTGCCGAACAGGAAACTGGTATTTCCAAAGAGACACTGATTCAGGTAGCGACTATGATTCACGAAGCCGACGGCACTGCCATTTGCTGGGGCATGGGTGTGACGCAAAACATCGCAGGCTCTTACACTTCGATTGCAATTGCCAACCTACTGCTGGTGACTGGAAACTTTATGCGTCCGGGTGCAGGCGCATATCCGCTTCGCGGACATAACAATGTTCAGGGTGCTGCCGATATGGGTACAATGCCGGATATTTTCCCGGGCTATCAGCCCGTGACGAACGATATCGTTCGTGCCAAGTTCGAAGCGGCCTACGGCGTACAAATTCCAGGTCAACGCGGACTAGACAACATTCAGATGCTGGAAGCCATTGAAACAGGTAAGCTCAAAGCGATGTATATCGCTGGAGAAGAGATGGCATGGGTGGATGCCGACTCCAACCATACCCAAGAAATGCTGGCGAACTTGGATTTCCTTGTCGTTCAGGATGTATTTCTGAGCAAAACAGCTGAATTCGCTGACGTTATTTTGCCAGCCGTACCTTCACTCGAAAAAGACGGAACCTTTACGAACACCGAACGTCGTGTCCAGCGTTTATATGAAGCTCTCCTCCCTATGGGAGACAGTAAGCCGGATTGGTGGATTTTCAGCCAATTTGCCAAGTACATGGGATTTGATTGGGATTACAGCCATCCAAGTGAAATTTTTGAGGAAATGGCGTCGCTCACTCCATTTTTCTCCCAATGTAATTATGACGTATTGGAAGGCTGGAACAGCTTCCACTGGGGATCGCCGGATGGTAGCAATACACCGCTACTGCACACCAACGGCTTTAACTTTCCGGATAAAAAAGCGCGTTTGGGACTTTTCGAATATGTGCCACCGAAAGAGTACCCTGTTGAATTCGATCTGACCTTAAATAATGGTCGACTGCTCGAACAGTTTCATGAAGGAAATATGACGACCAAATCGGCAGGCATTCAGCTGAAACTTCCAAAAGTATTTGTAGAAGTGTCCCCTGAATTGGCTGAAGAACGCGGAATCCATAATGGATCGCTGGTTCGATTGGAATCCCCTTATGGTGCGGTCAAGCTACGCGTTCTGGTTACAGACCGGGTGCAGGGAACTGAAATTTATGTGCCGATGCACTCTACCAGCCATGATGGTGCGGTCAATCTGTTAACTGGTGGAGCGTTCGATGTGGTCACCCGTACACCGGCCTATAAACAAGCCAAAGTACGGATGCAAATTTTGGAGGTAGACGGTCAAAATCCACTACCACGTATCAATCCGCGTTACAAAAAGCGTCATCCGCAAAATGGGGTTGAAGTGGACCGTAAGTGGAATCGTCCTGGTTACGTCGATTTAGTGGATCAAAAATAAGGAGGTCAAGCCGTGGCTAAGCCTATTTCAATTGTGAGAAAACGCATTTTGACAGAAGAAGAACGGCAAAAACAATCGCTGGATCAGCTTACTGCTGATCTGGCGGACAATGGGGCGGCATTGCAGAAGACACTTGAAATCGTACGTGAACTGCACGATAGTGGTCTTCTCGAAGCAGCTCAGTCTATGCTAAAGGCTAAAGAAAGCATCGCCAAAATCGCTGTAGGACAAGCAACGCGTAAGCCTGTGACGAACATCATCAATAATCTCATGGGAGCAGCAGGGATGCTGTCTGAGGTAGACCCCGAGCTGATGAAAAAGCTGGCAAACAGTGTTACTAATGGCCTGAACGAAGCCGATAAACATCTAAAGCAGAATAAAAAGACTCGTCTGCGCGATCTTATGAAGGCGATGAATGATCCAGATGTAAACCGGGCAATGGGATTTGGCATTCATTTTCTCAAAGGAGTGGGAAAAAGTTTGTCTGATAAATAGCTCATAGAGCGTGAAGATGGAAGACTAGTAACAACAGACAATAAAAAGAGCTGGCTCCGAAAACGGGGACAGCTCTTTTTATTTATTTTTTATCCACCTGTAATAGCGTCACCGTTTTAAGAGAAACGGCATCTTTTATTTGCTCCTCTGCGATGACCTTGAGCTTAAGCAAACTGGCAATCTTCGACGTATCCGGCTTGGAAAACAAGCGCCATAGCTGCGGATCAGGCAGTGAATCATACAGCTTTGTATGATCATATTCCTTGCGGTGCTGCTGTATAATCTTGACTCGGAAGTTGCCAATTTCCCAATCTGATACTTCCTGCTGTGCACAATGTGCGGTAATGTCATTACGCAAATCAGTCAGTTCACCTTCAATTTCTTTTTGCTTTTGCTTTAACTGGTAGTAGCGACGCACCTTGTTTTCCAATCCCATCACGCTCCTCTGCTTACATATGTATGTTTGCAGAAGCGTTTTAGGACAAGTTTTGTGATGTTAGGATTAAAGGTACAACTGCAAAAGCATTTCCCGGGTAATGGAAAGTTCCATGAGTTTGAGCCATCATCATCCAAACTTTATTTAGGCACATTCACCCCTGGTTTTACAGGTCCTGCTCCTTGGGATTTTCCCTTACGTTTCATATAATTGGCCCAGTATGCCGTCAGAATAGGTACTAAAATCGAGGTCACAATGACCGAAGCAGCAACTAAGGCCGTTGCAGATTGCGCTACAGGCAGAAACTCAGGCTTGATGTTGGCGACAATGACTGGATTGGCTACTGCTGCACCTGCTGTACTGGAGGCTGCAATCCCTGCTGTACCGTTGCCACCACCGATATATTTATCAGCCAAAATCAGCGGAATACCTGTAACGATAATGACAAAAATGCCCAATAAAATACCAAGCATGCCTGTCTGGACAATGACACTCAGGTCAATGGAACAACCAAGTGCAAAACCGAAAAATGGAATCAAAGCTTGCGTTGCGTTCCCAAAATATTTTCGGAAATCATGATCCAGATTGCCCAACATAAATCCGACCAAAAATGGTAATACCGCTCCCACAAATGTTTGCGGTTCAAAAACGGCCAGCCCGGTGCTACCCAAAATAATCATGGTCACCAACGGACCCGATTCCAGTGACATCAGTACAAATGCTCCTGCCTCTTCCTTGGAGCCATACTGCTGCATAATAGAGGCATATAACCCGCCGTTCGTCATATCCATAGCCGAGATCAGCGCAAGCACCGACAAACCTGCAAATAGCCCACTTTCTATACCACCAACAGGCAGCAATCTGGATGCAATGATCGCCACTACCCACGCGACCGCGATTTTAGTCAATACGAGCGTTCCTGATTTACGCAATACAGTACCCGTCGCTCGCACATCTATAGAAGCACCCATACAAAAAAACCACACTGCCAAGATGGGTACCGTACCTGTCATCAGCCCCTTGGTAAAAGATCCAAAATAGTCGCCTGCCCATGGAGTAAATGTATGAAAAAGTGCGCCAATAAACAGCGGCACCAGCATAATGCCCCCTGGAATTTTATCAATGTTTTGTTTGATTTTCATAACTTCGTTCAACCCTTTCGTTTTTGCCAATGCAAAAACAAGGCCGTGTTACTTGCGGCTCAAGCCGAGCTCGGGAATCAGTCTCGCGAAGGTATCGTGACTCTCCTTCAGTTGCCGCGCGAATGCCTCTGCATCCTGTACACGCAATCCCAACCCATGCTTACGCATTTCCTCCCTGAATTCCTCGTCTTTCGTCCCCTTGATCAGTGCATCCGTCAGCGTTTGAGCAACTTCATCCGGTGTATCCTTGGGTACAGCCAGCCCTCTCCAAGTGCCGATAAAATGTACACGCAGCCCAGTGGATTGCTGTAGTGTCGGCACTTTTGGAAACGCTTCCGAAATAGTGTCTGCCTGGATCGCCAGTATGCGAAGTTTCCCTTCGTCCACGTATTTCTTCACTTCTGCGGGACTGACGGGTACAGCATCCACAAATCCGCTCATTAAAGCGGAGACGGCTGGGCCTGCTCCCTCATAAGGGATATGGGTAAAGCGAACTCCGCTTTTCTGCTCCAGCATCGCGGCAGCAAGGTGCCATATGCTCCCTGTGCCTGCATTCCCCATTTTAAGCTTGCCGGGATGGGCGCCAGCATCCTCCAGAAATGCCTCCGCTGTCTTCCATGGTGCATCCGCCCGGACCGTAATGGCGGAAGGGTCCATATTGGTTTGAAGCAGCGGCTTAAATCGCTCATAGGTGAGCGGTAGCAGTCCCAAATGAGGCAACGTAGTCAGCTCAGCGACCAGATACGTTACGGTATAACCATCCGCCTGCGCCTCAGCCCCTTCCATTAGCCCGACAGAACCGCCTCCTCCCGTTCGATTAACGACGATGATCGGCTGACCGAGATGCTTTTCGGCGGCTTTCGCCAACGCTCTAGCGGTAATATCTGTACCGCCTCCGGCTGCGTAAGGAACGACGAGTGTTATTGGCTTCGTAGGAAATATACGGCTGTGATCCTGCAGGGTGCGGTGATCCACATATTCACTGATACTCAAGGCAGAAAGCATAGCTACTCCCGCCGCAACCAGCACATATTTTTGCCATGGCTTTTTCTTCATTACGTTTCCTCTTCTCCAAAAATGAACTGGGCCCGTCATGCGCCCGTTTTCACCTCCAACGTTTTCGGTCTTGTTGTTTACGTTTACATGAAGTCAATGTACCGCAACGTGGAGGGCTACAGCTATCGCTTAATCTTCGTATTTATCTTCTATTTCGCCAAAGTATCGACCTTTTGACCGATCTGCATATTCATTGGAAGATTTGCTGATTTGTCTGAATTTCCCTGGGGTCACTTGTTTGTGCTTGCGGAATACCCGGATAAAGCTGTTCTCATTTCGGTATCCGACCTGTTCTGCAATTTCACCGATTTTCAAATGGGTTTCACATAGTAATGTGCATGCCTTTTTTACGCGTAATCCAGTCAAATAATCGTAAACGGTGGTCCCCGTTTCTTCCTTGAACATGCTACTCACCGAGGACACGCTCATGTGAACATGATCCGCAATTTCCTGAAGCCCGATGTTCAAATGTAAATGATGTTCCATATACTCGATCATCTCTTGTACACGCACAAAATCTTTGGACTGGATGCGTCCATTCCATTTTTCTTCAATATCAGTCAACATAATGACCAGCAATACCTCCATGTCTTGAAGGTCTAGCGTCAGAATCTGATTCCAGTGGTAATCAGCAAGCTGATCCGGCGGCGTCACACTCTGAGTGGCACACCATTTTAGCAAATCTTCCAGCAATTCATGAACAAACAAGTAGACCTGAGCTGGGGATGTTCTGTGGAGTCGAAGTTCTTCTACCCAGTGGCTGATTAGCTTTACACTTGCACCAGGTTCCTGTGACTCCAGGGCACGGATCATTTCCACACGCCGATTGTCCAGCAATGTTGAATCCTGAATCTGCTCCTTTGACTGTTTATCCACCGTATTATCCTTTTTCACACTTATACTGCTGTCTATATTCGTATATGAACGTCCATACCCCTCATACAAACGCAAATTAAGGGCCTCTTTTCCTTTTATAAAAGACGCCCGTACCTCTCGAATATCCGTGACCATATGACCAATCCCTATAGAAATAGTCAAAGGAAGATACTCACCGACAACCTGAATAAGCCTATCCACGCTTTTTTGAAGCAAAATGCTCTCTTGGAGGTCAGTCTCTGTACCAACTTCATTCGAACTCTCGCTGAACTGTAGCAGCACAATAAAACCACTTTCCTCCTCCGGCGAGCATACTGCTTTCCAGTGAGGTTCGAGCATCTCTAGCAAAATATTGTTCAGAGCATACTTGAGCAGCATTTTATCTTCTTCTGGAAAGCTTGCGGCCCACGCAGAATACCGGTCAATGGACACGATCATGACAAACAAAGAATGGCCGTCCCAATCGGAAAAATACTGTTCCCATTTCATACGCATTTCCTGTATGCCCATTCTACGCTGGATGACATCTTCCATATATTTGGAACGCAGCTCCGGCAGGCTTCGCTCTACCACCAATGATTTGCGGTGAAACTCTCCAACCAGTTTTCTAATTACAGGTTCCAGGTCATACAATCCTCCTTGGCGCGTTCCCTTATTGCCCGAATTCAATAGGCTATTAATTTTTTTCATGGGACGAAAAGCTGCATAATTATAATAGTAAACTGCTGAGCACCCAGCCAGTATGGAGACAAAGGCCAGCCACAGCATCATATTGCGCGCCAGCTTTACATTTTTCAGCAGCTTGTCCATCGGAACGAGCGATACTAGACGCCAGCCCGTTACATCAGAAAAGGTTTGGTTCGCCATATATTCCATGTCCCCTATCTCTACATAAGCATAGGGACTCACATCCAGTTCTTTTAAAATCCTGCCCATATCATTTAAGGGTAAGGACGATCTCAGCTTGGGATAGATCAACTCGCCCTCCAGATCATACACGTATTGCGAGTTGGATAAATGAATATAGAGTTTGGAGAAAAAACGGTCATAATCCAGATTGATTAGCACCGCACCCATGACCTGACCATTCTCTACTATGGGCCTGGCCAGCGAAAGCAGCTCTACCGCCCCCTGCTCATGATCGGTGCCGTACCATCTCCGCTTAATCAACAACGGCTTTTTTTCAATGTCCTGAATCCAGGGAACCCATGTGGTATCCGGTGCCTGTTTCCAATCAGGCCTGTAACCATAATTGCTGGATACGAGAGCATGATTGTCCAAAGAAATAACTTCAACCGAGTAAATTTCTTCGTGCGAAGAAAGGGTTTTCAAGTATTTGTGAAGCCGATCTATGACGGAGGCCTTGTCTTCCAGCGATTCCCCATCTGTTTGGACACGTACAAAGGCCTCTACGTCTGGATGATATGCTGCGTCCAGCGCCTTGTTATCAGACTCACGAAAAGCCCGATTGGTCACATCCAGATTGATTTGCAGCAATTCTATATTGGGTGTGTTCAGCTCGGTATCCAAACCTTCACGGTATCGTGAATACGATAGCAAGCCGATCATGCTAATTACAAGCGACACGCACAGAGTGAGCAGTAGAATCAATCTTGTCTGTTTATTTTTCAGTATCAATCGAAGCTTAAGTCGCAACATTCCCGTAACTTCATCCTTCCGGACTTGGTTGTCCATCTTCCTCTTGCCAATATATGTGGTGACATATTCTCCCTAAATCTATTTGACGTAAGAGTTGGAATTCCCTGCCTATGTATATCAAACTTAATATAAGGATTCATATAAAAAAGAAGAAGCCTCCCTGTACTGTACAAGGTAGAACTCCTTCTTTGGCACTGCTTGTATCATTATTCAGCAAAAACAGATACTCGCTGCACAGGTTTTAGCTTGTCTATTCCACCTGAAAACGATCCAGCTCCCGCTGCATCTCTTCGCGAATCTGACGAAGCTCTTTTACCTTCTCAGCCGATTCCTCAAATGAACGCTTCTGCTCCACCGTGGAAGCTGTAATCTCTTCACTGCCTGCGGCGGACTGCTGAGTGATTGCGCTGATATTTTCAATAGCTTGCTGCACCTGTACGCTCAGTTCTCGCGATACATTCATGTCCGTTGATAGCTTGCTGACTTGGCTGGCAATTTGCTGCACTTTGCCACTAATCTCTGTAAACGATTCTCCAGTCGAGGAGGTTACCTTCTCCTGCTCACGGAACAGCTCCTGACTTTGCGCCACAGAAGTCTTCACCTTATCCATAGCCTGCGTGATACTGTCAACAGCAGTATAAATTTTCTTTACAGCAGACTCTGACTGATTCGCCAGCTTTTTCACTTCATTGGCAACAACAGCAAAACCTTTTCCTGCTTCACCTGCACGTGCAGCCTCAATAGAAGCATTCAAGGACAACAGCGATGTTTGGCTGGCAATTTCGGATACGTATCCAGTCATGGTTGTAATCTCGGCTGCATTCGCCTCCAGCTCCTTGACCGTCTGCTCCACTTCGGACATGGCTGAACGATTTTCTGCAACAATACGCAGTTGATCGCTCATGACCCGCGTACCCTGCTCAATGACACGCAAAGCATCCTCACTATACGCGGTCGATTGTGTGGTCTCCAGTAGATTCGATTCAAACTTCTGCTGCATCTCGTCCACAACGCCAACTGTCGACGACAGATCCTCAGCAATTTTCTGACTGCCTATTGCCAGTTCCTCTGTTGACGTGCTGACTTGTGTCACAATTTCCTTCATGGCCTCATTATGCTGATCAATATCCCGAGCCATCAGATCGACACGATTACCCGCCTGATCAATGGAGAGTACAATGCTGCGCAAGTTCCCGATCATCACCCGGAAAGATTCATTGAGCTCGTCCAGCTCATCGCGTCCCTTGGTTTGGGCAAGCTGCACTGTCAGATTTCCCTCAGCAATTTGCTTTGCGGCATCCGTTAATTTGCGTGTTCTAAGGGCAAGCTGCCTGGATGTATATGTATTATATAGCCCAACCGCCACCAGAAGTATAACTGCACCTGCCAAGGCCAATTGCCATGTAAAACGAATGCTCTTGGTCAAATCTTCTGTGTATTGGTCATAACGTGCCTTGGTCAGCAGATCCAGCATAAATACATCGTTCTGAATCCCTTGGGCACGCATGGCCTCCCGCTTGGACTCCGGGCTGTTTTGGGTACTCATGGCTTTCTCCGTTGCTACTTTCAATTGGCTGAATTTTGTTTTAATCGTATTCAGTCGCTTTTGCTGCGCTTCGGTTTGCATCATGCCCTGTGAAAGCAAAGCAATCGTCTTTTCAGACTGAGTCAGTTGATTTTGCACATCGGCTTTGTTGCTCTCCGTCATGGAAGCTGAATAATTTTGCAGTGCCTGCCCTGACTGAATCAAATAGGCATTGAGCTGCTGTACATTCAACATAGCCGGAACCAGATTACTACTTTGCGAGTTAATACGAATTAATTCAAAAATGATATAAGCCACTAAAGCTAGGCAAGCAATCAAGGAAATCATCGCGTTCAGCACCAGTTTACCTTGCAGTTTCATCAGCTTTCATCCTCCGTTTGCGAAAATTTATTGGGTGGGAACAGTCAGTGTGCCGGATTTGATTTTTTCCTTTAAATCATCCAACAACTTTTGCTGATCCGGACTCAGTGTCACGACACGAATAGGCGCCAAACCTACACCATCTTCCGCAAGACCAAACACCATATCCTTCTCCGTAAATTTTCTTTGATGATCTGCAAATCCTTTGACTGCTGTATAAATTGCAATGTCTACATTTTTAAACATCGAGGTCACTACCGCTTTTTCCGCAATAAAAAACTGGTCGCTATCGACCCCGATGGCGAATTTATGCTGCTTTTGCGCTTCCTGCAGCGCACCTACGCCCGTAAGACCTGCGGCTGCAAAGATGACATCAATCTGATCCTGATTAATCATGTCATCTGCAATTTCCGTACCCAGTTCCGGCTTTCCAAAATCTCCTGCATACGTTGCAGTAACTTTGGCATTAGGCTTGACTGATTGCACTCCTGCGCGATACCCAATTTCAAATTTTTTCAACAGAGGAGATTCCGCACCTCCGAGAAAACCCACCTGTTCGGTGCGACTCGTCAAACCCGCAACGACTCCAGCCATAAAACTGCCCTCTTCTGCTTTGAAGCTAATAGAGGCCACATTCGGTAAATCTGATTTCTCATCCACGATTAAAAATTTACGGTCTGGATATTTTTTAGCAATGGATTCCAAACTGTCCTTCACCATGTAACCCAGCCCAATGATTAAATCAGCCTTTTCTTGAGCAAGCTGTTCAAAAGCCGCATCATACGTCTTGGTCTCCGTTATTTCTCGGTATTCAAAAACAATTTTCCCCTCATCCCGTGCTTTGACCAAACCTCGGAAAGCAGCGTCGCTGTAAGATTGGTCACCCAGACCAATATCTGACAGTACGATTCCCACCTTAATGGGCTGAGCCTTGGTTTGTGCTGCCGATTGCCCACATGCACTTAGCAATAATGCAAAGATTGTGACAATGGGAATCCACCTAAAATTTAATAATACAGCTCGCTTCTTCATGACATATCACCTCAGCATAATTTGGAAATCCCCAACATCTTTATATCGGTTATAGAAGCATATTTTTTCATAAGAGTTTCTGTAAATTCATTGTAAAAGGAAGAGAAGACGCGGGAAAGAAACAGTGTGCCCATCATTCTTTTGTCTCTCTTTCACTATGCAGAAATCAAAAAAACTGACACGTTTTTCGTGTCAGTCAGAGTGTCGAGAAAGTCCAGAGGACTTTTCGACAATTCTATTTTTATATGGGGAGACGCATCTTTTAAAACAAAAATCGATTTAAAACGATCTGAGGACCCTAGTTTTTAGACCACTAAGACAGTTTTAAACCCCCTGCAAAAAAACAGGGGGTTTCTCGACAGCCTGACTGACACGTTTTTCGTGTCAGTTTACCTAAATAATAATAGTTAACGAATCATTAATACAGCATCCCATTCTGGACTTCTATCGCTAATTAATGAGGCGAGGACAAGAGCAACACCTGCAGTCCCAGTTAAAAAACCCGCTTCATCTATGTTTCTATAATCTCCATTCAGAAAATTTATATCGTAATAACCAAATAGGGAAGATGGCTCAAATAAATCCAATACTCGCTCCACAAGCAAATCACGCAGTGCTCCTAGCCGTTCGTTGCCTGTATCGGAGTACATTCGTTGAAGAAGATGGAGCAAGCCTCCAATACCGTGGCATACCGTAGCAGAAACCATCCCACCATTTCGCTCTATTCGATTTTCGATGTCCAGATAAGCCTTCAATCCCAAGGATATCCATTCATCATTCTGTAAAGCCTGTCCAGCTAACCAAATTGAGCGCGCAATTCCCGGAGCACCATAGCACCAAGAATCCCTTTGATATTCAGTGTTTTCAACGGATAATTCAGATTGTTCCCATTCTTCAAAGGATACCTTTCCAGGCCATATCGTTCCTACCTGACTTTCAAACTGCCATTTAGCGAGCCATTCCGCCAACGTGGCTATTTCCTTTTTTACTTGTTCAGTTGTAATCCCCTGTAAGACGGATATACTCATTAATGCTAGTGGTCCTGCTATACCATGGGATAAGCTTAGATTAAAATTACCTTTAGGATATTGCCTCTTCTCATCCTGTAAAAACTGATTCTCTGCACGAATATGCCAAGCGGGAATACATTGTCCCTCCCAATTTTTATCTCCGCAAAAAAGCTGAAACCATACAACAATTTGCTCCCATAGCTCTTTCATTTTTGGCCGTTCGTAAAAAAGAAGAACAATACGACCGATACCTGTAAAGCCTAAAATTGTATCATAATCACTCATTTTCAGGTACCCCGAATGCCATTGTTTCATATATAATGGTATTCTTTCAGCTGCTAATTCTTCAAACCATGAGGCCACTTGATTCAACATAGACTGGTATCGTGTTCCATCCCGTGATAACGCCCGAATACCTATTAGCACACCTGCTAATCCACTATATAGGGATAGATCATACATCCCCATTTCTTCCATCTGTTTTTGAAGCTTTTCTAAATACATATGCCCTATCCGATCCCATCCATTCTCCGGATATAACAGATCCAACTGCGCCAATAATAAACAAATTCCTGGATAACCATTACTTAAAGTCCCATCATTCCATCTTTCTATTTCAAATCCATCCACTTCTAGTATAGGCATGCTTTTAGAACGTAAACAAACCTCTTCCGGATTTTTGTACCGCTCTCCGATGGAATCTAGTACCTTGACCACTCGTTCTCTTATTTCACCTGACAAGGGACGCCATGAACTAAATGGCAATTGAGCAGATGTCATGACTGAAAGACACCTCCTTTGTTCGTCACAGTACCAGCAGCAAATGAACTGGCTTGTACCTGATACATTTCTGAATAGACACCACCTAATCTAACAAGGTACTCATGGGTTCCCTGCTCTATGATTTGGCCATCCTCCATAACAACAATGTGATGAGCAAGTCTTGCAGACGAAATACGATGTGTAATAAAAATTCCAATTCTCTCCTTCATTAAATCCAAAAAGAGTTCAAGCAAATCACGTTCGGCTACAGGATCCAAAAAAGAGCTCGGCTCGTCCAAGATATACACATCCGCCTTCCTAACAAAAGCACGCGCTATTGCCAGCCGCTGCCATTGCCCCCCTGAAAGCTGATGTCCTTCTTCAAACCATTTACCTAGTTGAGTATTTAGACCATGCGATAGCTTTTGGATCACATCATCCATAGCAACATACCTCGCGGCATCCATTAATGTCCTATCATCCTCAAGTTGTTCCAAATCTCCAAAACCTATATTATGGCGAGCAGACATTTCATACTGCATAAAATCCTGAAATACTGCTCCTATTTTTCGTTGAATGTCCGCTAGTTCATAGTCCTTAATATTACAACCATTTACACTAATCGTTCCGCTGTAATCTGCATACAATTGCATCAAGATTTTCATTAAAGTCGTCTTACCAGATCCGTTTTTGCCTACAATTGCAACTGTCTCACCTTTGGACAATGACAATCTAACATTGTGTAATGCATATCTGGACTGTCCTGGATACTTGAAAGAAACCCCTTCAAATGAAATCTGTTCAATACGGAAATCATGTCCTGCTCCTGAAGGTTGCATGTAATTTAGTTTTTTTTGGTGATATACAGGATCTGAGGTGGGTAATTTCAAAAATAAAAACAGTTGTTCAATATAAAGATTATTCTGCGAAAATTGTAAAATACCACGCATCATCATCTGAATTTGGCTCTGCGTTAACATTATGGCTTGAATATACCCGTATAAGCTACCAATCATTATGTTAGTAAGCAGGGTTTCCTTCATTGCCAGCCATACAAACCATAACATTACTCCAAGCTCAAGCAAGTTATACATCAAAGTAAACCGGGTAAGCCTACCTAACATTCGACGGTCGACCTTAAAAAAACTTTCCAGTAAGTTGGAGTAACGTTCCAATAGATATGGGCCTAATTGAAAAATTTTCACTTCTTTTACCGCACGATCATTCGTTAATAAATAAGTCATATACCAAGATTGTCGATACTGTGGAGTCCGCTCCATGTATATTTGGAACTGTTCACGATTAATTTTGAATAAGGAATATAAAGATACCACTGATACAATTAATAGAATAAGAACAATCCACCATTTCCATAAAATCAACCAAATTGCAGAGGATATCATAGTAATGAGGCTTGATACAATTCCCGCCATTTGAGTGTAAAGTTGATACGGACGATAAGAAGCCTCTTGAGAGGCACGTTTCAACTGGTCATTAATAGTCGCATTTTCATAATCAGCTAATCCCAAGCGAGTTGATTTTTCACAAATCATAATATTTAATGATTTGGAAAGTACAGCTTCCAAAGTTCCTTCCACATAACCCTGTGCGGCATTTACTATATTTTTCACAACATAAACCAGCACAAACCATCCAAACGGTACGATTACTAAACCAGCTCCTTGTTGCAAAGCAACTGAAACTTTGTTTAGTACATTCTGCATAACAGCCAGGGTGAAAATCGGCGTAATCCCTTGAATAAAATAGAACATAATACTAAGAACGAGATAACGTTTATTAGCACTAGAAATTAGCCGAAGCAGCTTAAGACCACTCTTCACTGATTTCCAAGCAGAGTGCAATCCATTATTTTTATTAACCATATCTTTCATTTTACTTTCCTGTGATAGTGAACGAGGCTATTCATTGCATGACGAGCCATGATCATGATTTTCCGTTCTCTATATCGATCAATTCCAAGTAAGCGATTCAAATGCATGTGAATGATACTAAATAAAATATCATCTTTAGTATTCATTAAAGAACTCTGCTTCTCTTGTTCTAAAATTTTTTGTTGATAACAAAAAGCTGTTGATTCCCTGATTTTAAATAAATCTAGAATATCATTGATTTGATTCTGAGATTGACCTTCCTCTTGTGTAAATGTTTTATCCAAAAACTGCAAATAAAGCCTTCGTTCTTTGCGAAATTCACTTAGAAACTCCTTTACGTTATATTTTTGATTGAGAACGTCGTAACTTTCGGCTTCGTTAAAACCTAATTGACGCAACAAATGGATTACACTCAAAACAGCTACAATATCTAAATCTAATTTATTTTGTTTAAAACGGTTCAAACGAATAAGTCTAGCGGCAATCTCGCTATCATCAGCGAACATGGACTCCGCTAACCCCATTAATTCTGGCCCTCCATAGCGCTCAATTTCCGGTTCATAGGTATCAATAACAAATTTAGTCATCAATCCTTCTCGTATCCATACTTTTGCCCAATCATGAAACATGGTAAAAAAATCAGGAACAAATTTCTCACTAGACATTTTGAATCTTACACGAATATGGGATTCTGGATCCGCATAACGAATATAATAGCCATATTCAACTATACCCGTCTCCTTTGCTTGCCGAATACACTCATCCCAATACAAACCAATAAACTCATTTTGTCTGCTTTCCATTCCGTACAGCTTTGCATAGAACCATACACCACCTGGAAAATGTACACGTTGAGCCAAACTTACTGTCTGCATAGAAGTAGCTGATCCTACATCTTCTGAAGCTGCCGCAACCTCCTGCAGAGTACCCGAAGAAGTAACTGGCCGTCGAACCAGAGGAAATACGAATTCCGCTGTCAGTCTACCTTCACTACAATAAATAGGTAATTGTTCAAATCCACCAGTAAGTTCAATAAGTACAATTGAGTTGCCAGATTTTAATTCTTTACATAGCTCTTCGATGTGTAAGGGGTGCTCCAAATCTAACAAAATACGATGATCAGATTGAATCAGGTAGACGTGCCGAGGTACCTTCCATTCTAAACAGAATTGGGTAACCGCTTTTTTCAGGGCTTCCGTACCTAGTGGTTTGTCTTTGTCCTGACGAAACCACATTCTCCATGTCGCCGGAGCAAAAATGATATTATTGTACCGCAAACGAGGGGTAAACGGAGCCTGCGTCATGATTCCCCAGTTTACTGTGTTCCATTGTCCGAATCCAGCTAGACCGACCTCAATCAAGAACCGGTATACATTAGGAGCTTGGTGGTAGTTGAGCATATGTCCGGTTGTCGGTATGACTTCTCGATTGTGCTTGCGTGATTTTAAGTAGAAATGATCGCCACGTAGCCCCACAACTAAATCCGATACTTGAATTTGCCGATCATCCGGCAGAGCCTGATTGGTCCCGATCGCAATCTCATAGTCTCGAAAATTTTCAACAAGAATAACATTCGTTGTTCTTCCAGAGCTGGGTAAATAGGATACTTCAGCCCAAATTTTCTCAGGGTACAGACTTTGCTCCTCCAGATGAATAGCTTGGAATTCCTTTTTAAACGGTGTACCGAGCAAATCCATAAAACGTCCAAACGTTTTTCCCGCACCATTCGAACCAGGGTTTGGTCCGAGGAGCAATGTGTATTCTCCTCGATCAAGCGCCTGCTGGTCGCGGGTATTCAATAAGAAGTATAATTCCATAGAAGGCAATGTCGGACGGGTTATGGAGTCCTCAGTATGTGTAAGCTGCCCAATCATTTCATCCGTAAGATTCATTTCATAATTGCCTTTATGTATGGAGGATACAAACCATTGAAAAAGAAGCTGTTCCCGATTGGCTTGCGTTTTGGCAATTTTCCCTGTTTTTAAGGATCTGCGTCGGCTCTGCGGATGACGGTAGGTCGCAGGCGCACCTAAACCCATTTCTTCATCTAACAGTTCAAGCAACGGTACCTCCCGGCCATATCCATACTTTTCTAAAAACTCGTCAGTATATTCCTTGAGATGAGCATCCGTTTGGGAAGTGAGCTGGGAAAATAATTCGGCCACCCGTTCAACATCCTTACGGATATATTCATTCAGAACGATAGAATGGTCCTCCACCGATAAATCGACCTGTAAAGTGGACATTTCAATGTCCGAAACTTCACTCATCACTTGTCGCAGCAGCTTTAGGCGCTCCTCACCTTCCCCAATAGGAAGCTCATTGTACAGACGGATATCCTGGTGAATACTTTGCAACTGCAACTTTAGATCCTCCATACCGTATAACGGATTGATAATCGCCAAAATTTGGACAAAAGGATCTGATTTTATAGTCGAGGGTCGTAGCTCTGAAATAAGAAACTCTTGCTCAAAAAGCTGCCGAATATAGGGATCAACTCTTTCTTCACCCGCTTCCGAAAAACGCTGCATAACAAGCTTAACCAATGTTGAAAATAATACCGGTTGTGCGCAGACCTCCATAATATAATCAAATACAGCGGATGCCTTCACAGATACGCTATCGTTCTCCCCGTTTACTAATTTTCCGTATCTGGTAGTGTAAGGAATTTTTGCCCGGTTTCCTTGCCGATAGATTAAAGGATTGCTCTGGAGACGAAGCTGGCATAACACTTCTGGAATGCTTTCTATCTTTTCAATAATTTTTAAAGTCCATTCCATATCGGGTCTCGCGCGTTTGCGATGAGCATGCGTATTCTTGAGATACAATTGAGAAGACTCACCGAAGTGTCCCACGGAAACGCCTGAGAATAAACCAAATGGCGTCGGACGGGTCATCATTCTTAGTAAATACCGCATGAACCCTTTAAGTACCTGCTCTTGCTTGCGCGGATCATCTACATCTTGCAGACGAAATAAGGATTCGTGTAAGCTCGGACTGGAAACGGCAATTGCTTCCTTGATTGCGGGATCGTTGGATAACTCAATCATACGTTGCACAGTGTATGATTTGAGATATTCCTTGTTTTCACATTTTTCAGGAAAAAAAGACTTATACCTATCAAAAGAAATTACAGGAGTTCGCAGTAAAAAAAAATCGAGTGCTTTGTATGCATATCGCTGACGCTTCATTATTCCTCGCCCCCGGACTATCTTGTATATATGCACTTTCAAAGGATAATTCACCTTACAATAGAAGAAAAAAGGGACTTAAAAGCCCCTTTTCCTTCCATTTTTCTGTTCCGCAGTCAACCAAATACTCTGAATGATGAATGCATCCCAAAGATATAATATCTCAGCACCAATCTCCAATGTTTGATACACAATTCCCGTAGGTTTTACCACAATTCTCCGTGCGCTGCCCCCCGCATGCAACAGCAGAACACGCCGCTATGCTTGTAAGAACTTGTGGTTCAACAGATCCCTTAGACTTATTCACTTGTACATCCAAATCAAAAGCATCGTTTGCCATGTCATTTTCCTCCTCTCGTTCAACTTGTTTTCATAGATGTGATGATTATCACTAATGATTTCTTTCTGCTATCTCTTAGAAGTTAATTTATATGAACAATATCCCAACTGATCGTCATCTGTTGGAATATTCTCATATACATATTTACTTTTATGCTTGTTTAGGCTATCAACTGCTAGTTACTTATGTAAAAACCATAACCTAAACTTCTGTAAAATTTGTATATAATTTATATACAAACAAAAATATATAACCCTATGCCTAAGGAATGAAAAGTGAATTTTGCACATTATTATATCTTTTGAATTTATTAAGAACAAAATACATTTATATCAATTTTCATTCTTATAAATATATAGCTTAAAGCTTTCTAATTCTAAGCACATTACTTGATCCCCTCCTCTCTTTGTTGTCCACACCATTCAAACCCATTTATTTATATGTATCTAGCCATATAGTTAAGAGTATTAGAAAAGGGACAGGAACACCTGTCCCTAATCCCCGTTTCACTCCCCGTGTACTCCTATTTGGTTTTACTCCATTTGGAAGCAACCACGTCAGTTTTACTTTCTATTCGTTCCATGACCTCCTCACGACGTTTGGCTTTGAACAGGTCAATCATATCCATCAAATCATTGCGGTCTAATAATTTAACCCCGTTGACAGCAGCAAGTGTTTTACAGGATTCCGTATAACGGCCGGAGGTGATGACGACAGACTTGTCGGCCGCATAATAACGCATAGAGGTATAGATCTCCTGCACTGCTCCCAAACCTACCGGATGTTGTACCCCATAACGTTTGGCCTGTATGACAACTCTGACGCCTTCACGGTCTGTAAAAACCAGATCCGCTCCAAAATCCCGGCTACTGGTTGTTTTATAGATATCCTTATAGCCAAGCGCGGATAATAGCCGCTGCAAATAAAGCTCAAATTCCGACCCATCCTCCATACGATCTATATCCTGAATTCCAATTTTGCGCGGGTCCAGATCACGTAAAATCCGATTTCTGCGACCACGTATCAATCCTCTGATGATGAGCGCAAACAACACTAAAAGTACAATGAGTCCTATTCCTAATTCCTTGTATGCCAATAATTTCTCTAGCAACATCCAACTCTCCCTTTTCTACCATAAGCGTAGCCGTATCATCCTTAACAGGGAACTTTTCTATGCACGCTGGCTCCCGTATTACATCTCTCTTTATCACATAACAATAGCCCCGCCAGATTCGACGGGGCTATCTTCGTCTTGCCTCAAAGCTGTCTAAACTCCATACTCCGCATCATTATTCGCGATTCAGCAAAGATTCTCCGGCAATACCAGGCTGAGTCATTTGGTACGGGTCCAATATAATGTCCAGCTCCTCCTCGGTCAGTACATTGTACAGCAAGCACAGCTCGCGCACCGATTTCCCAGTCGTAATTGCTTCGCGAGCAATGCGTGATACCACCTCATATCCAAGGTGCGGATTAAGCGCTGTAATAATGCCTACACTGTTCTCTACATATTCACGACAACGCTCCACATTCGCTTCAATTCCTTCCACACAATGAATGCGGAAGACGTGGAAGCCCTGCTTCATAATTTCCAGCGATTGCAGTAGGTTGTACACCAGTACGGGTTCCATTACATTCAGCTCGAGCTGACCAGCCTCTGAAGCCAAGCAGATTGTATGATCATTACCAATGACCTGAAAAGCAATTTGGTTAATGACCTCACACATCACCGGATTTACCTTGCCCGGCATAATGGATGACCCTGGCTGGCGGGCAGGCAGACTCAGTTCCCCCAGACCCGCACGTGGTCCAGAAGCCATCAAACGGATGTCATTTGCCACCTTAGACATATTCATCATACAAATTTTCAAGGCAGCAGACACTTCAGTATAAGCATCCGTATTTTGTGTAGCATCTACAAGATTTTCGTCAGCTTCCACAGGGAAGCCACTGACGTCTGCCAGCACCTCTGCGACACGCTGAATATAACGACGGTCTGCGTTCAGGCCAGTACCCACCGCAGTTGCGCCCATATTAATCGTTAGCAGGTGCTGCTTGGTCGCACGGACGCGTCCGATATCACGACCCAACACACGCGCATAAGCCTGAAACTCCTGCCCTAATCGAATCGGCACTGCATCCTGCAAGTGAGTTCGCCCCATTTTAATCACACTATCAAACTCATTTGCCTTGCGGGAAAATGCTTCCTGAAGCTCACTCATGGTAGCTAACAGCTTATCAATCATACTTAATACAGCCAAGTGTACGGCTGTAGGAAAAGCATCATTCGTCGATTGCGCCATATTAACATGATTATTAGGACTGATCTCCTGGTAATCTCCGCGTTGCTTGCCAATCAGCTCCAACGCGCGGTTCGCAATCACTTCATTTGTATTCATATTAATGGACGTGCCTGCGCCGCCCTGAATCGGATCGACGATGAAATGATCATGCAACTGTCCTTGTATAATCTCATCAGCAGCCTGAATAATGGCCTCTGCTTTGGGGCGGTGTAAACGGGTTAGTTCCATATTCACCGTCGCTGCTCCCTTTTTCACGATCGCCATGGCTTTAATCAACTCAGGGTGCAGTCTTTGGCCTGTAATTGGAAAATTTTCTTTTGCCCTCAGCGTTTGTACACCATAATAGGCATCTGATGGCACTTCCTTGGTACCTAAAAAATCATGCTCCAACCTCATATTCTCTGATTCCTCCGCTGTGTTTGCTACGTTTCTTCAATTCAGTACAGCCAAATTGACATAAAAAGACCTTCTCTGATCCCCTCTTCATTATACGTTTCTATTCCCGTGCTTTTCCAGTTGAATAAACGCGGAAAAAGCTATGTAATCCTATGACAAGTTATGATTACCCCTATATACCACACTTATTCGGTAAATGCTCAGCTATGACTTGAATACGGATTTAATGACTTATAATAATATCGAGTGGCATGAAGCTGACCATCGGCTGATTGAGCATAACCCGGAATAACACCAGCTTCTACAAACCCGATCGCCTCGTATAGTCCATTGGAGGGATCACCCACCCGCGTATCTAGCACCAGTAACGTTCTATCCTGACTTAGTGCCTCTTCTTCCGCTGCCTTCATTAACTGTCGTGCGATCCCCAGTCTGCGACCGGACGGATGTACCATAAGCTTTGCAATTTCCGCACGATGAATAGCGTTAGCTTTTTGAGCCAAATGAAGCTGGACCGTCCCTACAGGTACTCCGTCCTTCTCGGCAATCCACAGAACTACGCCGTCCTCAAGTACATTGTTCCAATAAGTTGCTGCTTCCTGATAACCTAATGGGGGTAAGAAACCTATAGATGCACCGTCTGCAACCACGTCGATTAACAGTCGACTTAGCGAATCTACCAGGGCTTCATCCAGAGCTTGAACAGGGTAGACTCTCATTTCGTTAGACATTGTGATTCCTCCCGATGGGTTCGATAATATACAATAAAGAAAGCAAACTATCTTTTTAGGATAGTTTACTTTCCATAATACTTCGCTTACTTCATCATTCTCATTTCCATTACTGCTCTGCCATATAAAAGAACTCCCACAGATGACCATCCAAATCCTGAAAGCTCCATCCATACATAAAACCATGATCTTGAGGTTCGTTTGAGGGCTTGCCGCCCGCTTCCAAAGCCTTGTGGACGATCTCGTCTACCTTTTCTCGACTCTCCACCGATAAGGCAACAATTGCTTCTGTGCTTTTTGTGGCATCTGAAATTTCCTTTGTCGTGAACGCTTTAAAACGTTCTTCAACCAATAACATGACAAAAATATGCTCACTAACAACCATACAGGTTGCATGTTCATCAGTGAACTGAGCACTGAATTCAAATCCGATGGTAGTGAAAAAATCAATGGACTGTTGCAGATTTTTAACTGGCAAATTCACAAAAATTTGTTTAGCTTTTACTCCCACGACATTTCACCTCTTCATTTGTCATTCATTCTAATTTATCATACTACCTCTCCACAAAAGATAACTTAACTATCGTATAAAGTCAATCAATCTGACATTTGTATAGGGAAATCTCCTATTCCCAATGTAGCTTATCCAGCGTGCGAGATAATACAGCCGCAGCTTCTGCCCTCGTCACGGATGTAGCCGGGCCAAAACGGCCTTTCTCGTCTCCCCTCAGAATACCTAGTCCAGACAAAGTCTTCACAGCCGGAGCTGCCCATGTAGAAATCTCCTGCGCATCCGACAATGATACGGATATACTTTCACTCACTTCTCTTGTATTTTCTTCTGTGTTCCCAGCGAAGCGCAAGGCTCTCTCTATGATCACAGCCAGTTCCTCCCTCGATACCGGGGTATCAGGACGGAAGCTTCCGTCAGTATAGCCGTTGATCAGCCCAGCTGCTGCTGCGGTACGTACGGAATCCGCATACCACGATTCGGGTTGAACGTCGTCAAAGCTCGTCAGCGTGCGATCAGTACGCTCCAGTCCAAGCACACGAACCAGCATCGCTACCAGTTCAGAGCGTCGTACCTGGCCTTCAGGCTCAAAATGCACGTTCGCTAAGTCCCTTTCACGAGTCGCAGTAGCTGTAGACGCTGTTGAATGGGTCCCCGTCACAAGCAGGCGAGTTGCCAGCCGTGTAATGTCCTGCTGCGCCCAATGGCCGGATATATCCATGAACGATCTGACTTCACCAGAAGACCCGCCATCAAGCACAGCGTAAGTCCCTCCCGAACGTCCATACACGGTTATTTCCTCACTCGAAGTGTGAAAAGGAACGGGTTGATAGGACAGCTGTCCGACTTGGTTGGTCGATGATACCTTCACTACAGCAAGCTGGTCTGTATCGACCATTGCAGGAACACGTAACAGATAACGTTCATACCCTCTACCAGAGTCTCCGTTACCTACCAAAAGCTGTTTCCGTCCATCCTCGCTTCTCAGCTCAGCGGCGATATCCAAAGCCTGTAACAGTGTACGCCCTGTTGGAACATCCAAGCGTTTAGCCAGCTCTTCGTTCGAAGCGATGGAAAAATTCAAAGAAATTTGTTTTACAGGCACCTGCCAGGTATCAGCCAGTTTCTGAAGAGACAAGCGACTTGTTGTTACTTCATATCCACCCTGTGGCGTTTCCACTCGAAGGGTACGAATACGGTCGTTCAAGACGGCTCCCAAAGCTTCCCCGTTTAAATGAACCTCGTACGTCCCCGCTTCTACTTGCTCCCCTGCACGAATCACAAGCGTACCCTTCACACCATTTTGAATGGCCTTTTGTATTTCAGCAGTCGTTACTTGAGCGACTGCCTTTTTCAAGCCATTTTGCTCCACTCCGGTCACTACAGACCTGACTTGCACCACATTTGTACCAGACAGGCTGCTTCCATTGGGTTCACCACTGGCGGTCTGACCCTGCCCATTTACCGTTCCATTCGCGTTACCGCTACTGCCATTTCCAGCGTTGGCGTTTCCCTCGTTATCCTGCTGATCCTCCTCATCATCGTCATTTCGGCCACTCCCACTATCTGTTGGTGGTTCTTCCGCTTTGCGCGGCAAATCTATTTGTGCAACCAACGGATCATGATCGCTGACCCGCCCATCCGCCGCACTAAAGTCTGCATTCATATGAACGATATCCAGCACGGATGTTTTGCTCAGTGACGGGCTGACCAGCATATGATCCAATGTTTGCGAGTTACCTTCATAAATATAGGAGTACCGTTCCTTTTCATCCAAATGGTCAATCAGATTGGTCAATTCCTGCCCCCGTAGCAAAGCCAGCGTTTCCGAAAATTGAAAATCATTCAGGTCACCGAGCACCACCATATTGGCCTTAGGGTTTACTTGCAGTACCGACTTTACAAAGCCATTCACAATCGCTGCAATCTTCGCACGCTGTATTTCGCTGCTTCGCACAGGTGGCTGAATTCCACCAAATGGCGCTTGATCGCCCCCTTTGGAATTAAAATGGTTAGCGACCACAATCACCTGCTGGCCTTCAAACTCAAATTCAGCGGCCAACGGCTTGCGCGAGTCTTCAAATGACGCATTCAGGGGATCAATCCGACCCGGGTTGAGGGAAAGTCCCTGCACTCCATAAGTGACAGACGTAACTGAATCCCCCTTGGGCTTGTCGGTCAGCGTAACACGTTGCGGATTGTACAAGAAGCCAACACGGATGTTGCCACCGGGGGCACCGCCATCCTTATTATTTTCAGGGCCAATATCTGTAAAATTGTATTCCGGGCCTCCATGAGCACGAATCGCCTCTATGAGCACACGGAAGCTTTCGGAAGCGTCTGTGGTGCCATCATCTTTCTCACCGTTATTATCCTGTACTTCCAGCAATCCTATGATATCCGGATGATTCAAATTTACAGCGATAGTCTGCCCCAGCTGATCTATCCGTTTTCCATCACCGGGATCAAAGTTTTCCACATTAAAAGAAGCTACTGTCAGCTTACGATCATCCCCTATCAAACGCGTATTGGCTGGCTGGAGGCCGCCAGGTACAACATCCGGCATACGCTCTGGCAGCAGCTTATAATTGCTAAAGCTATAGCTCACCACACCTGTGATAGAACCCGCAAAACGATCGCCTGTTTTCAACGGTGTCGAAGGCTTCGCATCAATCAGAATCCGTTGCGGGTTCAGACTTCTTTCTGTCAGCATGAGTCCGCCTGCCTCCGTTACAACCTCACCTGTGTTTGGACCGTTAACAATTCGGACTGGAATTTCATAGCCATAGGGACCAATCACAGTGGCATCCTTCAACTCTACACGCATGCCTTCCAGGCTTTCGAAAAAGTCCAAGCCATCCTCCTGTGGATCAAACACCGTCATTCCGTCATGATCCACAACAGATGTCGGCATCACACGTCCCTGTTCACCTAGCAAAATTGGAGCTGGCAATGGACGGTCATTGGCAATTACCTTAACCGAAGAAGCCACAATTTCTGTGGTCGTCAAGTCGATTGGCTTGCTTGCATATGTTCTTTCCGTGTATTCCTTTACCGAACCGCTAACCCTTACCTCATCCCCTACCTGTGCACCGTGACTAGGCTTGTACACTAAAATGGCCTCGGATGTTTTTTCATCCTGATCCACTTGAGCATCCAACTCTTGGATATAGAAACTGCTCCCCTTCACCATCGTGACAACGCCTTCAATATCCGCTACTTTTTGTCCTTCATATGGAGAACGGTGTGCTGCCCCCTGTACATCGTGGATGCGAAGCTTTTTAGGAAAATAGACATCTGCATATACACTTGCCCCTACAGTTACGGGTGAAGGTTGCACCTCTTTTCCTGCAAAAGATGCAGGCTCTGCCGAAGCTTTTCCACTGGACAACCCTGCCGGCCCTCCAGCTGAAAGCAGCAGTATAGCACTGAGCCATGTGATCCCGAACCTTTTTAATTTCGTAGGTAATATTTTTTCTATGTATTCTTGTTTCATCAAAAGATACTCCCCTCCCCATTTTTACTATGATTACGCTTACAAATATATTCATCTTTTAAGATACCATAAATTAGTCAATTTAGTACCTGAATTATGTAAAATGAATTCTTCTTGCCGTAGCATATTCAGATCAAATTATTGTAAACTTGTTCTAATACAGAAAAAGGTGGCACATACGCTATGGAGCATTTGCTTAACGATCAGGTTAAAAACATTCAAATCAGCGGCATCCGCAAAATCGCCAACAAAGTTGCCGCATTACCCGGAACCCTGTCATTAACGATCGGACAACCGGATTTCCCTACCCCTGCGCATATTATGGAAGCTGCCCATCGGGCGATTAACGAAGGACGCACCTCCTATACACCTAATCCGGGACTGCCGGAATTACGAGAAGCCGCAGCGGCGTTTGTAGCTCGTAAATACGGCCTGAATTACCTTGGACAGGATGAGGTGATCGTAACGAACGGAGCCAGTGAAGCGCTGGATATTACCTTACGCACGATTTTGTCACCGGGCGATGAAGTCATCCTGCCAGTGCCGATCTACCCAGGGTACGAGCCATTGATCCGCTTGTCAGGCGGCATTCCAGTGTTTGCTGACACCCGCAACAGCGGCTTCAAGCTCACGGCCGAGGTGCTGGAGCCTTATCTGACCGAACAGACAAAAGCAGTCATTCTCGGATATCCTTCGAATCCAACCGGACGAGTAATGAGTCGCGAAGAATTGGAAGCGGTCGCGGATTTACTGAAGGAGCGCGATCTGTTTATCATTTCGGATGAAATATACAGTGAACTTATTTACGAAACACCCCACGTGTCCATTGCAGCTCTACCAGGTATGCGGGAGCGCACCATCGTCATTAACGGTCTGTCCAAATCACATTCCATGACGGGATGGCGCATTGGTTTTACACTTGCACCCGCTGAAATTACACAGCACATGGTCAAAGTCCATCAGTACAACGTAACCTGTGCTAGCTCGATTAGCCAATATGCTGCCCTGGAAGCCTTGACTGTTGGTGTCGATGATGCACTCCCGATGCGTGAGGAATACCGCAAGCGTCGTGATTATGTACATGGTAGGCTGACAGACATGGGCATCCCGCTGGAGAAACCCGAGGGAGCCTTTTACCTTTTCCCTTCCATCGCCCATTTTGGATTAAGCTCGATGGATTTTACCTTGAAGCTGCTGGAAGAGCATGGAGTGGCTGTCGTACCTGGAGATGCTTTTTCTTCCTATGGCGAAGGATACATTCGCTTGTCCTATGCTTACGGACAGGATGTGCTGGAGCAAGGGTTGGATAAAATAGAGAGGTTTGTTAGGGGAATTGTGAGGAGTTAAGGCGGGAGAGGCGCTACGCAGTCCATTTGATCTTCCGATCGCTGTTGCTGGGGGATTCTTGGATTGGATAAAACATTTATAGGTAAGAATCCCTCAGCAAAGGCGAACGCTACCGCTTCTCCAGATTCAAATGGCCCGCTTCGCTCACTGCACGCCTCAAAGTCCCACGATTCTCTAACGTGTGTGAAGCATGGGGAAAAGAAGTACAATACTCACTGCTTTACACGGTGAATAAACAAAACAGGCCCTTGAACCACCTACACGGGTGGTTCAAGGGCCTGTTCGTTCTTCCTCTACTCCCTCACCTGGGTGTGGGATTCATGGGTGACTAGCTTTAAGCACGGCGCAGCGGAGGGGGCGGAATGGTGCTGGACAAGCAAAGCGGTCGCCTTTAAATTCCGATTTTAACCTTTAAGTATTTAATCAAAAAAATCGGAATTTAACAGCGATGGTAAGCACCATCCGCCACCGCAGCGACCTTTAAAGCACCACCCCCTAATCCTCACGCCACTCCCCTACTTTAAATGCATTTTGAATTGCAGGAACAATTCATTGTAATGAGCGAGCATGCGCTTGCCTAGATTGTTGTATACTTCCAGCTTGTCTGTAATTTCGGACGGAGGGTAAAAACGCTCGTCACCAGAGATATCTTCAGGCAACAACTTCTTTCCATCCTCGTTGGGTGTGGAGTATCCTACAAATTCGGCATTTTGAGCGGCTACATCGGGCTGCATCATGAAATTGATGAACTTATGGGCCGCATCCACATGGGTAGCGGTTTTTGGAATAACCATATTATCAAACCACAAGTTGGAGCCTTCATCTGGTACGATGTAATCGAGCTCCTCGTTCTCATCCATGATTTCAGAAGCATCACCGGACCATACAACCCCGGCAGCGGCTTCCTCGTTTGCCAGCAGCATTTTAATCTCGTCACCGACAACCGCTTTGACATTGGGCGCTAATTTCTCCAACTTCGTCAAAGCCTGCTGCAAATGTGCCTCATTCGTATCGTTCAAGGAATAGTGAAGGCTGTTCAGTGACATCCCTACGACTTCCCTCGCACCATCAACCAACAGTAGGTTATTACGCAGCTTTGGATTCCACAGACCGTTCCAGCTATGAAAATCAATGCCTTTCGTCAGCTCCGGGTTAAACACAATCCCGACCGTACCCCAAAAATACGGGACCGAGTATTGGTTATTTGGGTCAAACGAAAGGTTTAGAAAATGAGAATCCACATGCTTCAAATTCGGCAGCTTGCTGTGGTCCAACGGGAGCAACAAGTGCTCCTGCTTCATTTTAGCCAAAGCATATTCCGAGGGAACCGCTACATCAAACGAAGTTCCTCCCTGTTCGATTTTCGTCAGCATCGCCTCATTGGAATCAAATGTCTGATAAATGACAGTAATCCCTGTCTCCTTCTGAAACCGTTCCAGCAGCTCAGGATCAATGTAGTCTCCCCAGTTGTACACCGTCAGTGTGTTGCCACCAGAGTAGCCTTGACTGGAATTCAACCATGCGGCCACCCCCATCAGCCCAAACGAGATGATGAAAATCGACAGAAACACGCGCACAAGTGACTTCATCTAGGCACCCCCATTTCTGCCGCAGGCTCTTTTTTACCATTACGATTCGCCTTGCGCATAATAAAGTAGTAACCCACCACCAGCAGCACAGTAAACAGGAAAATGAGCGTGGATAGCGCATTGATGGACAAGGAAACCCCTTGACGGGCACGTGAGTATATTTCCACCGATAAGGTCGAATAGCCACTGCCTGTCACAAAAAAGGTCACCGCAAAATCATCCAGCGAGTACGTTAACGCCATAAAGAAGCCCGCATAAATCCCTGGCTTGATAAAGGGTAGAATCACCTTGGTCAGCACATCCATTCGACTGGCACCCAAATCACGCGCGGCATCGACCAGAGATGGACTCATTTCCTGCAACCGCGGCAAAATCATAATGACCGCAATCGGCACACTAAATGCAATATGGGATAATAAAACGGAGTAGAAACCCAGCTTAATCCCGACCATCGTGAACAAAATGAGGAAGGAAGCGCCAATAATGACGTCCGGGTTCACGATCAATACATTATTGAGCGATAGCAGCGTATTTTTGACTCGACGGTTTTGCATCTGATGAATAGCCAGCGCACCCATGATGCCAATAATCGTAGCCAACGCAGACGACAGCAAAGCAATCACCAAGGTGTTAATGACAATAATGATCAAGCGAGTGTCTGCAAACACCTCTTTGTAATATTGGAGTGTAAAACCTTCAAACTCATGCATCGTCCCGCCGCTGTTGAAGGAATAGTACATCAAATACAAAATAGGTGCGTACAACACGAGAAAAACAATCACCAAATAAATATTTCCGAACCGGTTTTTATTTACCATGCCGCACCCTCCGTTTCGTTCCCGAGGTGAGCAGCATAATGATCCCCATCGCCAAAATCAGGAACACGGCAACCGTAGAGCCCATCCCCCAATCCTGAGTAACCAGAAAATGCTGCTCTATCGCCGTCCCCAGTGTAATCACACGGTTACCTGCAATCAGGCGGGTAATCATAAACAGCGACAACGCTGGAATAAACACAGCCATGCAACCGGATCGCACACCCGCAAGCGTTAACGGGAAAATAACCCTACGAAACGCGGTCCACTTGGAGGCTCCCAAATCTCGGGCAGCGTCCAGCAATGAAGGGTTTAACCCTTCCAGCGCGTTATAGATGGGCAAAATCATAAAAGGCACAAAAATATAAACCGATACAAACACAAAGCTGGAGCTGGTAAACAATAATTGCTGACCTCCCAACCCAACCATACCTAACACCGCATTCACCGGGCCATAGGTACCAAATATCCCGATAAAAGCATACGTTTTGAGCAGCAAGTTAATCCAGGTCGGCAAAATAATGAGCAGCAGCCACAGCTGCTTATGTTTGGTACGTGTAAGCAAATATGCTGCCGGGTAAGCAACTAATAGTGAAAATACAGTGATCAGAAATGCATACCAAAACGAGCTGAGCGTCATGCTCAAATAAACGGGTGTCAGAAACTGAGCATAGTTGCTGAATGTGAGATGACCATCCACATCAAATAGTGAATAGTAAAACACAAGTACAACCGGAGCTGCCACGAACAGCACAATCCATAAATAGTAAGGCAGCAGATACGCTGCTCTTGTATTACCGGACATGCTGATCCACCTCTTCATAGGCTTCCAGGCGCCGATCAAACTCTTCCTCTGTTTCCCCAAACCGCATCACATGGATCGCTTCCGGATCAAATCGCAGACCGATTTCACTGCCCAGCTCCGCCTTTTTGGTAGAATGCACGAGCCACTCCTGACCCGAATCATCATAGCAGCTTATTTCATAGTGAACACCACGGAACAATTGGGTATCTACCTTCACACGCAGCTTGCCTTCAATTACATTCGTAATCTCCAAGTCCTCTGGCCGGATCACAATTTCAATGGGTTCGTTCGGACGTAATCCTCCGTCGACACATTCAAACTGTCGACCGTTAAATTCCACTTGATAATCCGCAATCATCCGTCCTGGGACAATGTTAGATTCGCCGATGAAATCAGCAACAAACCGATTGATCGGCTCATCATAAATATCATTAGGCGTACCACTCTGCTCAATCTTACCTTTGTTCATAACAAAAATTTCGTCCGACATGGCCAGCGCTTCCTCCTGATCATGCGTAACGAAAATAAAAGTAATTCCAAGGCGCTGCTGCATTTCGCGCAAAATGTACTGCATTTCAGTACGCAGCTTTAAATCCAGTGCAGACAATGGCTCATCCAACAAGAGAACATCAGGTTCATTGACGATAGCCCGTGCGATGGCTACACGCTGACGCTGTCCACCGGACATCTCAGAAATTTCCCGCTCGCCGTAGCCTTCCAGATTGACAAAGGACAACGCCTGTGTCACCTTCTCCTGAATGTCCTTTTTGTTCATCTTTTTGATTCGCAGGCCGAAAGCTACATTTTCAAACACATTCAGATGCGGAAATAGCGCATAATCCTGAAAAACCGTATTGACCTGCCGCTCATTGGCTGGAACACGATTAATGAGTTTTCCATTTAAATAAATAGAGCCTTCTGTCGGCTCCGCAAAACCTGCAATCATACGCAGAATCGTCGTTTTACCACAGCCGGAAGGCCCCAGCAGTGTGTAAAATTTACCACGCTCAATCTCAAAGCTGACGTCCGCCAGCACTGGGGGATCGTTGTCATATTGCTTGGTCACCCGTTCAAATCGGATGATGGTTTGCTCTCCCATAACACCCTCCTTCAAAAAATTCGACTTCATTCCATTTCATTCTTTTCATTAAACCTATTTATTCAGGGCGTATCATTTACCCTTGAGACTTCCATGTAAAATAGTCTGTCAGCACACGAATGGCTACACCAATCGCTTCCTCCGCAGGCTCCAGCTTGGCATGATGCAAACCATAAGGCGTATCAACACCAAGCCAGAACATCAGACCGGGAATTCGCTCCAGAAAATACCCGAAGTCTTCTCCGGTCATCGCTTCTCCGCATTCAATAAGCTGCACATCTTGCCGATTACGGACCCAGTTCATGAATTCCTGGGTTACCTGAGCTTCATTGTACACTTGCAAATAATTGGAGCCATAATGAATCTCGGCATGACATTCAAATCCAGTCTCCACACCGCGCACTAGTGCTTCAATCCGTGATTTAACCAGCTTCATCGTATCGGCTGACAACGTTCGGATCGTACCCTCCAAACGGGCGGTTTCCGCGATAATATTTTGCTTCGTGCCTCCGCTAACCTTACCCACGGTAATGACCGCTGCATCGAGTGGATTCACATTACGGGCTACAACCGTCTGTAATTGTCCCACCAGCTGACAAGCAGCCACTACCATATCATTCGCCTTGTGTGGATACGCAGCATGCCCACCCATACCCTTCAGGTCGATGAAAAGCTCCGACGTATTGGCAAATAGGATGCCCGGGCGAGTCGCAATTGTGCCAACAGGATATTCGGGCGCAACATGCAGTGCGACAATTTCATCGGGTATCCAGTCTGCCAGCTCCGTGCTGTCCCGCATAGGCAAGGCTCCGCCCGGCCCTTCCTCAGCCGGTTGAAACAGCACAACCAGGTCATCCTTAATCGGATGGCTTGCAAAGTGAGTAACAATTCCCAATCCAATCGTCATATGTAAATCGTGTCCACAAGCATGCATATAGCCGGGATGGGTCGAACGGAAATCGTACCCTGTCTCTTCTTCAATCGGCAAACCGTCCATATCACAACGATATCCATAGCGGCGTTCAGGAGCTGTTCCATGAATGAACACTAACACGCCCGTACGCCATGTACGAATGTCCAACCGCTCCTGAGGGAGCGTTTCCAAATAATCCAGCAAATATTGTTGTGTTTTGTATTCCTCAAAACCCGGTTCGGGAATTTGGTGTAAATCCCTTCGTATTTGGACAAAAGAACGATAGTCGACCGTACTCATTGCTGCTACGCCTCCTCTTTATAGCTCATCAGCTCTTATCTGGCAAAAGAACAAAAGCCCGGCGCAGCCGCCGAGCCTTGTCCGTTGTGCTTCGTCCCTAAGTTATGCTGTCAGTGCATCATGCTTCTGACAAGGAATCGTTCACCTTTGGTACATTAAAAAACTTTTGCCTTCTTACAGAACGCGCAGTTCTTTCAAAATCTCAGTTTTAGATTTGGTCTTATCGTCGACCTGTTTGATCACACGTGCAGGTGTACCCGCCACTACGGAGTATTCAGGCACATCTTCAGTTACGACAGCTCCGGCTGCAACAACTGCACCTTTACCAATTCGCACGCCTTCCAATACAACCGAGTTTGCACCGATCAATACATCGTCTTCTACTACAACTGGCTGTGCAGATGGTGGTTCAATGACACCCGCCAGGACAACGCCTGCACCGATGTGACACATGTTACCTACTTTCACACGACCGCCCAGCACAGCATTCATATCAATCATCGTGCCTTCACCAATCGTAACGCCGATGTTAATCACTGCACCCATCATGATGACTGCGTTGTTACCGATGCCAACCATATCACGAATATATGCGCCTGGCTCAATGCGGGCATTGATGCCTTTCAGATCGAGCATAGGAACAGCAGAGTTACGGCGGTCATTTTCCACCACATAGTCTTCTTCTTTAGCGTTTGCGCTATCCAGTACAGGCTTGATATCAGCCCAATCCCCAAATACAACACCACTGTCTCCAGAAATAAAAGCTTGAACATTCTCGCCAAAAGATGCGGAAGCCAAAGCTCCTTTTACATATACTTTAACAGGCGTCTTTTTCTTGCTGTTTTTAATCACGTTGATGACTTCTTGTGTATTCATTTCGATGGACATAGTAAATCTAACAACTCCTTCATCGCTTCATACGACTTCGCAAGCCGGAATGATCTTATTCTCTCATCCTTTATAGCACAAAAGTGCAGGTCTCGCAATTATAGATTAGACCCTTATAGCTCTAACCTAACCCTTAAAATAACAATTTCCAGCGGCATGACTGCCTTAAATTCATAATTGTAAGCCGCCGACCATCCCACATCAAAGTAGGGTTATTTATTAGCTTGCAGGCTCTCCAGCGATGTATAAATGAAGGATTCGAATCCTTCAGCAGGTTCACCTTGTGGAATGTTCACTTTCACGATGAAACCACCTGTTTTATTTTCTACAACAATATATTGCTGTGTCATCTTCGAACCGCTCGCTTGTAAGAACAGACGGCTACTGGACAGCGCTTGAGGTACGGCTGCTTTGTCCAGCTTTTGCACCTTGCCGATGGAAGCTAGGTCCTTTTCGCCTTCTTTTTGAAGCTCATCCAGATTAAAGTCGGAGGGCAGCTTCGTAATTTCAGCATAATAGTTATCATCTACAGCCAAGGCAACACGGTTTTGATCGGGAAACAGGGACATCGGATCAAACACATACAGTGAATATCCCTCTCCTTTTGCCAATGTTGCTGTCTGCTTTTCCTTTTTCCCTTCAAGGGTAAGCTCAAAAGTTTGAGTTTTCGAGCGTTCTCCGCCTACTGCTTGACCAGAACTTCCGTTTTGATTGCCATCTGTTGCAGCTTCTGTTTTTTGTATTTTCGTTAAAGTCAGTTGCTTCGCCGTCGCGTCGCCCTCTACTGCTTTTTCGTTGTATTCAAACGCTACTGTATCGCCTTCTTTAAGTCCAGCTATTACCGTGTCCAGTCCCTCCCCCAATTGGAAGGATTGGGCTTCGCCATTGGTTTCAATCTCTACCGTATGCGGGTCAGCAGCTCCATTGTATACACCTGTGCCTTTTTTAACCTCCGGCTCAGCGATTGGCTCCGGTTTAACTTGCGGCTGCTGTTGCGTTTGCGGTTGGTCTGACCCTTGAGGTGCGGTGTTATTGGTTTGCGGTTTCGTTCCACAGGCTGACAGAGCCAGCACTGCCACTACAGTCAGTAGTATGATTGAAAATGTGTTTTGTTTTTTCATAAAATCCACCTCCACTATGATAGACGAGCTTGTGCAGCAAAAGTTCTACGCAGCATCTCACTTAAAACCCTACCTCCTGCTCCCGTTTATTATATTCTCAGGATTTTGCAAAATCCTAATACCACGGGAATGTCAGGTACGGTATAATGGGCTGTATTAAACCCAATTTTCGAGATACCGCTTGGAAGGAACATCAACGTATTTATTTTCCTCCATACGGATGGAGCTGCCACATGAATCAAGCACATAAACCGTCGTTTTCCTTTGAATTATTGTACATCATAGGTATTATCGCTATTTCGTTCTCCTCGATCTTCGTAAGATGGTCTGAAGCCGAGGTGTCCGTCATCGCTATGTACCGTTTGTACCTAACCAATCTGATCATGCTGCCTTTGGTCTGGAAATACCGCACCGAGCTGTTTAGCCTGACCCGCAAGCAGTGGATGCTGATCCTCTGGTCCGGTATTGCGCTGGGGCTGCATTTCTTGCTCTGGATGGGCTCACTGCGACTGACCACCGTTGCAAGCTCTACCGTTATTATGACATTGGAGCCGATCCTTGTCATGCTCGGTTCTTTTTTGTTTTTCCGGACGGGCACGAATCGCGCTATGCTCATCGGAATGGGTATAGCTTTTATCGGCTCACTGGCCATCGGAGCTGGAGACTTTCATGTCTCGGGACAAGCCCTGCTCGGGGACGCACTGTCCTTCTTGGGTATGGTAGCCGTGTCCATCCATATGCTGATGGGTAAGCATCTACGCGAGCATTTGAGCGCGTTTGTCTATAATTTTTGGGTTTTCGCCATCGCAGCCACATCACTTGCGCTGTATAATATGGTCAATGCCATTCCTTTTACGGGATATGCTCCACGGGAATGGGGACTGTTCCTGCTGCTTGCCATTGTGCCTACGCTGTTCGGACATTACCTGTTTAACTGGCTGCTCAAATACATTAACGCCACTGCGGTATCGATGGCGGTACTCGGCGAACCTGTTATTTCTTCCCTGCTAGCTTGGGTGCTGCTCGGGGAAAGGCTGTCTGCCTTACAATTTGGTGCAGGCTTTTTTATCCTATTCGGGGTATGGATTTTTATCCGATACGGAGCGGATTTTAAAAAGAAAGTCATCCATCAAAGTGAGTTGCCCGACACTGAGCACCCCCTGAAGGCCAGCTCATAACTTATTTACCCCATTTTCATAAACCATACTCAATGGATTAAATTTACTGTTAAATAAAGGAAGGCGGAATCCTCTATGAAATCCATCGTATCCAAACGCTGGCTGCTGGCCCGATTGTATGAGCCGGACATCATCATTGCCGACTGCCGTTCCCTGCTCGGACAAGCCGGGGCTGGACGGACTCAATTTAATGAAGACCATATTCCAGGGGCAGTTCACTTCGATTTGGAAGAAGACCTTACCGCTCCTCTTGGTGAGCATGGTGGTCGCCATCCCTTACCTGATGTGAATACACTTGCCGCACGTCTAAGTCGTGCCGGGATCAACGCATCTTCACGCATCGTCGCTTATGATGATCAAGGCGGTATGATGGCTTCCCGCTTCTGGTGGCTCCTGCGCTATCTCGGGCATGAGCAGGTATATGTGTTGGAAGAAGGCTACAGCGCTTGGAAAGAAGCGAAGTTCCCGGTGACGTCAGACCAGCCAATTCGCATTCCAAGTACATTCACACCGAATGTACAGCCGCAAATGCTCACAAGTATGCAAGAGGTGCACCGTGTATCCAAAGATTCGCTTTCTGGTGGCTCTTCCATATTGATTGATTCGAGAGAGCGGCCTCGCTACCTGGGGCTGGAGGAGCCCATTGATCAAGCAGCGGGGCATATCCCTGGTGCGGTGAATTTCTTTTGGAAAGAAGTATTGGACGAACAAGGCAGCTTTAAAAATGCGGAACAATTGCAGCAGCACTTTGCCGACCTTGACCCACATGCAGAAATTATCGTGTATTGCGGTTCCGGCGTATCCGCCTGTCCCAATGTACTGGCCCTGAATGAAGCTGGATTTAGTAAGGTCCGTTTATATCCGGGAAGCTGGAGCGACTGGATCAGTTATGAGGAGAATCCGGTGGCGACCGGAGAGGAATAAAAAGTTTTCAACGGATATACAGGTTCTAAAGACAAATACACTGTCCTAGCGATTAGGCTTACGGCAGTGTATTTGTCTTTGTTTAAAAAAACAACTTGAGCTGAGTGAAGAAATAAAACGATGTAGTTGAAGTTGCTTGCTTTTTTGAATAGCTATCTAATCTTTTGAACAAATATATATCTTAATTCATATTTTTTCTGTTGTTTTTCTGCATATATCAGAGTTTCTCTTATGGAACCCGTTTCTAATATATTCAAATCATTAAAATGTTCTATTAAATCTTCTTCAGTAAAGAAGTGAGCATATTTCCCTTCCTTGTATTCATATGTTCCTTCTTCAATTTCCCTACCCACACTATTATTAAAATCACAATTAGAAAAACATGTGAAATACATTACTCCCAATTTCTTCAAATGATTCACGCAGTTCTGTATCAGTTTTTTTCGGTCTTCTAACAAAAATAAATGCAATAAATCATAACAATATATTCCATCATACCTTTGGCTTGTAGTAAACTCTAATACCGATTCTTGAATAAAATTCGTTTTTAAATCCCATTCTTTTGCTAGATTTATAGCTGAACTAGATATCTCAATTCCATCAACCTGAAAATAAGAAGAGAACGCCTTCGTATTTCTTCCATATCCAGCACCAGGAACCAAAATATCATATACATGATTCTTTTTGAACAAATCTATAGCTTGGGTTACAGTTTGACTTGGTTCACAACCCCAAATCACCCCTTCTTCAGTAAATCTTTTGTTCCAATAATCCCCCATATGATTCACCCGCCTATATACTCACATAGCTCTTCTTTTAAGCTCATCAATCTGTCTGATATGATGTTGATCATGCCAGATAAAATCTCTTAAATATGATATTACAGTAAACTTCCCGTCAGCATATTCTTTAGTAAACTTATCGTCTTCAAAACTCTCTATACTCTCCAATATCATGTTACGATACTGAATAGTCATTTTAATTAATTCTTCTTTCGTTTTTGTTTTTCCATATTCAATAGCATCCTGATTAAATTGTTCAAAATCCATATGTGTTAATGTCAAAGGTTTATTGTTTAATATCGGATTTATTGCTGCTTCAAAAAAGTATTTATCCCACAGCAGTATATGACTTACGATATCCTGAACTGACCATTTACCTTCAGCAATCGTTATTTGCCAATCCATGTCACGAATCTCAGAAACAAAACGGATCCATTCTTTGAACTCCTCTAGTAACCTCGACTTCTCATTCATGGTTTCACGCTCCTTTTTTCAAATTATTCATTGCTCCTTTGCCATTCATCTGCCAAAATCGCATATTGATATGCATTATGCCAAATGGGTTGTCCTTCTTCCGTTTTATAGAAAAATGCTTTCTTGATATGGTGACCTTCTTTTCGCATCAACAAGCGCTCCAAACGATGAAGCGTTTTCTGGATTACACATCGCAATAATCCGATGAGCCTTTAACTCTTCAAATCCATATTGCAATACTCTTCTACTTGCCTCAGTAGCATATCCATTTCCATAGTATCTTGGGTTGAATATGTATCCTATTTCCCATGTTAAAAACTCAAACGATACGGTTTGATTAAAATAAATGTGTCCTATCATTTTATTGTTTTCTCTTAATAATTATCGCCTCTGATACGTTTATTTAGCCTTTGCCTGAATTACTTTTACCGATCATTTAAACCCTTCTTCATTCATTCTATCTGCTCGTATCCAGCTCATTTCCTCAATGTTTAATAATTCTTTAAACTCTTCTACTAACTGATGCTCAGATTCCAGTTGTGTATAGTAATTATTATTCAAAATATCGTCTAATTGTTTTATTCGCTCATTATCTAGTTCAAAAAATCTAAATGTTTTTAGATTGCAATTTGTAAACTGTTTTGCTATTTTCTCATTGTATTCATTAGATCTCAGAACTTCTTCAATTAATTCAGTTCTGATTTTGTCCCCTCTAGGGTCGACATATAAAAATTCAATGTGATCTTCCTCTGGATATCTTTCTTCTGCAAGCTTAATAATTGAAGTATCTAATAACACGTATGATATATGAAGACTTGCTATCTCTTGTGAATTGTAAACTACACGGTATCCCCAACAGTGATCTTCAAAATTATAAAAATATAACACTGGGATTTTTTCTGAAATTTGAAATAGACTTTCTGGAATTTCTTCACTTTCTTCTGTATCTTTGGTTACGAAAACAAACCATTTGTCATTTAAATCCTCCGCGTATATAGGATCATGCTCAAGAATTGCTTCTTTATATTTCAATAGTGATAAGCATCCTGAAGTCAATTCACTCATTGTTTTGCCCCTTTTTGTTTCTTTAGTCATATTTCAGCTAACGTTCTTTTATTCATGAACCCCTAAGGGGTTGTCTGCTGAAATTCCTCTCCGAAATCCACCTCGCAGACCCAGACTCCGTAAGGAGCCGCTGCTTGAATATGATGTTAGACGATACCCTTGATCTCTTTTGAGTTCCTTAAAATAATCCCTATTACTACTGTATTTTAACTTCTCAAATCGACAACCATCGTGATTGATGAATCAACTTTCCCAACTTCTTTAAATCCGAATCTCTCGTAGAGCTTCATTGCCGCTGCATTGCTCGGATCAACACTGAGGGATAATTTTTTTATATTCCTTTTCCTAGCTTCTTTAAATAATTCATCCATTAAGGCCATTCCGATTTTTCTTCCCCTGTATTCTTTTAACAAAGCCATTCCTAGTTCGGGTACATCATTATCAATAAATCCAAATCCCTTATTATCCTCGTTAAAATATCGAACTGTTATTGATCCGACGGGTTCACCCTCATGGTTCATTGCTATAAATCCAAAATCCCCATCTCTTCCCCAACCTTCAATATACTTTGATATATAAGGGTCTTTTATTATCGCTTTATCGAATGGCTCTTGACCTTCTGGGACAAATAATGATTCATATAACATCTCCCATAAAAAAAACACATCATCTTTTATTATTGGTCGGATTCTGTATTGCATCATTGAAGTTACCTCATTTCTAGATTCTCAAAGGTTTCACATAACGTTTCTATATTTTCCATAAGAGCCGTAGCTTGAATATTATGTTATGCAATTCCTCCATCCTCTCCAAATCTACATTCCAAAGCTTGGCTTGCTTCTGTTAATTCATCATTTGCCTCTAAATATTTTAATGTTTTTTCAATATCGTCGTGGTCCATTGTTTTCGTTATAATAAGATGTTTAATATTAAATCCTGGTGGTTCCATTTCTTTTTTAAAGTGATTTACTAATTTTTGAGGGGTTGTCACCAAACTCCATCGTTCACTTCCATCCGAAAAAGTAAGGGTCACCTCCACCAAATCAAACTCCTTTGGATCATCATCAAACTTCCATCTTTCTAAAAAAGGCACTTCTATATTTCCTTCAATAAAATGAGCTTTTGATATCCAAACTGCTTTTCCATGGTTTCCAATAATTCTATACTTGTCCCCATCTTCTTTTTTTACGATGTATTTATTGCCCCTTGTAAGTGCATGAGCATAAACGCCTATACTTATACAAGTTATGATTGGTCTCTCCATACAATTCACTTCCATACCGTATTTAATGTCCTTCGCAATTTCTCATAACGTTTCCGCATTCATGAACCCCAAAGGGGTTGTCTGCTGAAAACACCTCTCCAAAATCCTTCTCGTAGACCAAGGCTGTAGCGGAGCCGCTGTTTGAATATGATGTTATATGACGGTACTTTGGACTACTTTCAAAATACATTATTTCTTTAAGTATTTTCCCATGTTCTTTTTCGACTTGAATTTTATAATCATTGTTTATCATCTATGAAGCATCTCCTTGAGAGTTATTCATCATACTGTCATATAACGTCATGTATTCACGAGCCTTCACTGCCTCAACCAACCGAAAGGAGCGGCTGCGACGCAGTTAGGCAGTAAAAGGTTATCCGGCTGAATATACTCTCCTGCTAATGAATCTACTTCTTCGAAACCGCTACTTTAAACTTCGGTCCGGACCAAGAAGTCATAGCCACACAACGTTGAATATGTTGTTATAGGATAGGGACGCCTACTGATATACTTACTAATATTCTTCAAATTTATATTTTGTTAATTTATTTATTTCAATTACTTGTTCTTTATTAAAATAGCCCATTAGGCACCCTTGATCTAAAATTGAAATATACAATTTCATGGATTGTTCAGTCTTTATTAGTTCGTTAAATTTCTTGAATATCTCCATATCCAACCAATCATCATCTACTTTCATTTCCCATCTGATAAGTTCATTCATATATTCAAAAGAGACCCATGCAGTACCATTCTGAATATCTACGTAATCCGTTATATTATTTAAATTAAGTTTTGTCATATTCTCTAATCGTATTATTATTCTTGCATAGTCTCCATGGTCCTCAATACATTCAGTATCTAAATACCAAATTTCCTCAGATACATTTATAAATTCACCATTCACTTCAACTTCTCCACCTAAAGTAAGTAGTAGCAAGTTGTAGGGATCTTCTTCATATTCATTTCTCGAAAATTCTTCCAAAAGTAATTCTTTCTTTAATTCTGCACTCATGAAGATGCCCAATTCAGAAAGTTTGTTTAGTTGATCTTCAAATATTATTTTCTTCTTCTTAAATAAACCAAACAACTTAAACACCTTCTTTTTTTGGTTTGCGTCCCTTTTCTATAACGCTTGTATTCATGAGCTCCGGCAGGGGTTGTCTGCAAAAACCCTCTTCGAAATCCAACCAGACCTAGGCTCCATTGGAGACGCAGCTTGAATATTATGTTGTCAGATGTCAGTACCTGCCTTGATTTACTCAACGTCAATTTTTGTTTAAATCCTTTGTCAGTATTATTTCCAGAGGTTCATTCTCAAGCATTAAACATCCAGCATCTCTATATCCAAGATTTCTATAAAAATGTTGGGCTCCTTCATTTGAAAGTGTTGAGGTCATGACCATTTCAAATCCTTTTTGTTTCATCAATTCTTCCCAATAGTGGACAACTTTTTTACCAATACCTGTTCCTCTATACTCCTCATCTATCCATATCATATTCATAAATGGTGTGTTGTCCCAAAAAAATCCGTATCTCATCCAACCTATTTCTTGATTGGATTCTCTAATTATTAGAATTTCATTTTCTTTTATTTTTGGTCTTATCAGTGTCTTATGTATGTGCTTGTCTCTTAACGAGATATACTCATAATCTGATTCAATCGCAAAATCAATCTTCATTGTAAATCCTCCCTTTCACTCTTTTCATTAAATATCTTCTTGGTAACACTTAGCACTGATGTCTCATAACGTTTGTACATTACATAAGTTTATAAAGTCTTTTCAAAAATGTATAAGTCACCTTCTTCTCTAACTTTAGTAAACCCACACTTTGAATAGAAGTGATGATTCTTCACACTCCAGCTAGGAGTATCCAGCCACCATTCAGTGCTGTCTGGAAATTTACTTTCAATTTTCTCCATCACCTTCGTTCCGATTCCTTGATTTTTAAAATTTGGATCAATAAAGATTCTTCCTAGATTATGCACTTGATTACATTCTACGAATATCATTGCTCCCCCGATTATTTCTCCATTAAAGAGTACCTTGAAATATTCGCAATTTTGCATCATCTCTTCTTGCCAACTTATGGAGTCATATCCTATTGGCCCAACGGTTTCGTTATTCTTAAAATGCTTTGATCCATCCTCAAAACTGGCCTTTTGTATTTCAGCAAGTTTTTGTGCATCATTTTTTCTAGCTTTTTCTAATGTCAGCACCAAACATACCTCCATTGTCTTTTTATTTTTTCTGGGGTTGTCTGCTGAAACCCCTCCTCGAACTCCATCCCAACAGGCCAAAGCTCCGTGAAGATTCGATGCTTGAATATTATGTTATCAGAAGTTACCTAACTTCTTCACTATGCATTCAAAATGAATCTGCAAATTTTTTTATCAGCGAATTTTCTTATATGGTCTTTTTTCATTTTGTAGTTTGATTATTAGTTCATATGCATCTCTTTCACTTTTCTGAGCTTTTAGTGACTCTTCTTCTGTTATTTCTATTTCTATCATTTGAACCACTATTCCACCAGCATCAAAACTAATGAATATTCCCCCATCTCTTCGGATTATATTAATCCCATACTTGGCAAAGAGTATATCCATAAAATGACCTCCAGATCTTTTGCGTTCTTTATACTATAGCTTTTAGTACTTTTGAGAACTTATTATTATGTTTTAGTAATTCAAGAATTTCTGATAACGTTTGTGTATAAAGCCTCTAAATTAGAGGCTCATATGGACGATGTTCGTTCATGTCCCTCGACACCACAGTTCAGCAAATTCCAAAATTGTTCAACCATGACCGATGCCGGATATGGCATCGAACGGGTAATCCACCATTCCAATACCCCCACTGCCGCTGAAATTAAAAATTGCACCGTAATGTCCCTGTTCATTTCCTGATCGAGGTTGATCGAATCCAGATGCTCGCTCAGACTTTGCCGAAACATGGTCTCCATTTGGTTCCGAAAAACCGTACTTCCCTTGTTCGTTAGCATTCTAGAGTAGAATGAAGCATGCTGCTCCAAATATTCAAACGTGCGCAGTAGTGCGGTTTTGGAAGGGAGATGAAAGAAGTTATCTTCAGACATACAATTGCGTAGTAACTCGTTAATTTGAGCTTCCATGCATTGATCGCGCAGATCATACTTGTCAGAGAAATGCAAATAAACCGTTCCGCGATTGACATTCGCTTCCTCCGCAATTTGATTGATCGTAATTCTCTCGAATTCCTTTTCTGACATCAGCCTCATAAAAGCATCAATAATGGCTTGCCTCGATTTTTGAATACGCCTGTCCATATCCTTCTCCCCTTTGCACCATCCGAAAAAATGAACATTTCGAAGTCCTCTGTTGAAAAATCAACAACCACGCTTGTTTTAACCATTGAACCCCATATACCGCTCTGATACATTTACTTTATAAAATTTATGTTGATGATTCAACATATGTTCAATTTTAGAGGAGCTGTAATCATGAAATCTATTGTTTTACAATGTTTGGATAATTTAATTTACATTGAATTAGGAGGGTTTAAAAATTGAAACTTACAGGAAACACGATTTTTATTACAGGCGGCGGTTCGGGAATTGGACGTGCGTTAGCAGAAGCTCTCCACAATCTTGGAAATAAAGTTATTATCTCCGGTCGACGTAAAGAGCGTCTGGAGGAGACAATCAAGGCGAATCCCGGCATGTCCGCAGTGGAATTGAATGTACAAGATCCTGCCAGCATAGAAGCGACCACCAAGCAGTTAATCGAAGAATACCCGGATGTTAATGTCTTGATTAACAACGCCGGCATCATACAGCCCGATGACGCGGCGGGCGTGATCGATGAGGATGTTTTGATTTCGACTGTCACTACAAACTTGCTAGGTCCCATTCGGTTGACTTCTGCATTCATCGAGCATTTGAAATCCAAAGAAGAAGCGGTTGTCATCAACACGACTTCGATACTTGGATTTGTACCATTAGCGACAACTGCTGTATACTCCGCGACGAAGGCAGCACTTCATACCTATACGCTGTCCCAAAGGTACATGCTTAAAGACACATCGGTAAAAGTAATAGAAATTGTACCCCCATGGGTTCAAAGCAACAACGATGAACCGCGTGCGATGCCACTTGATTCATTCATTGATGCAACAATAAAGATACTTGGCACGGATACAGACGAAGTTCTGGTGGAAGAAGCGAAAATGTTTCGAAATAACCCTGGCCCGAACGAAGGTGTTTTTGTGACCCAGCTTAACGATATGATGAATTCTGAACCTCCAAAGATCCATTGATCCATCTGTAATTCAGTTTTTAAAAATTTAAGCGAACATGAAGTAGACACTAGCTCCGTCTACTTCATGTTCATTTTATTGCAACTTGCACGTGGAGTAAGAAAAGCGCCAAACGGTCACACCCATGTTTACCTCTTAACTAATTTCGTTGATTTCACATAGCGTTTGGGTATTCTCGAAGTTCAAGCAATTTAAGGTGACCATCGGGAATACTCGTCAGACTTAACAGGTCGAATGTGTCCGGTGAATCCGCTCCTCCGAAATGCCTCTTCCAGACCAAGCGTAGAGCTTGTCCTGCTCCGATGCGTTTAATTCGATGTTAGATGATGCAACCTACTTCTTCGAGTTGCGTTCAAAGTAATTATTATTCTTGTTTCCATTTATGTGTTTCGAGTAGTTTTCTAGTTTCATAGTAATACTTTATTACTTCAAGCATAGGAATTAATTCTATACAAATGTTATCGCAATAATTTCCTAACTGACCACCAACAACCAGAAGAATTTCTCTGTTTACCTGTTTATTGTTCATAAGAGTATATATATTACCATCAATTGTAATAGACGCTATGAAATATTCAGGTCCGCCTCCAACTAATGCTGAATCTGTGTCTGATACCTCAAAAAAGACTAATGTAAATTTATCTCCATCGAGTTTTCTTAAAAATCTTAAAGTGTCTGCCCATGTTGGATTCATAACTATTTCTTCATTGAATGTGGTCCCATTCCATTCATCAATACTAATAGATTTTATCATTTTTTCTTTGCATCCTTTTTAGATGGTTTTATTTATTTGGGTGCCTTCATCTAACGTTTCCACATCTATGACGTGACGTGACCTGACCTTAGATAGCTCTTATCTTAGGTCAGGTCGTGTGTTATCTTAATATGCCTCTGTGCTTGCCACCTAATAACTTACTAGAACTTCTTTCAAAGTGTCAAATCCCTAGATGTAATATTATTAAGTCGTCATTATCTTCAACTAGATTACATAAGGTAATTAGTGTTCAGAGAGAATTTTTAATAAATTAGCTTTTCTTACTTCAATTTTTTCATATTCACCTTTATCGATTTGGTCTCTCCAAAAATAATTCCCTGTTAACTTTATTTCATTTGGAGCATTTTTAAATATCTCATACCAACCTGTAATAATTTTCTTTAGTACACTCGCTCCATTTGAATACATAACTGTTAACCCACAGTAATTCAAACCGAATCTATTTTCAGTTTCATTTGGTATCCACTTTAATGTATCTGAAAAATACTGAAAGAGTTCATCATCTAATTCAACTAAATAATCGATACCTGATTTTCTTTTATTAATTCTCCCATTGTTATTCCTAACAATTTGATTTAATTCAAAGCCAATTTTAGGAGCTATAAGAAACTCATGAATTAATGGCATTCTATTCACCTGTTTTCTTAAATGCTAGTCTTTCAGATAACGTTTCTGTATTCACGAACCAGCGTATGCTGGGTGTCCGGCGAATGCCGGACCCAGGGCGTATGCCCGCAGCGTGAATATTATGTTATGTGACGTACCATTCTTCCTCGGCCAAATAAAGGGGCCAGACAAACAAGCAATCGGAAGATCTTGAAGCGGATCAACGACAAAAAATTTATACTATTGTGAATACCCTAGGCAATACGATTAAGTTTAAATAGACTCCTAGGCAAGCTTATGACTCCTTTGAAGAATGTAAAATGCTGTCGAGCTAGATCTAACAAACCGTGAAATTCTAGTCTATCGCGCTACGATACTGATGCGCTTTGAGAACTCTTTCATAAGTAAAATACAGTGGTTGTGATTCCTGGCAAGAAAAATCGCCGTGTGAACATGCTTAAGACCACGACTTTTATAAAACAGTTATCTGGTCGAATTCTTTTTCAATAAAAAGAAAAGATATGGACGCCTAGCTACTTGTTATAGCAAGACAGCGAGCATGTTTAAGGATTTTTTGACCTTGATCTCGATTCAAGTGCTAAAATGGGTTTGCGTACACGCAAATTAAGGCCCACCCTTAGCTTGGGTTCTTTTATGTTTGGCATCTAGGTGTCCTAATTATCTCTATCGATACTTTGGATTGTGAAAAGATCAAATCTGTAATCGTTGTTTTCTTCGTATAACTTCTTAGCTAATAACGGTTTTAAACTTGCCTGAAAGCTTTTTAACAAAGAATCTTTTTCCACTTCTTTTAAGTTCTCTATAAAGCTCTGACTAAAAAATATATTTTCGGTTCCATCAATCACCAGCTGATTTAGATATTTTAAAATTTCTGTCTGTGCAGCATTCTCTAGTTGTTCGAAAAGTCCGTTATACGTTTTGTCATTTCTTAAATGATAAGAAAGAATTATATTTGTACTATTTTCTAAGGGATATATTGTTACATAAATAAGTTTGATTTCTTGAATTTCGCTAAGCATTTGATTTTCATTTATTTGTTTCCCATTCATATCAAATTGTACCGAAAAAGCTGCACTTGTTGCAAAATTCACTTCGAAATCTAACTTTAAAAAAAAGGTGCGAATATTATTAAAATTCTTCTCGATGTAATCTTTCTTGAAGGCTTCGTATTCTCTCTTATATTCTCTTTTATTTAATTGTGCAGATCGATAATCATAAACGAATGCTTCATTTATCGTTAGATCAGGGCGTTTATCAAAAATATTCATTCTAAAAGTTAAGTCTCTTACTTTTTTATGATATTCAAGTGCTAGAGGCCTAAAAGAGAACAAGAAATTTTGTCTTGCTTCATTAAAATAATCTGAAGCTTCAATTGGATGAAACAATTTATTATCATGGAAATCGCAAAATCCTTGAAATGTACTGGCCTTATTGATGCTTATACGATCAAACTTAGCTAAAATTATACTTTCTACATGATCCGGGATAAATTGATAAAGGTGCCCATCTTGACTGATTCTATTCAATATTCGATTTTTTTGTATTGAATGAGCATTTTTAATATCACCTTTACATTCTTCGTGATCAAATGCTAGGCATATTTCGAACGCCGTATCATTCCAACTCTTAATAGATTCATATTCTTTACGCTTTTCAGGATATTTATGATACTCCTTCCAATTGTGTTTATGCTGGATAGATCTTGGTTTACAGCAAAATTTAAAACTTTTTTGAGAACCGCATGGACATTGTTCATATGGATCTATTGTGAGTCTTACATTTCTAGGGAATTTCTTAACAAACATCATATATTCAAGCTCCTTTTGTAACTACTCTATGAGGAAAACATACGATTGATTTCTATTTCTAAAACGCCTCAATAGAGGACTGTGAAGTTATCATCTTCCTGATAATTTAAATTTGTAGCGCGCCGCATGTAATAAGCTCTACCAATTTTTACACTAAACAGCGTGAATTTGACGACTGTAACTCCACACTCGACGAGTTCTCCTTTTTTGGAATCATATACTGATACGCAGGTTTACGGCAGTGTTGCAGCAAATAGTTCATCCTTAATGGATAACTTCATAGTACATGAGATTACAGGTCCTAATATCTTTAGACTAAATAAGCATTCTTCAACTTTATCCCAGGTCAAAAATCATACTCTTATAGCCATCATATAATGTAAAAACAATATAAAGTAAAAGCATTCGATCTCTTTTTATTCAGTAATTTCTATTTGAAAAGTTTTGTTGATTGCTCCTTCATATTTCTTTTGGTATGTCGCATAACGTTCCTGTATTCATGATCCCCGAAGAGTTGTCTGCTGAAATACTTCCCTGAAATCCTTCTCGCAGACCCAGGCTCCGAAAGGAGCCGCTGCTTGAATACTATGTTATGCGTTGTTACTGCCATCTTTGAACTCCTTACAATTATCCTCTCTCTTATATGTCTTTCCATTTCTCTCTTCTTATTAGGTTTTCGATTTGGGATGCATGGTGTTTGTTATGCCAAATAAATCTTTGTATAGCTGTCTCTAATGTAATCATTCCTAATACTTCAGTTTGTATAGTCCGTTTATAGTCTTCTATACTAAGTTCATTCAGCAACACCAAAAAGCGATGATGCAATACTTCAATAAGTGATAGCGAATTCTCTACGGGCAACTTCTTGTAATCAATTAATTATCCCCACAGATCTTCTCTATATGTATTTGCTAATGGATTATTTTCAGTTAATCCTCTTTTAAATCTCAGGTACGCATTCATATCATTATCAGCTAAGTGATGTATGACCTGACTTACTGTCCAACCATTCGGCCGATACGGAGTCTCCAATGGGTATTGTTCAAGACCAATCAGCAATGTATTTAATCGCTTAATTAGTTCAGGAATTTGTTTAATAAGATTTATTATTTCATCATTTGAAAGATTGTTTTTGGGTTGAAATTGACCAATCGGATATTTGATTTGATCCATTGTATTTCTCCTTTCTTCTTTAGAATTGCAATAATTACGCATAACGTTCCAGTATTCATGAACCCCGAAGGGGTTGTCTGCTGTAATGCCTCTTCGAAATTCATCCCAACAGACCAAGGCTCCAATGGATCCGCAGCTTGAATATTATGTTATACGACTGAATCACTTCTTCGATCAACCAAAATTCTTCCCTGATCCTGATCTGTCATTGCTCTGCTATGTGTTCCAATAAATCTCCTGGTTGACAACCTAAAGCCGTACATAATTTATCAATTACTTCTAATGACACATATTCATTCGTATTGAGCTTCGCCATTGTAGCAGACGAAATCCCCGTCATTTTAAGTAAATCCTGCTTCTTGATTTCCCTATCGATCAATAATTTTTGAAAAGGTTTGTAACTAATCATCTGATATTCCTTTCACACATGAAGTGAATTTTCTTTAATTATATGAAAGTATATTTTCTTTATCAAAAACATCTTCAACATGTATTGACTTATATGTTCGTTATGATAAAATTATATTCAATAAGTTAAACTTTTATTCACAAAATTAAATCCATTGGACGGTGTTCAATTATGCATACTTCTTTAGAAGTCTTACTCGATTCACTGATTCGTAATCGAATTGAATCTTTATATGGCGAGCTTATCAATAACAACTCCAGCTACAACCAGTTCTCATCCGAACGGAATCTTTACTTCAAGCAGTTACATGAACTACTACCAGAGGATATACAAAAGACTCTATTCCTTTTTGATGATGCAGACCTTTCTGTTCAAGCTATTTTAGAACGTGAAATCTACTTACAGGGTTTTAAGGATGCTCTTCATCTAAATAACGAATTACATGTATCTTTAGATTGAGAGCCTGCTGGCTCTCTTTGTGTTTTGATCCTGTCGTATAATGCCCCCTGTTCATGAACCCGAAAGGCTTAAGGGAGTTTAGTTGCTGTTCGAAGACTTCGACTCGCATGGTTTTCTGTTGCCACAACTATTATTCTCTTCTTATTGCTCTTATCTTTGTAATTACTTCATCACCATAAGGTGTTAATGACCAATATGTTCCTTTATCTCTCAAGCTCCTCTGTCGATTGCTTTTTAAAATTAAACCGAGCGCTCTAAATTGAATTAGTATTGTTTGAAAGTTAGACTCGTTAACCTTAAAATTTTCCAACATTTTCTCTTTTAAATCATCATCCTTTTTCAATTCTTTTCTTTCGGATTCACTTATAAAATCATTTATTGCAATAAACAACCTTTGTTCATCAGACTCGTCAATCATAAAGGGTGCGAGTCTAGAAAAAAGTTCATTCCAAGTAGTATTAAATTCTGCTTTGTATCTAATTCGTCTATAGGTTTCTGGATCTTTCACAACGAATGAATATTCAATTTCAAGTTCGTCTGTACCTTGTGCCAAGTTTTCCGAACCATGTGGAGCTTGCGTTCTTGCTTCAGCTAATGATTTTTCAAGGTCTTCTACTTGCTTGCGCAATCTTAGAATTTCTTTGGATGAGCTTTCATCTGGGACTTGGTCTGCTCTGACCCATCCAATGGCAGGATTGGTTTTTATTAATCTTATTAAACTCCTTGATACCATTGATCCTAGATCAAAAGGAGTTGTCCAGTACTTTACTAGTTTATTTTCCGCCATCTTTCGAAAATCATTTAATTTTATAAAACTGTCAGGATCTTTTTCAGTACGATTTGCCGATAACTCCCCTGGATTTTTATGTAAGAAGGCAATCACAGGTTTGCCACAACTAACAGCATAACGATATTCCATTTCGGTAAAACTTAAACCCTCAGGCCCTAAAGAACCATACCTTCCTCCAATAATAACCATATAATAGTCACTATCATCAATAACTTTCTTTATTAAAGTCCATTGATCATCGTTTGCCGCGGGGAATAATTCCATACCTGAAGGAATACAATCCAGTTCAAGAAGAGCCTGCATAACTTCTTGTCTCTCTTCCTGAAGATCTTGATAAGTAGAGCTAATAAAGACCTGATATCTTTTATCCATTTTTATCCCACAACCTTCTCACATTTAGAATTCCGGTAACGAACAAAACAATTCAAGTTACAACCAGTTCTGATCCGAGCGTAATCTTTACTTCAATAGATTGAGCGCCTAATGGCTCTCTTTGGATTTTGGTTCTGTCGTATAACGTTCCTGTATTTACGACCTAGCGAATGCTAGGTGTCTGGCTAATGCCGGACTAAGGACGTATGTCCGCAGCGTGAATATTATGTTATACGAAGCACTTTACGTCACTAGAGTTACCTTCAAAATTCTTGTTCATCAAAATCACTTTTAAATTAAAGTTATTTAGTACAACGACAGAGAAGTTACATTGTTCATTATTTCATGTTGGTCAATCTGTTCTAGTACTGACTCTATTTCTTTAGGAATAAATGTTTCTACTTGTCGCTTATCATCGTAAAATGTAACGTTATGATCTTGCAAACTTATAAAGAATTCACTTCTATCGAATCCTTCACCACTTAACCACCCTTTTATCTGGGATTCATAGGTTAATAGCCATTGATCTTCAAAAATACTGTTTTGTTTTAAATAGTAATCCAACTCATCTATATTAATCCCGCTTATGTATCCTTTTGACTGTAAGTCTAGTGCCAGAAGGATTACTATTGAATTTGTCATTTGTGAGATAGCATGAGAAACCTCAGATTTCAAATCGATTTTAAGACTCTGGCATATCCAAAGAGCCCATGAGACTTCATAACAATGACTAAAAGAAGAATGATGCAAGATTATTTTTTTCAGCGTTTGAGCGATTTTTTCTCTATCTAAAATGTAGCCATAGGATTGATAAGATAATAATATTTCAAGCGATACTTGAAGAGTGTTTGGTTCTACAATCATCGATTTTAAAATTAAAGACTCGTATAAACTCCAATTATCATGTGTTACACTAAAAGTTTTTGAACGTTCTAGCGCATATTTTAATACAAAGTCTTCTGGATATTTATAGATGTAATCAAAAGCTTTACTGAAGTAGCTGATAATATCATTTTTTTGCGCAATAGATTTAAAACGCACTTTACTGGACTGAAGATCAAACACCCATTCTTTAAGAAGATTTTCTGGTAAGGGGTTGATTGAAGTTTTTTCAGAATTATGATCCAATTCAAATTCTCTTAAAATTTGATGAAATACAGAGTGTGCTTTTTCAGCTTCAGCAATCGTATCGAAATATAAAAAGTAGTCATCGATATAACGAACACCTTGAATATTTGGAATACTTGTTTGCAGTAATGAATCTATTTCAGAACCTATAATCTCTGAAATTATTAATGAAGTGTCTGGTCCGATAGGAATTCCAATTGTCTGTCCGTCTTGACAATTTCGCATATGTCGATCCAAGAGATTACCATAGTAGTTATCTTGTCTGTTGACTTTTGCTAAGGCTTTTGTGTGAAGGGCCCAAGGAAGGCTGTGGGTGTATATAGTAGGATAGTATCTAGAAATATCTGTTTTTAAAACGATTCGTTTATCAGGAGAACGAAGAATCCTTTCAGAAACTAAATCCCCAAAGGTTCTAGACGTTTCAACAGCACGTTTTTCGGAGGAAATTGGTCTACTGATGGAAAGTTTTGATTTATCAAAATGTGCTTGTAGATTGCTCCAATTTGTCTCAATAGCCTGGCTTAATTTAATTTGATGTAAAGGGTTAGGGATTGCCAAGTGTCTTCTTTGAAGTTTTACTCTTGGAATATCATATGTTATGCATTTACTTGTAGCTGTGTTCTCCATAGAGATTGAATTTAGATTATTAGCTAAAGTAATAGTTGTAAACGGGGGAGGAAGTTCTTGTGGAAAAAATCCTCTTTGTATTAAATCAAATTTAGTAGTCATTTTTTACTCCTTAAGTAAAATTTATATTAATAAAAGAATTTTCTAATCTTTTAAATTGCTAAATTCGATGGATTTTATTTAACTACTCTTGCTATTTAACAAATTCCTTTTTCCATGTTTGTTTCATATTGCTATTATCTTTGAAGTGTTTCGTATAACGTTCCTGTATTTAAGACGTCCGACGAAGTCGGATGTGTCCGGCTGCTCTACTCATCGAAATTCTACTGGCCGGACCGAGGGCGTATGCTCGATGCTTGAATATTATGTTACGTGATGTATCAGCCTTCTCCGAATTCCAAAAATATTATTTTGCTCTTTTTATTCATCATTGAACATTTTATTCATTCCTTCTGCTGTAAATAAATCATCACTGCATAAGGCCATTGTAGTAAAGCCTGAAGATAGAAAGACTTCAGCATTAGCATTAATCGATCTTTCCGGTTTGAATGGTTTATCATCTTTATGTGGTCCATCATGTAAATAACCTAAGTCAGTTCTTCTAATTAATTGATGCTTTAAATAGCCAGCTATATAGTGATCTTGTGTAACTTCTAAATAAACTCTATCGCTAGTTTGGTAGACTCTAACCGAAGATACAAAAGGATTTATATACGTATTAAATAACTCTCTAATCTTAGGTAAAATTTCTATTGCTTCAAAACTATCAAATTCATTATATTTCGTTTTTCTCTCGGAGAACTTTTGAATTAATTCAATCGCCTTATAAAGTGGAAAACTAAAAAACTCTCTATTAGCGTTTACTCTAAAATCGTTCAATTCATTATGTATAGCTTTTTCTAATCTATTACAGTCAGTAGAAAAAACTTCATAAGCAACTTTAAAAGGGGTAGGTATTCCAGTGTTACTAGATAGTTGCTTCGCCCTTTCGCTGGAGCTTAATGAAGTCTTTCCAATTTTAATTAATCCCTTGAAACTTTCATTTATAAGTATGTAAACATACCCATTAGACATGTATTACACCCGCTCTCTTCTGATATTTCTCATAACGTTCCCGTATTCACGACCCAGCGCACGCTGGGTGTCCGGCGAATGCCGGATCAAGAGCGAATGCTCGCAGCGTGAATATTATGTTATACGACGGAACATTACTTGAATTTACATGAAATATTTGATTCGATTATTGTTTGGAACATGCTTGTTCTAAAGTTTCAATTCCAACGAATTTCTTTAGAGATGTTGGAAAAATTTCTTCTCCGAATTCTGATGTTTCTTGGAGTTTAGTCCATATGCCTAAACTGCTTTTATCATTTGATTCGTAACCTATCACAGCTTCTAACTTAGGAATGTTGAAATGTATTTTTTCCAAAGAAGCTTCTTTAATTAATCCCCAATTTGTAGTAACCATTTGTCGTTTTGTACTGTCACTTAGAGGTTTGCCTTTAGAATTAAATTCTTCTAAATCCAATATCCTTTTTGTGTATAATTCACTTTTCTTTAAATCTTCAAGTGAATCAAATAAAAGTTCTGAAATGAAATTGTTTTTGAAGTCAAAATCATTTATACAAAAAAAGTCCACTCCAAGATGTTTACATAACTTAACCAAGATTCTGGCTGTAATCTTACCATGATGAGGAATTATAGAAATGTTTTTAAAGTTTAAGTATGTCTCTGAATACATAGAATCTTTAGTTAACAGATATACCTTTTTCTTTATAATTTCTTTGTAGGTCAGTAAATCATTTGGCCCCTCTACTAAAACCACCTTTTGACTGAACACAATTTTATTCAAATTTGGCTCTATCATTTTAATGTAATTATTAAAGTCTGCTACTTGATCCAAAGAGAAACCTTCTAAATCAGCTTCTGAAATATTCTCATCTGGTTTGTTATATTTCAAAATTGTTTCGTGTGCTTCATCATCAAATTCAAAACGAATAAGTCCTCGTGTATCAAAAGCATCTATCATTTTGTCCGAGTGAGTACTATAGATAACTTGATGCCCTTTTTCTGCCAAGAACAGAGGACAGTTTTGTAAAAGTACTCTTGATGATTTTCATGCAAGAAACTTTCAGGCTCTTCAAATAAAAATAAACATTTATCACTCTTGTTGCTCTCAGCAATTGCTTGAATGATAGCCATAACAAACATAGAAATATATCCATCACCGAAATGATCTATAGAAATAAGGTTTTCGGTATCACCATTTAAACCGATTTTAAAAATCATATCCAAAAAAATATCTTCATAATCAGGCAATTCAAAACCTATAAAAAAATTACTGTCTCTTAGGTTTGTTGAATAATTTGACCTTATATCCTCAAGAAAACTGTGTAACTTCGAATCTGCTAGAACCCTATCAGTTGAATCCTTCACTTCTCCTTCAAAAGTTTTTCTTTTTCCTTTCATATTCGCATCTGCTTCAACAATTTTCTTAATATGTTTCGCTAAAAACGAAGTAAGATTTCCCCAGGTAGTCTTCTTTGTTGATAACTCTTTTTTTACATCATGAAAATTCACATAGAAAATCCTAAAATACTTTGCTGCTCCCGAAGCATCAGGATTTTTTGTTAATTGTTCCTTGTCACGAAAAGATCGGACTCCAGCGTGCTCAATTTCATTATCCACTACGCTTATTCTTAATGAATGAAATCCTTTAAGCTCTGCTTGGTTTCCGTCTCCTTTAACTTCTATGCTGCTTTCAATTTCAGTTTCAATAAAAGGACGATTATTGTAATCACGGTTGTGAAAATCGTTAATTGTGAATGTATCCTTATTAACATTTTTCTCTTTTATCCCATATAGAATTGCGTTGAGAAAATTTGTTTTCCCTGAATTGTTATACCCAACGATAGCTACAGGTTTCTTATGATTCTGATCAGGAAAATGTATTGTCTGTCTTGTTCCAAATGATCTATAGTTTTCAACACTAATGCTTTTTATTCTAATATAGCTCATAAATATCCTTCTCCTTATTTATTTGTTCTGTCGTATAACGTTTCTGTATTCACGACCCGGCGAATGCCGGGCCAAGGACGAATGTCCGCAGCGTGAATATTATGTTATATGATGTCAGCATCTTCTCCGGAATACTTTCGCCCTAATCTATTTTTCCGTTATATTGATGCTAGGATGTTGTTTAATTATCTCAAAAGCATGTGCATAAATTTTAATATCTATAATATCAAGAGAAAGGTTGCCCTTTCTTAATTCTTCAATGCTATTAAATGTTATAAGAACAGGCATTTTGCCTCTAACGTCTTTTATCATGCCATTTAAATATTCAATGCCTCTTAACACTAATGGAGCAATATCATAAACATAATTTTGAAATAACTTTTTTAAAAACATCATTGAAATATCAACATGTATATCTAAAGAAATTAAATCAGGCATTTGTTTGATATCTTCTTTAGCGTGTTTCCAGGCATCAAACTTTAACAATGTGTTTTTGGAAGCAAAAATACCATTTGCTCCATTTACACTTTGATGAATTACTGATAAGGGAAAAGCATAGTGGAGAGCATAATTTCTCATCAGCGCCATGAATCTATATGAAATATGGCTATCATAAAAATCATGAGTCTTTTCCTGAAACTTTTTCATTTCTTCTTTTCCGAAGTGCTTTTGATTATATCTTTCACCATAATCAATAAACATCGATAAAGATGATAGATAATTCGTCAATAAACGATTTGCCTCTAAATAAACAACTTTCTCCTCTAATTTCAAATGATATTCTGCGTTAGCAGAGTATTTTAAAAATTCTTCTCCATTCTGAACGAGCAAGTTGTGAACATCATCCATAGCACTTATTTTGTGTGCTTCTGCTAATTCACTTTTATGATTTTCATATTCTTCTTTTGTTATATGTTTTTGAATAACAATTTTCGGCCCTTGTTCAAGAGACATATCTTGATATCCTCTTGCATAAATCATAATTCTCCACCTCTTTATTTTATCTATTTATTAACTTTTTAACTGATTTACCATAACGCTCCTGTGTTCATGACGTCCGACGCAGTCGGATGTGTCCGCACCTGTCGATCGCTTCCAGCGGACCGAGGAGCCGCAAGGCTCCGATGCGTGGATATGATGTTAGTTGATATCACCGACTACTTTGAATTAACTTCAAATCCTATTATTCTGTTAATGGCCCTCCAACGTATCCCGTCTTTCCATTCCAAAAATCAATTAAATTATTCCACCAAGTTCTTGATACCGGTCTTAAATAGACTTCAAAAATAATTAAATCTATGTTCTGCCGCAATAATATGTTCTGAGATTTTCCAAAAATCCTACTGTAGCTAATTCTTTTACAAAATCGTCTCCATCAATATGTAATTTTTCAATAAGTTCAAAGATATTATCGAATTCATCTACTTTGCGCTTCAGATAATTATCAAAAAGATGATCGATAAAATCACATACTTCTATATAAATTAATCTATCTTCTCCCGGTTTATAATTTTCTTTAATGTATTTATCATATCTGATTTTATAAGATAGACTCGCAATTAATAGCATTTCCATTACTTGTTCTTTAATAATCATCTTGTACGACAGCTTCCTTCTTGATAGTAATTTGAATTCATATTTCGGTGATTTCATCTAACGTTATGGCATTCACGAACCCTCACTGCCTTAAGCGACCAACGGGAGCGGCCGCAATGCGGTTAGGCAGTGCAAGGTTGTCCACTGTTTTAGCTACATCAGGAAATGCATCTGGTGGACCGAGGGGCGTCAGCCCCGATGCGTGAATTTTTTGTTAGACGAAGTACTCTTCTCCATCGAACCGGCTTCATATTACTTTTTTTCTTTTTTCTCAGTTAAAAGATCTCCAATTATCTTATTAATATTTAAGCCAAACCCCATAATGTTAGGTTCGAGCTTAACATATTCATTTAATTTACCTAATATCCTCTTCACTAGTGATGGTTCAAATTCTTTCTTTGAGTTAGTTTTAATGAGTAATTCATGTAAATTTATTACCAACTCATTTACAATGTCGCTAAAGTATTTAGAATCGAATTTCAATTGTTTCAGCTCATTTAATACCCAATTAACTTTCTCTACATTTTGTGTACTTATTACATTTTTCGCATATATAATTAATAGATCTATCTTATTTTCATTTGAGATCGAACTATATTCTATTGCTTCTAGTGCCTCAATAGAGGCATCAAAATCAGCTCTTAGATAGTAAATTTCAGCAACAAAAATTCTTGCTAATGATAATTCATCCAGTTCCAAGCTCTTATTGTAATAGCTTAACGCTATATCAACTTCATTTACAAACAAATAAACATCTCCAAGATGAGAATATATTTCTGCTCGTCCAGATAGGCTTAATTCATCGGTTTCTAACATAAGTTCAAATAATAAAATAGACTTCTTATGAAGACCTTCATTATCAAGCAATTTGCCTCCAAGATGATAAACATTTCCAAATTGCAAATAATCGTAAGGTTCAGAGATATCTGTAAAATTATCTTCAGCAATTAATATTGCTTGCGAAACTAGTTCTTTCGCTCTTTCAAGATCGTTAATTAACAAAAATTGAATTGCTTTAGCTCCGTAGTATTGCAATTTACCCGCCACTCTTGTTTCCATATTTATCAATTTATCAATAACTTCTAACCTCGTTGAAAAAGACAATTCATCACTCATGAGATCTAAATACATCTGCAAAAAATCCAAATCTCTTATCTCTTCGTAAGATAAATTGACCAAAAGCTTCTTTGCATCATCAACATTATTTTTAAATATATATTCCCAAGCAACTTTGTAATACCTGAGACGATTATGCCAGTGTTGATTGTAAAAAAGTTCTCCTAATCTATCTACATTGTCAATAAAAGAAACTTGAATATCTCCCATACTAATAATATACATGAGCTTATTCAGCAACTCTGACAGTGCCTTTATATCAATGTCCAGTACTATTTTACCCCGTAAAGGTTCTATAACTAAGAGAAATTCTGTATGTCTTTTTACGTAACGCATATATTTTGTGACCTCAGCACGACAGAAGAGTAAAGCTTGTTGGTAATTTTTGTTTTCAATTTCTATCGAAATTTTATCCAATGAAGACAAAGACATATACTCGTTACAACATGATTTGAACTTCTTTCCAGAACCACACAGGCATTGCATATTTCTTGTAAGTTCATATTTATTCATTTTAGGTCCTCCCTTAAAAGCATTTCGTCTAACGTTCTTGTATTCAAGACACCAGGCGAATGCTAGGTGTGTCTGCTGAATATGCTTCCACGAAATCCATCCAGCAGACCACGGCTCATGAGGCGCCGCTGCTTGAGTATTATGTTATACGACGGAATCTCATCTTTGATTAACCAGCAGATGTTCTCATCCCATCATTGATCTGCTATATGCTCCAATAGATCTCCAGGCTGACATCCCAATGCCGTACATAATTTATCAATTACTTCTAACGATACATACTCATTCGTATTAAGCTTTGCCATCGTTGCCGATGAAATCCCCGTCATTTTTAATAAATCTTGTTTCTTAATATCGCTGTCAATCAGTAATTTTTGAAATGGTTTATAACTTATCATCTGGTATCCCTTCATATCCAAATTGAATTTTTCTTTAATTATATGAAAGTATATTTCCTTAATCAAAAATATCTTTGATAGATCTTGACTATGAATTTCATTATGATAAAATAATGTTCAACAAGTTAAATTTTTGTTCGCAAAATAAAACATAACGAACGGTGATCATTCATGCACAATTCTTTAGAAGTCTTACTTGATTCGTTGATTCGTAATCGAATTGAAGTCTTATATAGCGATCTTCTCAAGAACAACTCTATCTATAATCAATTCTCATCCGATCGGAATCTTTACTTCAAACAGTTACATGAACTTCTACCTCAGGATATGCATAAAACTCTATTTCTTTACGATGATGCAGACCTTTCTGTTCAAACAATCCTAGAACGTGAAATCTACTTACAAGGTTTTAAGGATGCTTTTCAATTACATAATGAATTAAATATAACCTCTAGTTGAGAGCCAAACGGCTCTCTTTTCATTTGATTCTGTCGTATAACGTTCTCGTATTTACGACGCCTGGCGAATGCCAGGTGTGTCCGGCTGCCTCTGCTTCCCCGAAATCCCTCTGCCGGACCGAGGGCGTATGCCCGATGCCTGAATATATTGTTATATGTTGTTAAATCGGCGGACTTCGGAGCTTCTACTCCCAAACTTCAATCCCACTCTGCTTCCGCATTGGAAGCATTCCTTCTACGGCGCTTCTAAACTTCAATCCATGATCCGCATAGGATCTACCTTCCGTTCTTTCCTGCTCTTATCTATCCTTGTTCTTCCAAGCCGAATTTTATGATCTTATAACGTCTTATTTACGAACTTCCGAAAGAATGCTCTCTTCGTCATATTCACGAACTTCGTGAATCCTGCACTTTTCTCCTTATTCCGGCACTTTCTGCGTTTCAATCCTCCAGCCCGCTCATCCGATCCAACGGACTTTGAATCCGCCCAATGTCCCGTCTGCTCACATGTGTATACCGCTCCGTCGTTCGCACACTCTGATGCCCTAGCAGTTCCTGAATATAGCGAAGATCAATCCCATTCTCCAGCAAGTGGGTCGCAAAGGCATGCCTTAGCGAATGGATACTCACCTGTTGCGAATGTCCGCTTCAGCCAGCGCTTTTTCAAACACTTTCTGCGCTGAACGTTCCGTCAGGTGGCGGCCTTCCCTCTGCCCTGGAAACAGCCAGTCTTCTGGCTGCTCCCCCCTATATACTGCTCGACCACCGCAAAAGCCGCTTCGGATAGCAGCGTTTGCCGATCCTTCCTGCCCTTTCTCTGACGAACTTTCAGTACTTTCCGTTCACGGTCGCAGTCTTCAAGACGCAACCTCACCACTTCGCTTACCCGCAGCCCGGATGTATACGTCAGGTACAAAATAGCCTTATGCTTTGGATTTTTCACTGCTTTCAACAGATGCATAACCTCATTCAGGGACAGCACATCTGGCAGTTTACTCTCCTTTTCCGGACGAACATAGGCGGCGGATTTGGGCTGCTTTAGCACATGGCGAAAGTAAAATTTCAGCGCGCTGATCGCTTGGTTAACATAAGTGTGCGAAAGGCCTTTTTCGAGCAGCGCCAACGCATATTTTTGCACCGTCGCATCATTTATGCTTGCTTCGGTCCCTTGCAATCTTGCAAAAAAGCGTTCCGTTTGCGATATGTATGCTTTAATCGTCTTGCTTTCTGTAGCCCCTTGCCACCAATGCATCGCGTATTTCTTGCCGCTGATCCGGGTTCCATTCACCTCGTTCCGAAGAAGAGGGAACCGCATTAGCCTGCGTGTCCCGCCGATCCAGCCATTCCCGGATGAACGGCAGCTCTTTATTCAAGCGCTCGTCGCACTCGAACTTGCAGCTCCGATACGCTTCCAACATGCTTTCTACAGCCGAGATACTGTAAGGAATGGTCCATATTTTTTCGTCTGGAACCCATTTCCTGCTCGGTATGGATCGAATCCCTTCTCGCTCCTTGACTCCGTATCGCTCCAACCGTACGCCGATCGTTTTTTCATCCCGATAAAGTAGGTTTATCTTCATCTCACTTGCCTCCTTAGTATATCAGCCGTTCAAAAAATTGGAAATCTAATTTTACACAAAAAAAGGGACTTAAGATGGATATTCATCTTAAGTCCCTGATTCTTTCAGAGTAAATTATTGATCCATTAAGTCCAATTTACATTATCATAAAATGTCTTACCTTTACTTGTCCAGTTCCTCCGTCACATCATCCCATAGCATCGCCGCCACCTACCATGTTACTCGACCTTGAACTGTTTTAATTCGTCTTGAAGCTTATTGGACAATTGATTTAATTGTTTGGATAGTTCAGCAACCTGTTCGAAGCTTTCCAATTGTTCCTGCGTGCTGGCGCTAACCTCTTCGGTTGAAGCGGAATTCTCTTCTGTGGTGGAAGAGATGATCTCCAGCGCCTGCAAAATCTCATCTTTGTGCTTGTGGACTTTGGAGGTGTTCGTGCTGATCTGAATCATTCGCAATTTCAAATCTTCCAAATCCTTGTTAATGCTAAAGAATACTTGCTTCGTATCCTCCACCGATCTGGCATTTTCTTCTGCAATTTTCAGACCGTGAACCGTATGCTCAACTGATACGCTGGTTTTTTCTTCAATTACACGTACCTTCTTGTAGATTTCCTGTGTCGCCAGTGCAGTCTGCTCAGCCAGCTTGCGAACCTCCCCGGCAACCACAGCAAACCCTTTGCCCTGTTCTCCTGCACGTGCAGCTTCAATGGAAGCATTGAGCGCCAGCAGGTTGGTCTGCGTTGCAATTTGGTTGACTGTATCCACGATGCTTGAAATCTCATGACGGCTCAGATCAATATCCTGAATAATAGACGACATCGCTTGTGTGGAATTGTGATTTTCTTCCGCCCATCTGGATAACTGATCTACTACAGCAAGCCCCTGTCCGCTTTGCTCAGCAGAAATTTGCACCATCGTTTCGATGGCTTTGGCATCATTGGCAATTTCGTCAATTTGGCCGGATAATGCTCCGGTTTTTTGTAAAATGTTATCCGTTTCGATGGATTGGTAGTTCGTTGCATTGGCAATCTCATTAATTGCTGTCGCCGTATCGTTCATCGTGATCGCGGTTCTGGAAGAAATGGATTGCAAATCATTTGAAGACTGATTCAAGACTTGAGCTGAGCCGCCCACCATTTGGAGCATGCCTTGAATTTTTTGAACCATATTGTGAACCCCTTGGGAAATTTGACCGATTTCGTTGTTGGAATGCGTATCAAACTGAACGGTCAAATCTCCATTTTCAATCAGCTTGATTTTTGCAAGCAATTTCGGGATTGATCTCAACAGATAACGGAGCGTTATATAACAAATCACAACGAGCAGAATGGTGGCTGCCGCAAAACCGCCAATGGTAATCCAGGTAAACGCTTTTAATTCTGAGAGCACCTCATCTTCAGAAATGGTTAAGCCTACAGACCACCCCGTATCTTTACTGGTTGCATACCCGATATAACGAGGTTCCCCATTATCATTAATTAGCTGTACTCCGGACTCACCAGCAATCATTTTCTTTCCAATCTCCCCAAGATCACCTGTGCTTTCGTTAATCTTTTCTTTCAGCACTTTATTTTGATCGGGGTGATACAAAATATCACCTGTTTTGGATGCAAGAATCGAATAACCTGTGCTTCCAAGCGAATAGCTTTGCATAACGGCAGGGATGTCTTTGAAAGCAATATCGACAGCAGCAAATCCGATTAATTGGTTACTGCTATCTTTAATCGGATAGAAAATGCCCATGAGCACATTACCCGAATTGACGTCCTTATAGGGTTCTGAGTAGTATAAACCGTCTGCTGCAACAGCCGGCTTGAAGTATGGGCGTGTATGGATATCGAAATCCGGTTTAGAAGCAACACCATCATTCTGAAGAAAGAAGCCTTTACCAGATATTCCTGCAATCCAAGCGTCGGCAAAAGATGGCTCTGCCTTTACAATGGCTGCTAGAGTCGCTACTGTTTCGGCAGCATAAGGAGAAGTTTTCAACATTTCTGCCGATGAGGTGGTTTCTAAATATTGCTTAAAAAGATTGTTCGTTGACATTTGTTTGACAAGTGATCCCTTTTCTTTAAACAACGCATCGAATTGAGTGACAACGGCCTGCGTCTTGGTCTGGAGCATGGCCTCTTGCTGCTTGACAAGTATGCTTTGCGTGCTTGCAAACATGAACGTCCCCAAGGTTGCAAAGACAACAACGATAATGACTAACAAGACCATGGCCAATGTGTTCGCGATGCTGGATGATCTGAATACGCGCTTCTTAATATTTTCTGACATGCTGCCATCTCCCCGAGGAATATTGAGTGAAAAGCTCTTAGATAATATGTCGGAAGTTTGCAGCTGTTTTAATAGGTTTTTAGTATACACAATTTAAAGTTTTACTATCTGATTCCTCATAGATTCCCTCCCAACCTGTTCGGTAACTTCAGCAAAAGATTAGGGCAGCACAAAGAGCCTCCGTCAGACGTAGGCTCTTACTAAAAGCTATATATGAGAACGCAGAGTTTTGCGGATTTAGAGCGTTTCAGCGATCCGTAAGCTCAACCCTCATACTCCGTCGTTAACCCAACTGCATCGTTGTGATACACGTATCGTTTTTTTCATATGTAGAGAATTCAGTTTCAGCCGTTTTACCTTCATGATTCACGCTAATACGGTATGTTTTATCCCTCGGTAGCCATAGATCAATAAAACCATTGGATTGTGATTTCATGGCGGCGTTCTCCATGATGACATTCCCTTCGGAGTCGTGAACGGTCACATTGAACGCTCCGTTTTTTATTTCGCCTTGGCAGCCCGTTAGACTATGAATTGCACAAGGGTGGGTCTGTTCCACATATGGCGCAATCGAAACAAAAAACTCGTTGTCAGACAAATCATAATTCACGGTCTGAGTATCGTCCTCTGTGACAATCAACTGACTGGAATTAATGGAAGCGGACTGGGCTGTTGCCTTGCCTGCACTGATATCATGCACCAATTGCTTGATATTTGTCTTCCCCGGGTTGTCCGTCCCTTCTCTCTGAATATTCCCTGCAATTAGGTACGTCCCCAATGCGGCAACAACCAGCCCTGAAGCGACTAAGATTCCTTTTTTCATCTGGAGTTCATCTCCTCGTCTGTTTTGTATTATTATAAGGGAGAATGCACCATAATGGGCAAAATGGGGTGCTGAAGTCACTAGATATTCACATATCTGTGTTGCGTGCTCAGACATATTTATATCACATTAGAGGATTACCGATGAGCGAAGGAACATGAGCAGCTCTTCTGTCTCAACGTAAAAACACCCCATTACTCTTGTGGAGCAATGGGGTACACTCGTTTTTTAACGGTCCCTGTTCACGACATAATGTATTAAGTGCTTCAGAAAAGCAATATTACGTGGAATGTCTTCCAATGCTTCCATAGCGAGACAATAGTGTTCCCACATCTCTTTACTGGCACCCTCAAGACCGAGGATGGACACGAAATTCGAATTGTTATTATCAGAATCTTGGCCAACAGGTTTTCCGAGTAAGAGCATATCTCCTTCCACATCAAGCAAATCATCTTTAATCTGAAAAGCAATCCCCATATGATAGGCAAATTTCTTCAAATCAGCAATTTCCGACTCCTTGACCTGTGCAAGCATGGCTGGCATAACCAGACAAGCCTCAAACGCCACTCCTGTTTTGTAAAAGCACACCATATTCAGCTGCTCCAAGGTCAGTGCCTTTCCTTTGGAATCCAGATCCATCGCCTGCCCCATACACATATCTTCTGCTTTCTGGGCCGAGTATTGTATCAAGGCAAGCACCGTTTCAGCATTGAACTGGTCAAGTGACGATTGTTCCCCAATCGCCTTCTGGATCAGATACAGACCGGTTAATTCCGCGGTAGCGCTATTGTGCACCTGATGCAAGGTCTGACGCCCTCTACGGGTAGACGCATTATCCTGGGAAGGCAGATCATCAAAGATCAGGGATGCGGTATGCATATACTCCAGTGATCTCAGAAGAGGCACGATTGCCGATGCATCTAATCCATATTCGTTCACGCCCATGACCCAAGTCAATATAGGCCGTATCCGCTTCCCGTCCCCTTCGAGACTGTAATTTGCAGCCTCAATAAGCTGTTCTTTCATGGCCGGAATCCCTTGTGGCTTGGTAATTTTCAATTGGTTGTTAATCTGCTCACGGACCATTTTGACCGTATTGAAAAAGTCTTCTTTTTCCCTCGCATCGTTTTTCAGATGGGTAATCATCTGGTCCCGAAGCAGCTTATCTAAGAAATCTACATCATCCGCTTTTTGTACCATCTTCTGAATGAGATTATTAAATTCCGGATTTCCGGATGCAAAGATCTCCATCGTTTCATTATATTTTTCAATACCTACACGTTCTTTATAACGTTTGAGTCCATTCATTGCACGATCCAGTATCACCTCACGAGCCATGGCATCGGAGTCATATACGTTATGGATCAAATAGGAAATAACCACCCAGTATAATTCAAAGGGATTGATCAAATCCGGTCTCTGATGATGATATTTTAAATAGTAGGTATAAGGTGTTACCGCACCGTCTCTCATATCGTCAACCATATCCGCAAAATCATCAGCAAGCTGGTTATAGATACCATAAAAGAATGTTCGTTGCTCAAAGCCCTCATCCGCAGGAGCACTAATCACGGAACGGACAATCAAGCGGGACGAAGAGGACTTCAAAATAACGGGTATATAAAGCTCTTCATTGGTATAAGTAGCTCGCGTTAGATCCTTAACACGGTCAATATCTTGAGAATGAAAAAAGACATAGGCCTGCTCGAAAAAGGTTTGCTGTGTGTCTGGCCGCTGATGTTCCTTAATGTACTCAAATGCATCCGAGAGCTCCGAATGTATGTATTGAATCAACTTCATATGATTTCCAGTCCAATTGCCCAACTCAGGCACAGATCCACTGAGAAGCGCGGCACGTATCATACGGGAATATTGTTCTTTCTCTTGAACGTTCAGAACCTGGGAATCGAGAAGATCATCGATGAAAGGATAGGTTAGACCATAGGAGTACCCAAGCCTGATGGCTTCATCAAGTCTGCGAGCACGCTCCATAGGCGACACTGTATCGTCCATTTCTTCCATCACATGCAGAATAACCCCGACAATGATCTTAATCAGTTTGCGCTGGGCTTGCTCGGCATCCATCTCCTTGGGAATATGGGAGGATACGGACCTAAGTTTGTTGATCATCCAAATTATCGCGGTCTCTATACCTTCCCTCTGGGCCCACCGATACACCCCGGCCAAATTCATAAATTCCGGTTGGTCTCCCCTGTTTGCGCGGGTGGATTGGATCAAGTGTTTTTTTACGTCTGCAATGACACGCTGAATCCGGGTATGTGTGTCAGGAGAATCCAGAGCTTTGCCTAGGTCCCTCATATAAATATAGGAGACACTTCGGTCCAGATAATCATCCAATTTGCCTGTATAATTCAGCCATTGAATGTATCTATTATAGTCCCGAGTATCAGGTTTTCTTTTTCTCCGCGAAAAAAAGGATAACCATGAGGAATGTTGAAGATGATTTTTTTTCCACTTTTGAATATCTTCTGTCAGGGTAGTCACATAAGATTTGTCTATGACCTGATCATACAGTAATGCAAAATACTGAATCGCCTTCCGCTCAGCCAGCTGATATCCTGTATTGGCTTGTAATTTTTCATTCATATGATGCATTACCTCTACTTCTCATTTTGTTAAACATGGTTGCATTTCTCCCTGAGGGAACGAATTCGGATCATGTTTTTATCTTTATACGGAAAATAATCTGTGAGGTTACGAAATTTAATGGGGTCGAGGCGATATAAGAAGTAATCTCAAGAGGTGAATCGTCATGAAATATAGTGAAAAAAAAAGCTGGCTCTGCTCCATAAGAAAAGCAGCCCAGCTTGATCTTTATAGATGTTCCCCTTAGAGTGTTTGGTCCTTCTCAACCTTCTGCCATAAAGCCTCAGTCAGTTCATTTATCGTCTCCTTCATCGCCAGCTTCTCGCGCCAACGACTCGGGATACCACTTATTCCGTAATAAGCTCCTGCAATTTGCCCGTACACCGCCCCGGTCGTATCGGCATCATCCCCCAGATTCACTGCCAGCAGTGCCCCCTCTTCAAATGAATTTGAATGGTGGAATGCCCACAACGCAGCCTCAAGGGAACGAATGACATACCCGGTTCCTTGTATTTCGGGCGGCTCCTTATGCCGGTAAGATCCCCGAATTATTTCTTCAATGGCTGCCGAATAAGCGGGCTCGTCCTGCCGCCACTTATAACAGACGTCCGCCGATAACATGGATTCTTTGTCCGCTCCTCGCAGACCTGCCACAAGGATTGAAGCAAGCACAGCACAAGCCTCCACACTTTCGACTGCTCCATGGGTGGTTCGCGAGCTCATCTCAGCGTACTTCACCGCCTCTTCCGGACGGTTCGCATAGGCCATAGCCACAGGTGCAAGCCTCATAATAGAGCCATTGCCGGCAGTCATGGGGTCAACGGACCCACTGTACGGATCTCCGGTAGCTTCGAAGCGATGCAGTGCTGCTCTCGTTGCACCACCGATATCAAAGCACGTTCCCGTACTACTCATATATCCCAAGTGGTACCAATTGGTGTATCGGCGCATTTGATCTGCCGGATCAAAGCCATCTTTACGTACCATACTCTCGGCCAAGCAGAGCGCCATCGACGTATCGTCTGTCCACTGGCCCGGCTTTAACCCAAATACACCGCCGCCCACGATATCCGTTACAGGTTCAAATGTACCTGGACTGCTGAATTCCACAGTGGTTCCCAAAGCATCGCCCACAGCCAGCCCAACCAGACATCCCAAAAAACGATCCTTGATAAGTGTCATTTTGATTTTACGCCCCTTTTCAAATGTAATAACTAACGCATATTTTCCCATCTCGCCAGGAAGGAAGCCCGACACTGCCATTTATTCGTAGCTTAAGGCTTTACAACGGCTATCCGGTTTCAATTCAATGAAAATTCCTGCCTCTTGATGGTAAACGAGTGGAAGCCGCTCCGTATCTACATATTCCCGAACACCGCTTGATAGCCGCCATACCTGAAGCGGGACTCCTTTTCCCCATAAGAATAATCGGTCACCGCAAATGGCCATATCCGCTTGGGGGAAAGGAAAAGCCCCGTCTTCAACAGGCTTACAATTTAGGGAGGGGATCGCTGGAAGCACACGTCGGTACCCGGGCTGGGTCATATCGAATAGGACAACAGCCGGTTCAACTCCTTCCTCTCCCCAATCTTCCTCCTCCAGTAAATCAGCATCCATCTGTCCCCAAACCGCCAATGTATCGGGTCCTGTCCAGCATACTGGCCCGTCCCAATCTATGGTTTGCCAAAGATGGCGAATTGACGGACCATTCTCCGATTCCCATGGATTCAGCAGCCAATCCGATAACGACCAAGTTCGGACCACTCCTAATGGAGCCCATACCCATCCCGTATCCGCAATCCACTTTCCCCCTGGTGAAATCAGTAGCCTCCCATGAAAATAATCTAGATAGTGCTCATTTTTGTTTTCGCTGTTATAAATAGGGGTAGGTCTTGCTGTCAAAAGCATGCCTGTTTCTACATCCGTCAGATCAAGCCGGTTCCATTCCGTCCCATGAACAAGAATGCATGCACCATCTTGGTGTACAAATGCCAGGGGAAACATACTTTTATCGTAGTGATATTCGTCCCGAGATAATTGCATTTTTTCTTGAGCATGGACTAAATCATACACTGCCGCATGCCGTCCAAAACGATTGGAGATAGCTACATAGCTGCCATCAGAACTGGTAACCATTTGGACAGGTTGCATGGGATTAAAATCAGGAATACAAATACGTGTGCACAATTCTGCGCTGCCAGAGCGAAGTTCTAGTCTCCACAGTTCTGCTTGTGTGTTTAGTGCCAGCAGGGTTATGCTTTCCTGAGAGTCGCCCTGTAGTGGATGCATGGCTGTAAGGCGTCCGATAGACGGTGGTAAATCAGGTAAAGAAACGTGATGGAATGGCATCATTAAACCCCTTTTATTCTGGATAAATAATAATTTATACCCGCATTTGTGAAGCTGGATTTATCAACAAAAAATCTGATATCAAGCAATGCAGTCAATACTTTCATAAAAACTCCCGGTTTTTTCTTGCAAAACAACTTAAGATATGTAATTTCGCTAGGATTACTTTTGAGAACAAAATAGGAGTAATTCATCAAGATCAAGTTGGAGATGAACTGCTCTGTTGGAGATTGATGCTCATTGATACAGTCGATCAGCACCTCTAATACCCTATTTTTATTAGAGTTATAGGCTTGTATAAACATCGTTGCTTCTACAAACGGCTTGTTGAAATCATCGAATGGAAAATCATATACATCATGACTACCCAGTATGAAGTTAACCCATTGGCCTTGTAAAAATTTTATTTTTTCCAGCGCTGCTTGTGTATCCATATCCATCTTAATTTTGTGAATATGCTCATGCAAAATGTTAATAAGAATGTGCAGATCATAATGTTGTGCGTCTTCCATTCTGTACATGATCCTATTATTTTCAATCGTTAAACGATCATAAATGTCGTCACCTAAACCCAGTTCAAATAAAAGATGTTGAAGGAAATATAGTCTGTCCTGAGCAAACGTGAATTCATTGCCTCTCTCTGCTAGATGTGAAACTTGATATTGATAATAAAAACAAAATAAGTTTTTTCTCCTATAAGCAACATCTTTATGTATATCAAAAACATTAAAAATGAGCGAAAGCAATCGAATCAGGCGTTCAGCATCCGCTACGCTTAGAATGGGATGATCCATTTTTGTAAATAGCGACCTGTCAAACAGATCATGCCATCGCACTAGAGAAACATAATCCTGCTCGTTTATATTCAGGGTTAATATTCTTAAATTTTGCTCTTGATCGGGATAAGAATAAAATAGATATTCATGACTTAAATCAGAAATACGCTCATTAAAATAAGCTCTTAATTTGTAATCGTATATTTTAGAAAATGACATGCTTATCCTCCTTACAAGTAAGCCTGAGCATACTAAACTAAGCACAAAACATGTTCGAACTCCTATATTGTAAAATTAATCTGGTTAGACTGGCAAGGTGGTGCAATTACAGAAACATATGTTCTCCATGTCTGTATTATGATATCTTTATGCTAGAAATGAAACGTTATTGTCGGAGGTCATAGCCTACAATTAGAAAGGAATGGAAATTCTTGAAACAACTAAGTGAAGCTTTGTCCCGTTTTGTACAACAACAAAACTTGTATAATGAAGCCTACGGGCTGTTCCAAAACCACGACATCCAGCCCCGGATGGAGAAAATTTCAGATTGCTGGGACAGCCAGATTCCTGTATCCCCCGAACTTGAGTATCTGTATAGCCATTATGAAATGATCGATGCTAAGGCAGCAGGTACACACAAATTGAAAAATGCGGCAGTTGAAATTGGGGATGCTGCTGTCCTCTTTTTTGCTGCACCAGAACATCTGTATCGCCAACAACTAGGCTATCGCTGGATTACATCTGGTGAGCTTGTCCAAGAATCTTCTTCGTGGCCGCCCCATCATGTCGTGATTGCCACTTTTAATGACGATCCAGTCATTGTCGATACTAGCGCACCCGATTCCCCTGTATATGCTGCATTCGAAGGCGGTGCGCCGCAGCAGGTGGCTGACTCTTTGGCTAACTTCTTTACTGCTCTTTCCATCCTGATTGAAGGTGCCTGTACCTTTAAGGGAGAAGTGAAAGATGAAGAAACATACGAAACCAAAGCAGCATATATCGAGCACGTAAAACCATTGCTGCATCCGCTGTTGAGCGAAAATCAAACTACGTTTTTATTGGAATACCTATCCCTTTCCTAAAAATCCTTTTTGTTAAAGAGAGGTGGGACTTTTTATGATCTATATCGCATTACTGCGGGGCATCAATGTTGGCGGCAATAACAAGATCGAGATGAAGAAGCTCAAGCAAACGTTTGAAAATGCAGGTATGGAGCATGTGACGACTTACATTAATTCTGGAAACATTATTTTTTCTAGTCAAGGTCAGTCCAACGAGGAATTATCGCTCATATTGGAGCAGGCGATTCTAGAGGATTTTAGCTTACCCATCCGCGTCATCGTTCGTAATATGAAGGAGATTCAGACCATTATAGAGGCACTGCCGAATGAATGGTCTAATGATACACAGATGAAAAGTGATGTATTGTTCCTGTGGGATGAAATTAACGATATTTCCGTTCTGGACAAGCTACCTTTGAAACCGGGAATAGGCCATGTAATATATACGAACGGGGCCGTTCTGTTTTCTGTCAGCAAAGAACAAGTCACAAAAAGCGGGTTAACGAAATTAGTCGGCACCAAGCTGTATCAGCAAATGACGGTGCGGAATGTGAACACAACACGACAGATTTACAAGCTGATGCAAACGGCTGAACAGGAAGAGCTACGAGATACGAGCTCTTGACTGTAGTCCAAAAGCAACCTTAGAAGAGTAAACTCAAAAAGGGAGCCTATTGTTCGGCTCCCCAACTGTTTTTCTTCGATGGAATGTTCTCCCTAGTCTTTACGATAGGCCTCGTTAAATTTTAAAGCCTTCGACCAGTTCATTCAGTCGCGCAGCACTTTCCTTCACCTGATCAGACTGGTGTGCCACTTCAAGAGATTTCTCCGTCGATGAAACCATATTCTCTGCAATGTGCTGAGTGGATATAGCAGACTGTTCGCTGGCTGTTGCAATCTCATGGATTGCTCTCACCATGGTTTGGATAGTTTCATTCACCTGCTTAGAGGTGGCGTTCAAATCATTGACCGTGTTCGTATGCTCCACGGCATCATTGTAATATTGTCCTGCTGTATCCTCAAGCAGCTGATAATCCTTGCCTACCTGGGCTTGCAGGAAGTGCAGTAATTCTTCCGCATTAGTAGTTAAATTCTCAACAGATTGCACAACTTCTTGAGTAACACTCTGAATTTGGTCTACTGCGTGTTTGGAGCCGTCTGCCAACTTGCGAATCTCGTTAGCCACAACCGCAAACCCTCGACCTGACTCACCCGCACGAGCCGCTTCAATGGATGCATTTAGAGCCAGCAAATTGGTTTGTGCCGTAATTTCTAAGATGGACTGAGAAAGTAAACGAATTTGGTCTACGCCCTTGGCTCGTTCTAGCGCTTCCTTCATCTTTTCATTGGCCTTCCGGTAAATTTCCTTGGCTGCTTTATTGGATTCACTAGCCGCATGCTTCAATGTTTCGGCTTTTACACTTGTATCATGGGCAGACTGAGCTCTTTCTTGAGTTTTGACCGAAATGTACTCTGCTGCCCGCTGCATTTCTTCCGCAGAATGGTTCATATTTTCGGTGTATGCCGAAGTCTCTTCCATAGCTGCTGACAGCTGTTCGACCGTGGCAGATACATCTCTAATCCGCTCATTGAGATCTGTCATATTATGATTCGTCTGGTCACTCAGTTGGTTAATTTGGCGTGACTCATTGATAACCCCCGTTATGACCATTGAGGTTGAATCTGTCATTTGTTGAATGGCACGAGCAATGACAGCGATCTCATTATTTCCTTTGAGCAAGGTAGGATCAAGTGCTGCCGTTAAATTCCCTTGGGTAATCTCCTCACAGTATTTCGTAATTGTACTCATCCGAAAACGGATATTTCGAATAGCCGCAAAGGAGATGGTGATAAGAATAGCCAGCACGAGGGCCAGAACCGTGATCAAAACAATTGTACGCATTTTAATCTCATTTTGCGTATTTTGATATAAGTTGGCGGATTGCTCATTGTTATAATCTGAAATCGTAGTCAACATCGTAACAATGGCCGTACTGGATTTATTAATCCGGCCTCTCTCTTCCGTGTCATACGTTCCGCTATTTTTTTTGACTGCCATGATTTGCTCAATATCCTGATAATATGTGTCTATACTCCCCCGTAGTTCCTCGTACAATTTCTGTTCCTTAGCATCCAAATTCCTTTGTGAGAATTCATTTAGTCCGGTTGTAACGCTATCTTTTCCTTTCTGCACTTGCTTATACTGTTTATCTGTGTACTCCTTATTGTCAAGTATTTTGGTATAATTAGCCCGCATATTATAGAAATCACTTTTGACTTCAAGAATATTCGTTTGGTGTTGAAAGCGATCCACATACAAAATACCTTGACCCTCTTTAGCTTGATACATACCGATAACCCCTACCAACGATACAATGAGTAAACCCACTAAGCTGATTACAATCATGGAGATCATCGTTGTCGTAACCTTTAAATCTCTAAAACCTTTTCCTTTTTTAGTCCTGTCTGATAGCTTGTTACTCATCCAAACCCCTCCAGATCGTCTATGGATAATAGTTCACGCTGCAGATCACAGAACGTGATGATATATATATCTATATATCGGTAGAAAGCGCTTAAATTTATAAGTAAAATAACGGTACTGCAAAAATAAGAATATTATAGTAGGCAACTTCATATTTGGATTTGCTATGTAACTCAAAATTTTAGATAGTCATGGGCTTAAAGAATTTGCTAAACTAGAAGAGGAGTCCTTACACGAAGTAGGGCACATATAAACAACGAACGCTGAATGATGGGAGAGAAAGTATTGTGACAAACATACAAAATAAAAAACAAGTATATATAATCCACGGATACACAGCTTCGCCAGCCGATCATTGGTTCCCTTGGTTACAAGACAAATTACAGGAAGATGGAGTATCGGTAGGTATACTGGAGATGCCCAACTCGCAATCCCCCAAACTTAATGAGTGGATCGAGCATCTATTACAAAATATTAAAGTTCTACATAAAGACACCTATTTTATTGGTCATAGCTTGGGATGTGTATCCATATTAAGATACCTACAGCAAGTAAGTATCCCAGAACCACTTGGTGGTCTCGTTTTCGTTTCCGGTTTTACTGATCCAGTGCCGAGTCTACCGTCATTAGATGAATTTACAAATGGCCATTTGGATTATCAGCAAATCATGGATTCGCTAAAAGCGCGTTCAGTTATCGCTTCAAAGGATGACACAATTGTGCCCTTTGCACTCAGTAAGAAACTAGCTGAAGACATCCAAGCCGATTTCCATGAAGTAGACCATGGAGGACACTTTTTACAAAGTGACGGTTTCACCACCTTACCGATGGTATATCAAGTGTTAATTAAAATGATAAATGCAAATAAGTAGCAAGACAGGCTTAGTTTGAAAACTTACATAACCCGCAAAATGAAACCGGCGAAGGGTTCATTATTGCGGGTTCAATACATCAATACAATGCCCATTTTTCCGTACACAGCTCTATAAATGAATGGGCAACCTGTTCACATTCGTCATATCCCAAACTACCAGAATGAGCAAAAAGAACGGGATACTCATTGTTTCTTTTTTCCTCTCTCATATCAAACATATAGTGGTTTCCGCACCCATCCATCGCAAACGATACAGCACCCGGCATATATTCCGGTAACTCGTAGGCAAGGTTCATTTCTCTCAAATCTTCGGTATTGAAAAACTGAAAATAACGTTCTCCATTTTGAAACTCCCCGCCGTTAGAGTATCTCAAAAAATCCATATAGCTGTCAGGAAATTGCCCTTGGGGCAGATGCCAGCTCATAGGATCTAAAGGTTTATATTGATCATAGAATGGAGACGACTTTGGAAAAGGGTTCACTTGTCTTTGCTTGATTTCGTGAATCTCTTGTTCCGATAGCTTTATGTTCCATGTTTTCAAAAAATTTGCGATTTGTTCATCCGTTGCTTCCAGACTTTTTACAAACTGCTGTTCAAAGTGAATACTCCACATATCAGCCAACCTCCATACCTCGATGCCTCTAAGAGTTGTTATTTCTACCGAGCAAGCTATTCCTTATCCACTACCGCCTGCCATACTTTTGTAATGTCTATAGGCGACTTGCTGCTAGTCTCCCCTCCACCTTCCTGAGTCCATAGCGGCGGATAATATGCAAATACCTCTCCCGGCTGAAGTTGCTCCATATCCTTCTGCCAACCGTTCCAGCGGAATGTCTGGTAGAACAAGTCCAAATCTCCCTCAGCCAACCAGCTCAAGAAACCGGAATAGGCCAGCTCTGTGGATTCCCATTCTAATGCATCTGGTGCAAAATAGTAGATATGACCGCTACGTCCGAATTTCCCTGTATCCAATCCAAAAAATCCACCTGCTGCATCATAAGCCACAATCAGCATCCCCTCAAGCGCAGGAACACTTTCTGGCTCCTGAAGTCCGTTCCATGAGGTCAAGCTACCAAAAATTCCAGAGCCACCCGCACCCAGCAAGGTGATCCAACCGTAATCAAACACGATTCCTCCTGTCTCATAGGCAACTGTTCCCAAATACGACTTCGTACTCACCTGCAAACGGTACAGCGTGTCCCCCGTAGCGGATTCCGATTTGGACGATACAATGTGATGAGAATTCCGGCCTTCTTTCAGAATATTTGTGACCTCTTCCCATGCATGGTTATCCTTATCCACCAGTTCATCAACCGTTAAAGTATGCATGTTCATTCCCCTTCCCGCATATTCCAAAATTCACTTTCAACCTACAAACTGATGTTTGAAAACCTGCGTTTGATCTAAAATCACCCACTGATTCACTTCGTCGTATCCTTTTACAATTGCCGTGACCTCATGCTTAGGATACATCCACTCGGATGGTGTCTTTTCCTCATATGTACGAGTGTCTGACAATCCGACCGCATGATGCTGGAAAATATGAATAATCGTACCGTGTGGGAAAAATGCTTCAATATAACCCTTTACCTTAGTCCCAACGGGCAGTGCATTTTTGATTTGATGCCATTCCTGATTGAAGGTGTGAAGATAATTGGACCAGATTTCTTCAAACTCTTTTTTTGTAATTTGCGTATAAGAGGGCTCTGTATCATCAATCGCTTTCTCAGCTAATAAGAAATGATACTGCTCGTGCTTGCGATTAGAGGCGATATACGTGCCATCATCCTGGATGACAATTTGTCGATAGGCTGTTCCATCCGAATCTATTTCAAAATACCAGGTTCCCATGCCTGGCTCCGGGCAATCTTTAAGATACTTCATGTGCTCCTCCTATTAAAAAATCAAACCTTCGAATGCCTGCTGAAAAGGTTACGCCTTCCGCCTTGATGCTCGAAACACTTGTGTAATTCAGCTTTTTCTCTTTGCCACGAGCCGTTTTAGGCAAAACAAATGCCCGGTCACGCGTAAGAATCTCTACATCGGTTTCTCCATAGGTATCCTCAGTAAAAGAAATTCGCTTGCGAATGACATCCCCGTCCATACAAATAAAGTATCCATCTTTAATTTCTACCACGTCCCAATGCTCTTCCAGCGCCTCCAGCCCGAAGTACGGTCGTAACGCGTTCGTTAACCAACTATTCATCTACTCCTCCAGTTCCGAGTACATCTCAATGGACTCAGCTCAATTTTTCCAGAGACTATAACATAACATGGCATACAGCTCATTTATTCCTATACATTACAGCTTAGATCAACTCCTCCTGAATCCAGCTACTGCTGGTAGAAAGCTGGAGCAAGTCGGCAGAGATCTGTTTGACCTGCTCTTGCAGTACATGTGACTGATCCGTTCCTTCCAGAAAGCGACTCAAAAAATGAAGAAATACATCTACCTTCCTAAGCAGCATCAATACAGGCAAAGCATCAATCTCGTTGTGGCTTAAATGAACCTGGCGGCTGAAGCCCCGGCAAAAATCCCGAACTGCTGTCTCCTCCTCCGGTTGTCCCAAAAATCCAGATAAGATGACCGCCGGCTCCATGACCCGAACGTCTAGCGTACAAAATTCAAAATCAAGCAATGCAGTGACTAGACTATGATCCGAATCCTTTATTAACAAATTGGAAGCATTCAAGTCCCCATGTACAAGCTGATGTGGCAACTCTTCCAATGCATGAAGCGAATCTGTAATCTCTTCATAAACCTCTCCTATTAATCGCAGTTCTTCATGCAAATCCTTTAGAGGCTCAGGCGGATGTAAACAAAAGCCTTGAACCGTTTCCCGGTTACACAATGGATAGGATTGCTGCAAAGCATAATACGGTCGATAGACTGGGGTCATATCAAGATTGAATGTCGCAAGCACAGCCGATAATTCGCCCGTAGCCTCGCCCAAAGAATAGGCAAAGCTTGAATCCTGCTCCAGGGGTGATACGCCTTCTATGTATTTGAACAGACACACATATTTACCGCTTTCCCTCTCCAGTTGAGCAAGCGTCTCTCCCGTGACCGTCGGAATAGGCTGGGGTATTCTGAATGATAGAGAATGCTTACTCAGCTCCTGCAAAACCGCATGCTCAAATTCAATTTTATCCCGATCCCTGTGTGTATCGTAGACGCGCAGCACCCCGCTTCGTCCACCACTCTTAACAAAATACGTCGTATTATTCCAACCCCCGGTTCGTTTCTGCAGCGTTCCGTTCCACTCCGGCCAGTGCCGTCTTAGTATTGCTTCCAAGGATGTATCCTCCCTTCTTCGTGTCCATAGCATCGGCTGACCCCGGCATGCGAGAAGTATGGTTATAATAGCTTTACAGGTAATTTCATTATTTTAGCATAGCAGATAGCCTATTTTATAGCAGAGGGCGACTCTAATTCATAAGAATTTAAACCGAAGGAGGAATACCTCACTTACAATGTGATCGAGTCTTTTTAAACAGGACGTACACAAAAAACAGGACTGATTAATCAGCCCTGTCTTGTACATCATACCCCTTTAGTCAATCTGGATCTGTCTGCGGGAACGATCGTCACCCTGACGTTTAGGAATTTCAAGTTTCAATACACCTTGATCCAGTTTTGCCTTAATGCCTTCTTCATCAACATGATCCACATAGAAGCGTCGGACAAATTCCCCAGAACGGCGCTCCCGTCGAATCATTTTATTCGTATCATCCTTCTCTTCATGATATTCATTCCGTTTAGCACGGATCGTCAAATAATTATGGGCAATATCGATGTCGATATCTTCTTTTGCAATGCCTGGAAGCTCAGCTTCCACCAGATATCTGTCGTTTTCTTCACGAATATCCGTCCGAAACGTCTGAGAGTTGCTGCCAAATGGAGCAAGCCAGTGGTCATCAACCATACCATTGAAGGATTTAAACATTTGTCCAAAGAAGTCTTCATTTCTTTTACGAAATGGGACCAGATCAAACATGAAAATCAGCTCCTTTTAATTGGTTGTTGTTTGTGTTCCTTACGATTCATATTATAATACCGAATAGAGCGAGGCTCAAAGTTCAAAAGAGGCTGAAAATACTGAAATAACCCGATCCTAAGCGATCTGTCAAAAATAGTTTTAGATTTCAATCAATTTGACCTTTTTTGACCTTTTGACTTCACAAGAGACTACATATTCTTTGTCAGCCAACTCAGGCTTGCCCTGCTATCGCTTGTTCCGGCGTAGAAGCTGGATACAAGTGACAGGCTACCTGCCGCCCCGGTGCAGCTTCGGCAAAGATGGGCTGTACTTTGCTGCATATCTCCATGGCTGCCGGGCAGCGGTTATGAAACGCACAACCACTTGGCGGATTTTCTGGACTGGGCACATCCCCTTTAAGTACAATCCGATCACGTTCCGCTTCCGGATCAGCTACAGGTACCGCAGACATTAACGCCTTTGTATACGGGTGCAGCGGCTCTCTGAACACTGCTTGGGTCGGTGCGAGTTCGACCAGCTTGCCCAGGTACATCACACCCACGCGGTCGCTGATAAATTTGACGACCGACAGATCATGGGATATGAACATATACGTCAGGTCATATTGTTTTTGCAGGTCCTTCATCAGATTGAGCACTTGCGCCTGAATCGACACATCGAGGGCCGAGACTGGCTCGTCACACACGATAAATTTGGGATGAAGCGCCAGTGCCCGTGCGATCCCGATCCGCTGGCGTTGACCACCCGAGAACTCATGCGGATAACGATGTGCGTGATAAGGAGACAATCCGACCACTTCGAGCAGCTCTTCCACCCGCTCTTTGAGCTGCGTTTTGCTTAGCTTTTCATGCGTGATAAGCGGTTCTTCCAGCACCTGCTGTACTGTCCATCTGGGATCAAGCGAAGCAAACGGATCTTGAAACACCATCTGCATATCCGTTCTGAATTTGCGCAGCTGCTCTGTGTTTAGCTTACGTATATCCGTGCCATTAAACAGAATCTCTCCATCCGTCGGTTCGATCAATCTGAGTATTGCCCGTCCGGTTGTGGATTTGCCGCAGCCGGATTCTCCCACGATTGCCAGGGTTTCACCCTGCTGTACAGTCAGGTTAATACCATCCACCGCTTTGACTGCTCCCACTTGTTTGGAAAAAAGTCCTTTTTTGATCGGATAGTGTTTTTTCAAATTACGTATTTCAAGCAGTGTACTCATGATATCCCTCCTGCTGTAGCAAGCAGCGGCTTTTGTGTCCGGGTTCCACTTCTGTAAGCTCCGGGGCCTCTGCACGGCAAATTTCCTTAGCAAACTGACAACGCGGTGCAAAGCGGCAGCCTTTTGGCATATCGAGCGGGTTGGGAACCTGGCCCGGAATGGAAGCCAGACGCTCCTGATCACTGTTCAATTGCGGCAGTGAGGCTAGCAAACTTTGTGTATACGGATGCTTGGGATCTTTAAAAAGCGTTTTAACATCCGTTTCTTCTACGACTTGTCCGGCATACATAATCACGACCCGATCGCACATTTCAGCAACGACACCAAGGTCATGAGTAATCATCAGAATGGAAGTTCCTTCGGACTTCTGTAGCTCACGCATCAAATCAAGAATCTGTGCTTGAATGGTTACATCGAGTGCCGTTGTCGGTTCATCGGCGATCAGCAACTTCGGATTGCACACCATCGCCATCGCAATCATCACCCGTTGGCGCATACCGCCCGAGAGTTCATGCGGATAAGAAGCGGCTACTTTTTCTGGACGTGGAATTCCTACTTTCGTCAGCATTTCCACAGCCATGTCTTTTGCTTTGTGTTTGCTTACACCGTGGTGGTAGCGGGCAGACTCCGCAATTTGCTTGCCGATTTTGAACACAGGATTTAGCGAAGTCATGGGCTCCTGAAAAATCATAGCCATCTCGTTGCCACGAATCGAGCGCATTTTCCGCTCCGAAAAATCCAGCATGTTTTCACCGTTAAATCGTACTTCACCAGCGGCTACTTTCCCAAGTCCCTTGGGGAGGAGCTGCATAATGGAAAGGGAGGTAATGCTCTTGCCGCACCCGGATTCGCCAACGATTCCGAGTGTTTCGCCTTTGCCAACCGATAGATCGACGCCGTCCACAGCCCGGATGGTGCCAGCCGCAGTCTTGAACTCCGTCCGGAGGTTGGTTACTTCAAGCAGTTGTGTCATGCCCTCTTCCTCCTCCTTGTCCATCATTGAACCTTCATGTTCTTTTTATCTTAGGGAATAAGCTTATTCAGACTTACCCATCGTTTGCAGATGCTTCATGGTACCGTACAATTTAGTAATATGTTGAAACTCCTTTTCCGAATGAAAAGAGCATTGCCCACGTCCATAAGCTTTGGCTGTTTCTACAGCCAATTTGGCCGCCAGCGCAATATCGCTTTCGTGGCTGGCCCCCGTTGCACTGCCTGGGACAGGAGCAGCGGCCGTGATGGCTACACCAACCACTGGAGCGGAAGTGGCCACCGCTGGCTGCAAAATGCTGTTGATGTGATACAGGTCGTTACCATAAGGTGTGATGTCCTGTGTAGTTACAGCAAACGTGACACACGGTTCGCCAGTAACGGTCTGCACAATATCGACGAGATCTTCACTAATGCGTAGCACGTAGCCTTCACGTACCGTTGGGGAAATGGCAATACCTTTATGGTTAATGACCCGATTCCCTTTGGTCGTATCAATGGACAGGATCGCTTCCATTTCGGGTGTCACTTCATATTTGTTCATCGTCAAAATATCTACGGGTGAATCCATAAATGGAACCGGATCATGGGGCTGAGTGGGTGCATCTGGACAAATATGTGTACAGATGATCACATCTCCGTCAAGCACATCTCCTTTGGACTGCATGCTCAAAAGTTTAGCCGCCGCCGAAATTGCCGCTGCTGCACCGTCACCATCGGATACAAATCCGATCATTTCCGGTCGTGCTCCTAGTCCACCAAGTCGCCCTACTACACCCAAGGTTGGAGAATCGCCCCCCTGAATGCGACCCGTTTTACCGGCAATGACAATTTTAATAAAATCCGTAGAGCCCTTTTCACCTTGCACAGTGGTGACCGTAATCTCCGCTTGACCCAGTTGTTCCAAATAAGCTTTGACTTCTGCCCCGCTGGCGAACGGGCTATCCAAAAGGTCATAAACTTCAAAAACTTGTTTCATCATACGGCAGATCCCCTTATGTTTCTTTTTGTGTTGTTTTCAGATATTTAAGCGCCGTCAAGGCGTATACTTTCGCAGATTGAATGATCTGCCATACCGGAGCTTTTTCATTAAAATTGTGAATGGTCGACAGTTCGGCAGGCCCGTATTGTAATACAGGGATATTGTATTTGCGGAATGCACGTGCGTCGCTGGTTGCCCATTGCAGTACGCCGTAGGCCTCTTTACCGCTGACCTCAGCGATAGATTCCACAAGCTCCTGTACAATCGGCTCGGTTGGAGGGGTCCAGTTGGCATTCCCATAAAATCCGAATTGTTTGGGCTCCGCGTCAATGCCAACACTTGCAAGCAATTCTTTGGCTTTGGCCAGTACATCCCGGTGGTCTACGCCAAATGGAACACGGGAGTCCACTTGCACTGTGCAACGGTCCGCAACCACATTGACTTTCGTGCCTCCCTGGATCGTACCAATGTTCACCGTTACATGATCAAACGCTTGTCCATAGCTCGGGTTTTCCCGTTCGCTTGCATAACGCTTGGAAATTTCAATGATCTCTTGGACTTCTTCCGGGATGTCCGGCTTGATGTTCCACAGTTGTTGCAGCGCTTCGATCCCTTTTGCCGCCTTCAAAATAGCACTTTCACCTGCAATTGGCTGCAAACTGCCATGACCCGGTGTGCCTTCAACAGTAAATTCAAACCAGCAGCTTCCCTTTTGCCCGATGGTCGGGTTTTGCGGGCCTGAAGGCTCTGCAATCACAGCAGCTGTTCCTTCAATCAGTTTTCTTTCCAGCACCCAAGGTACTCCAAGATGACCTCCGGTTTCCTCGTCTGGAACTACAAGCAACGACAACGCACCTTCGAGTGGTACGCCCAATTTGGAGAACAGCGCAACGGTAAATATTAATCCGCCCAGTCCTGCTTTCATGTCCGAAGCACCGCGACCCAAGAGATAGCCATCACGTATTTCACCACAAAACGGATCAAAATCCCAACGAGTACGATCCCCTGCCGGCACAACGTCTGTATGCCCACAGAAAATCAGTTTTTTTCCGTCCGCCGTTTCAGCGCCATAATCAGAAATGAGATTCCACATATTCGGCCCGGATTCATGCACCGTTGTTTTTATACCTGCTTCTTTAAGATAGTCCATAATGAACTGACTAATTTCGCGTGAATCACCTGGAGGATTTTCCGAAGGAAATTGAATCAACCGCGAGCATAGCTCAAGCAATTCGTCCTGCCGTTTATCTATTTCATCAAGAACTAACGTTTTCCAATCTGTCATTTCCATTCAGTCCCTTCACGTTTTCCATTTAGCCAACTACAATTTTTACGATCCATCGGGATCAGCTTCATCCTTCAGGTGTAAAATGATAGCCTTCGGCTGTAAAAACCGAAGGCATAAGGTAAGATCACAACTTACTCTTTATTCAATGAATAGAATCGGATAACCTCATCTGGGTAGTAGACATATCCAGTGACATCTTTGCTCATGCCAACAACGCGATTGTACTCATACAGGTACGCCCATGGCGAATCTAGATTTATAAGCTCTTGTGCTTTGCCATACAGCTCTTTACGTTTATTTTCATCTTGCTCTTTGCCTGCTTGTTCCCAAAGCTTATCCACTTCTGCATTAGCGTAATGCATATAATTCGATGAACCGCCGCTGTACATCAGAAACCCGAGATGATAACCAGGGTCGTTGACGAAGGAAGTCCATTTGGAAATGTATGCTGTCAGGTTGCCTTCTCGTTGCTGTTCAAGGAACTGTGCACGAGCAACATTGACAACATTCATCTTTACGCCAATCTTGGCAAGTTCAGCTTGAATCAATACGGCATCATCTGCCCAGTCCTGGAAGCCGGAACCCAGGGTCAGGTCAAAATTAAACCCATTAGGATAACCCGCTTCTGTAAGCAGCTGTTTTGCTTTGTCCAGGTCGTGCTTATAGTTGTAACCCGCATCGGTGTAGCCAGGCGTGTTACTCGCTACAGAACTCTTCATTTGTTTCGCTTGACCGTACATGACATCGTCGATTAATTGGTCGTAAGGAATGGCATAAGCAATCGCTTGACGCACTTTTGGATCATTAAAAGGTTTGACTTTGTTATTCATGGCGAAATACAGAATCCGGTTACTTGCATTGGATTGAACCTTTAGATCGGCGTTGGTTTCCAGCTTCGAAACATCCTTTGCAGGAATCTCAATCGCCATGTCCACATCGCCTTTATCCAGCAGAAGTACACGGTTGGAAGCTTCCTTGGTAAACTTCATCGTTACTTTGCTCAGATTTGGCGCTCCTTGCCAGTAGCTGTCATTAGCATTAAAGACAGCTTCTGTCGCAGGGTCCCATTTTTCAAGCTTAAACGGGCCTGAACCTGCCGCATGTGTTTTCAAATAGTCACCATCGCCATTTTCTTTGACAAGCACATCATCCACAATGGAGAAGTTGTACAATGACAGGATTTGTAGAAACATATGATTGGGTTGGGACAATGTAACGACAACGGTGTGCTCATCTGGCGCTGTAGCGGTTTTAATGGAACTCATACCATACAGAAAGCTACCGGAATCGGAATTTTTAAGCCGCTCAAAGGAATACAACACGGAATTGGCGGTTAGCGGGTTGCCGCTTTGGAATTTAACGTCTTTACGCAGATGGAGCGTATAAGTCATGTTATCCGCGGACACATCCCATTTTTCAGCCAGCATGGGCTTAATGGCTTCCGTATCTGCCACTTCGCCGCTATCCGTAGACTTTTTGCCGTAGGTCACAAGCTGATCATAGAGCGCAAGCACAAGGGTGTCCGATGTAAGATCACTTGCTTCAGCAGGGTCCATGGTTGACCCTCCCTCCGAGTAAGCAAGTGTAATCGTCTTTGGTGGGGATGGGGCATCTGCGCCCTTCTCTCCAGATGAAGCGGACGGGCTGTTAGCATTGCTCGCACAGCCTGCCGTCCATAGCAACGTAGACAAGACGACAATTAGAGAAAGACTTTTTTTCAACATGGCTTACGTTCTCCCCTTTAATGATCTATTTATTTTTATTTGCTAGAGCGCAGTCTAGGATCAAGAACATCCCGCAAACCGTCTCCAAGCAAATTGAAGCCCAAAATAGCTGTCGCAATTCCAAGTCCCGGGAAAGTTACAATCCACCACTCACCAGAAATGATATACGCTCGCCCTTCCGAAATCATTGCGCCCCATTCAGCAATTGGGGGTTTCACACCGAGTCCCAGGAAGCTGAGACTGGCTGAGGTGAGGATGGCAAAGCCCATTCCAAGCGTTGCATTCACAAGCAGTGGGGCAAGGGCATTAGGCAAGATGTGGCGAAACAGAATCGTTCCGTTCGTTACACCAATCGCCCGGCTGGCCTCAACAAACTCCTTTTCCCGGAGAGAGATGGTTTGTCCGTGAATCAGCCTGGCGAATTCGGGTATGCCTACAATGCCCACGGCGATAAGTGCACTCATCAGACCTGGTCCCATCGCTGCAGCAATAGCCATGGCGAGTACCAGCGACGGGAAAGCCAACAGAATATCCATGCAGCGCATAATAATGCTGCCCATTCGACCACCATAGAAACCTGCGATGGCTCCAAGCGGTACGCCGATGATAAATGAGATCGACACGGCGATCATCCCGGTCCATATGCTGATTCTGGCTCCGTAAATAACACGGCTGAGAATGTCGCGTCCGTAATTATCGGTCCCAAACCAATGTTCTACACTTGGCGGCAGCAGCTTGTTCGCCGGGTCGGTTACATAAGGATCATGTGGAACGATCCATGATGAGAGGATGGCAATGAGCGTCCAGCCAACGATAAAAATGAATCCGATTAAAGCGAGTTTATTGCCAAACAGTAATCGCCAAAAGGTCTTACGTTTCGGTATAGCGGCTGCATTGGGCTGAGGTACAGCCGCTTTTGCTACCAAATCACTTGCAGTGCTCATCCGAGTACCTCCCCCTACTTTTGTGCTTCATTGTTATCACTCGTACCGGATACGTGGGTCAATCAATCCGTAGACCAAGTCGACTCCAAGATTGATAAAGCTGTAAATCAGCGCACTTACGAGGGTAAATGCTTGAATCGGTGCGTAATCAGCTGCCAAAATGGAGTCCGTCACATAACTGCCCACTCCTGGCCAGGTAAAAATGGTTTCGGTAATAACCGCTCCACCAATCAGGTAACCGACCTGCAAACCAAGTACGGTAAGCGTTGGAATAAAAGCGTTAATGAGTGCGTGCTTATAGATGACAATTCCTTCGCGCAGACCTTTGGCTCTGGCTGTGCGAACAAAATCCTGACCGATGACTTCCAGCATGCTGGAGCGCATCATCCGTGCCACAATCGCCATAGTGCCTGTGCTGAGACAGACAGCTGGCAGAGCCAAATGGGATAAACTGCTTTTTAAAGCTACAAAATCACCGGTCATCAGACTATCGAGTACATAAAGTCCCGTAACGTGCGTCGGCGGATTGATGTCACCGCTAATTCGACCCATCGGCGCAGGAGCGATGCCCCATTTAGCATAGAAAATATAAATGAATAACAGTCCAATCCAGAAAATGGGCATACATGCACCGATCAAGGAAAACACGCGCGAAATGTGATCAACAATCGATTCTTTACGGGTTGCCGCCAGAATACCGATCGGGATTGCCACCAGAATCGCAATAACCAAGCTTGCCAGCGCCAACTCGATGGTTGCTGGAAACCGGGTAGCAAAGTCGCTTGCCACTGACTGTCCGGTGTGATAAGCCTGACCCAGATCACCTTGGAACAATCCCACTACATAATGGAAAAATTGAATGTACTTCGGTTGATCCAGTCCCATACTGCTTCGAATATTTTCAATCGTCTCGGGTGTAGCCTGCTCCCCCGCAAGCATCACGGCAGGATCACCTGGAAGCACTCTTGAGATCATGAATGTAATGACGACAATACCAAGCAGTGCTGGAATCATTTGTACCAATCTACGTAGTGTGTATACGGCCACAGTCCGTCCCCCCTTATCCGTAATCCCTCGTCTCTTTGTCATCTTTCTTTTCATCACTTGTTATTTTTATCATTGTACTAAGGAACAAGAACGGTTTCCACGTCCTGAATAACTAAAAATAATGACGAAATTTGTCGTCCGTGCACTAAAGTGACTCAATATGTAGTTTAAATGTTATGTATTCATCCGGTTTGAGAAATCAAAAACAGCATAATGCAAAACAGGCAATCCCCTTTTAAAAGGAAATCGCTTGTTTTTTGTAAATATGGATTGTAGTATTAGGTCGATCAGGAAAGGAGAATCACAGTATTGGAAACGAACTACAGAAAGCTGTTGGATCAGATGATAACACCCTATGATGAAATGCTGCAGAGTCTAATAGGTAATCACGCCGATTTTTCGAAGGTCGATTATTTGGAAAAGCACAGTGAGAAATATGGAAAAAGTGATGCCAATTATACCAATCGCTTGAAGGTGCTTTTGGCTTTGTATAATCGCGAGGATCGATATGCCCCCCATTACGAACCGATTGTTAGAAGGTTGCTCGTTAATGAGATTATAGACAGGGAAACGAACAGTTTTCAGGGGATTGGCGATGCTCTGTATTACGCCGTTTTTTTACTGCAAAAGTATGAGCGTGAGCAGGACCAAATCTTGTTCCAGCAGGCCAAGGAGGCCAATTTCGATACATATGCCGGGTTTGACCCAGAGTTGATTTTGGAAAAATATTTATTCAGCAAAGATGCAGCTAATATCGAGGATTGCATCAATATCGCGAGCGAGCTCGGGGAAGATGTTTATCTATCATTATTTATCGATTTGTGGATCAAGGATCAGACGGATTGGAACAAAGAAAATTTGCAGACACTCGTTTATCATGAGAGATGGCGCAACCATGCAGAAGGTGAAATTGAAGCTCTTAAAAAGCTGACCGAAATAGAGAAAACCGAAGGGAATCATCATAACTACTGTTCTACTGCATCTAGTCTAGCAGAGAAGTTCATTGAAGCAGGGCGATTGGATGAGGCATGGGAAACGATGGAAACCATTATTCCGCTTATTACTAAGGAAGAAGAATGGTTTCTGTACGGACTTGGACGCAATATTATTACGGCCTGTATCCACATCATCTTCCATTTTGGAGCAGAAAGCCGGCAGGCCGCTTCGTTATGGCAAACGATAAAAGAGATTCTTCAACCTGCCGCTAAACATATGGGGACCGATCAATATCAGCTTGCTGTATCTGCCAGCAAATTTATGGGAGATACCAAATGGGAGCAGAGGTTAAGGAACGAGGCATTCGACTCAGCGCTCGCCGTTCGGTCGCCCCTCGAAGCAGCGGTTCAAAGGTATATCCAGTATTGTCTTCGGCTACAGCTCGAGCCATTCCGCAGCACGCTCCTCTTCTTCCAGCACCCTGTACATTCCTTCCCTCCACTTCATCGCATCTTCGCCACCAATATGAAATAGACAATTGAGACCTTTTGACTATCATTCAAACCAGCAAACAAAATAGGCTTCCCGTGAATATAGCGCGAAAGCCTATGGGTTCATCAAACAATTCTGTTATTTATTTGGCCTTCTGAGATACCAGTTCACTATTCCCTTTTCTCTTTCTTATCCCCAACATAATGACGGCCATAACAGCTACCAGAACTGCTATAAGAGCAAAAGGAATATATTTATCCACCCGATATAGCGTCGTTGTCAAAATAGGAGCAATAATCGCAGAAATGCCTTGGACAGTGGCCACCAGACCAGCGGCTCCTCCTTGCTGTTCTTTACTGACAGAAAGAGAAGCCCCGGCCATAAATCCAGGCATTAGCAAGCCTGTACCTATACCAAACATAAAGAACGCAAAATAGTAAACGACCACGCTGGCTGACATGAGAAATAGCAGCATACCGACAATAAGGAACAGAGAGCCGAGCAAAATCATCGGCTTGGGTTGCCATTTAAGCCATTTCATTTGAACGATCTGTACAATCAACATCGCTGCCCCAGAAAACATAAGCCCAAAGGAAACCACTCTTGCTGTTTCTTCGGATGAAAGGCCTAATTGATCTTGAAAATAAAATCCACCTATAACCTGGATGGTCACAATACTAATCATCGTAACCAAACCTGCAAACAAATACATTCGTAGACCAGGTTGAAAAGGGTTAATCCGAGCTGGCTTTTGCTGAATAACAGGCTTGGCAGACGGAATTGCCAGCAAGGCCACTACAAATGCTACAGCCGCAATCACGATTCCAAAATACAGAGGCCACAGCAAGCCTATTAAAGTAAAGGCGCCTGCAATAGCGGGCCCAAATACTAATCCAAGTCCATTGGCCGCGCTAATGATAGCCATGCCACTACCTCGATCTTCCCCCTCGGTCACGTCTCCCATGTAAGCTTGGGAGGATGACAATACCGCCGGGATAAACCCGCCGATCAAGCCGCGTGTAACAATCAGCAGGACTAACAGCATTCCCCCGCTGAGCCAACCCTTTAATCCTGCAAAAAGAGTAAGCGTAAACAGCAAGCAGCTTACACACATCCCTATGAATCCAAGTAAAATCACAGGCTTGCGTCCCTTTTCATCACTCAGATTCCCCCAAATTGGAGCCATTAAGGCCATCGTTATGGAGCCAAGCGATATAATTAACCCAGAATGACTTTCTCTTAACCCCAGCTCACGAATAAGGGGCGGCATAATTGGAGCAATGAGCATGAGCCCTAGCATAGCCACAAAAACACTGAAAAAGATGCTCCCTTTGATTCTATTCATCCTCGCACACTCCTCTGGTATAGATTCTCTCTATGCAGAAGTATACGGAGCATACCAAGAAACTACTGCCTGTATACGGATAAATTTGCGGTTAAACGGATTTAATTTAGCATATAAAACAGCGCCAGCCTTCAGGACAGTATAAGATGATCTTAATTCTATGATCCAATGGGTTCCGTTGATTATAGTGGCCTTGACGCATAGTTCACCTGGGGGCCGTAACATGATACGAAGTTTAGACGGTTTCATCGCTGACAAGATGAAAGGGCTTAACTTCCTGACATGTTATTACGATATATGATGTACAGTCTTTTTACCCTTTAGTAACTAGCGCAATTGTGGGTTGAGTCTGTATATCGATGTCTAAGGGGGAAATGCAGTGAAAACAAAGATAGGATCAAATATGAAGGTGAGATCACTAAGAACGAAGTTAACCATAATGTGCTTAATTATTTTAATTGTACCCACATTCGTAATAGGAATCAGTTCTTATTTTGTTTCCAAGAATGAAATGAATGAATCAGGCAAAGTGGCACTTAAGAATAGTGTGCAAATGGTAATTGGTATGATTAGTTTCCTCAATGGGCAAGTCGAAGCCGGTAATTTAACATTGGAGGAAGCACAGGAAAAACTGCGCATCGAGCTGCTCGGTGTAAAAGATGATAATAACAAAAGACCGATAAAGATTAAATATACTGTAGGTAAAACAGGTTATCCGTGGGCAGTCAACCAAGATGCCGTTTCAATGATGAACCCTTCAAATGAAGGCCAGAATTTAATGAATGCCGTGTCGGAAGACGGTGTGCATGTGGGAAAAGAGTTTGTAGAAGTCGGTACAAACGGCGGGGGATTCGTCACTTATAAATGGGCTTTACCTGGTACAGATCAAGTGGAGACGAAAATTTCTTATGTTGAAAAGGATCCTTATTGGGGATGGATCATCGGTTCTGGAGCATATTTTAACGAATTTAACAGCGGAGCGACCAAAGTCCTTTATATTGTCCTGATTATTACGACTGTTGCGGTTATTCTGGGAGCAATTATCGTAAGCTTTGTTTCGGGACGTTTTACGAAGCCTATCATCATGATCGCAAAACGACTTAACGCAGTTGCGGACGGTGATTTAACGGTCGAAGAAGTCAAAATTCATTCAAAAGATGAGATCGGCGAGCTTGCACAGGACTTCAATCATATGATTAAAAATATTAGATTTCTGATCGGTGAGGTAAATCTGTCCACAAAGCAGGTAGCTACTTCCTCGAAAGAATTGACCCTTGGAGCAGAGCACACTGGACAGGCAACCGAGCACATCACCATCGCGATTCAAGAATCGGCGGCCGGTGCTAAGGAGCAGCAGATGATGCTCCAGAAGACAACCAGCTCGCTTGAAGAAATTTCAATAGGTATGCAGCGGATCACGGAGAGCTCCTTGGCCATTGCTGATTCGTCTGCAGACGCGATGGAAATGGCGAGCGTTGGTGGTACTGCTGTACAACATACGGTGAAGCAAATGGACCTGATTAACCATTCCGTCAATGAAACCGATGCGGTTATGAGAATGTTGGATGAACGCACTCAACAGATCGACACGATGCTGCATGCCATTACGGATATTGCACAGCAGACCAACCTGCTTGCATTAAATGCTTCGATTGAGGCTGCTCGTGCAGGCGAAGAAGGCCGCGGTTTCTCCGTCGTTGCTGCAGAGGTGAGAAAGCTGGCCGAACAATCGAACCAGTCTTCCGGGCAGATTTCCGAGTTGATTCAGAATATGCGCAAAGATATGGAGCATTCGCTTAAGACCATGGAACGCGTAAAACAGGATGTAGACTCCGGTATTAAAATTGCCAATGAGACGGAGCAGCAGTTTAACAAAATTGTGGCGTCCACCAATCATATCGCACAGCAAACAGAAGAGCTCGCGAGCATTACGGAGCAAATAACCGCAAGTGTCCAGGAAATTTCAGCGAGCGGAGAGAACGTATCGAGTCTAGCGCTTCAAGCGGCGGACAACTCGCAGAATATTGCAGCGTCTGCAGAAGAGCAGCTGGCTTCAATGCAGCAGATCACCAGCCTGGCAACGACCTTGTCGGATATGTCTCAGAAGTTACAGGACCTAACGGTCAAATTTAAATACTAGTGGAATAAACTGTAGTTTCCAATATGGTTTCATGAAGAGCCTTCTTACCGTGAGATTAGCATTAGTTCATGGTAAGAAGGCTCATTTTTTTCCGAAACGTCGCGCTAAACTGACCATTCATTTTATGAAGGGCTTGCAAATCGTGATCTGTTAATTGGGCATGGTTTTTGTCGATTTTGTTCAGAATTGGTTCAGAAGCATTTAGTATAGTAATCCAGTAGTGTAAGAAATCATATTAGCAGGTTAGTCATCATGGAGGATCTTAGTCTGTTCATCGTGACACCAGAAATTTATGGAGGAAGTTTATGAGTAAAATCAAGTCTTTTTGTTTATCTTATCTTGCTGTTATCGTCTTATTTGGGACCTGGACATGGAGTTTTTCTGGGAGTGCTGTGTATGCGACCTCCTCACCAGTACCTAGTGTAACAGATGCTGTGTATGCTACTGAAACCACGGTAACGAGTTGGACAAATCCTTCTAAACAAGGTCAATCCGTAACGTTTAGCATCAAAACCATCTCAACCCCACAAATTACGAAGGATTTAACTGGCACCGTGGTTCTTATGGATGGTACGAATATATTAGATACGCTTACGATGACGCCAAATGGGATTGCAAATGGATATGCCACTGCGACCTATACCACAAGCAATTTAAGTGTGGGAAGTCACCCGATTACTGCTATATATAGTGGGGATGCTCGATTTGCCCCGAGTACCTCTGAAGCGTATATACAGGTTATAAATGGAGATGCAGACACTGGGAATACTGGCGGAACTGGTGCTACTACTGGAAACGGCAGCAGTAGCAGTAAAAAAGATAAGAAGGATAGTACAGATAGTAGTGAGTCTATTTCTTCTAGCGAAACAACCACACCTTCATCACCATCGGTTTTACCGACAGATTTGCCGACGACTCTGGAAATCAAGCCAGTTGATCAACCAGAGGTTATGCATGAAAAATATATAACCGGTTATCACGATGGGACATTCCGACCGGACCAGTCGATTACACGAGCTGAAACTGCCACGATGATGGCTAGGATTATGAAGCTGGAGACAAAAGAAGGCTCAACGACATACAAAGATGTACCTAGCACGTATTGGGCAAAGGATTCAATTATAGCACTCACGACACAACACTTCATGAATGGATATGCAGATGGAACATTTCGGCCAGAGCAACCCATTACCCGTGCAGAAATGGCAGCAATACTCGCATCCTGGAAGCAGCTTAAAGGAACACAAACCGCAGCATCACCTTATACCGATATCGAAAAGCATTGGGCAAGAGATTCAATTAAAGCGCTAGCTGAGGCAGGATGGATTACTGGTTTTAACGACAGCAGCTTCCAACCCAATCAATATATAACACGAGTAGAAACCGTTACAATTTTGAACACTATCTTAAAACGAGGACCTCTGGAAGGTACGACCCAGGCTACATGGAAGGATGTACCCGCAGATTACTGGGCATTCAAAAATATTGAAGAAGCGTCTCGTACCCATACTTCAACCATCAATCCAGAGGGTACTGAAACTATCGTGAATTAAGCACCAAATAAAAGCTGGAATCCTTTCTATACAGGGTTCCAGCTTTTTATTTACCTGATATTTTTAAAAAACGGTCAAAAAATAAATTTTAAAATACCTTCTTTAAGGAGGATGGCTTCACTCCGTATTCCCGGAAAAATTGCTCTGAAAATGCACTCACATTGCTATATCCAACAGCCATCGCAGCTTCAGTCACATTGCTTTCTTGGCTTCGGAGCAGCTTCATCGCATAATCGAGACGAATTTGGCGCAAATATTCAAATACAGTAGTTCCAAAGCAGGCTTTGAATCCTTTTTTTAATTTAAAATCGTTTAATCCAACCTTTTGGGATAATGTGATCAGCGAAGGTGGATCAATCATGCTGGATTCAAGGATCTCCCGAGCCATATGCAGCTTTCTGACATCATCTTTAGACAAACCTTCGGGCATAGGTGTTAAATCAAATAATTGAATCATAAATCGATTTAAAATCTCAAGTGCCGCTGCTTCCATTAACAAAGGCGATTTATGCACACTTTTCAAGTCTTTGATCAAGTGTTCAATCATCACTATACTTCTGTGATCCAGTTCAAAACTAAAGTGATGGAATGCAGCTCCCTTAAGAATTTGATTAAATTCAATAGCTACCTGCCGACGAGCCGCTAACTGTGAAGCCGCATAATTAAACAACGAAATCGGAATGCCAAGTGCAAATGATTGGTATTGTTCGTTAACCGGAGGATGGAAACATGCTTTGAAATCCTGTAAAAAAATAAGAGCACCCTGCCCTATCGGGAGTGTATAATCCAGACCAGCCACATTCACATGACGTTGACCGGAAAGCGCAAATTGAAGTTCAATCATTTGGCCTCTGGAAGAAAAATTGGTCGGATACGGCTCGTGATATTGAATGTGCGAATATACAATCTCAATTCCGCTGTAAGTTGTAACTCGGTAGATATGCCCATGACCCGCTTCCGGTAACATCATATACGTATGCTCATTCTGTTGTCTAAACGGAGTTTTTTCCAAATAATGCTGATATATTAATGATAACGAGTTTGAATTCACAAGCGTCCACCTCAAATGTTTTCATTCATTCCGATGCTACAAATGAGAATCGTTATCAATAATAGTAGCCGAATTTGAATGGTTTGACCAGACCTATTGGAGTAAGATGTGGAGACATTCGGGGGTCTATTAATCCCAATCCATATAAAACGTTGCCTTCAATTTACCCTTCTCACATGCTGGGCAGCTTAAATGATGAGGAGCATTGTTTTCAATGTGTTTCTTTTCCATGACACTCGTACATCTAGGACAAGCATAAGAACTCCTATACTGTGATGAGTCGGATTTCATCTCTATAAACAATTCATTGCGCATAGCCTGACAGGTCGGACACACATATAGAGCGTTATAAGCATCATATCTCGTCGAAGGGTTGCCTATGAATTCCTCAATACGTCGTTTAAGGGCAGCATCCTGTACAAACGAAGCAATGGATTTCAAACTCATATATGCAAAACCAAATCCTACAAATATGTTCTTAGTATAAGCACAGGTATCACAGTCCAGCTTGTACGCTTCCCCCATGTATATCCCTCCACATCACTCATTCTTTTTATAATAAAAAGCCCGCCGTAAGAGGCAGGCTAGGCTAATTAGCTCTAAGGCGCGTCAGCTCTTAATTCCCTTTATTAAGCCTCTATCTATTTCTTTACGAGACTTGCTGAATGCGTGACCCGGTTTCTCCCGCCACTCTTGGAAGCATACAGTGCTAAATCCGCTTGATGAATTATCGATTGTTCCGTATCCGCTTGCGTAACCGTTGCCACACCAATACTCACAGTAATGCTGTATTCTCCCCAATCCCTTGAGGCGGCCTTTGAGCGATATCTTTCTGCCGTACGAATGGCTTCTTCTTGATCGTTGTCTGGAAGAATAATTACGAACTCCTCGCCCCCATATCGAGCGACAATGTCCCTGTCCCGTGACATGGATTGGAGTATTTCTGCCAGATTAGTGAGCACCAGGTCGCCCACCGGATGACCGTAAGTGTCGTTAATGCTTTTGAAATGATCAATATCAATGAGCAGCAGCGAAAAAGGTATTCCAGGCTCTTGAAAGGAGGCTAGGCTAGCCAGTAACTGATCTTGAAAATATCTTCGATTTCTAAGACCAGTCAACGGGTCCGTTGAGGCCATCGTTTCTAGCTGTAGATTGATCCTTACTAGCTCCTGCTGTTTAACTTCATATTCTTCGTGCAACCGTTCAAGCTTCTGGTTCGCTTCATTCGTAGCTTGATATAATTCCTGAAGCTTGGTTTTGGTCTGTAGTATATCTTTCTCATGTTCAATTCGCTTACGCATCATAAGCACTACACAATCAATAACAGTTTCTCCGTTGCGCTCCTGGCGCACCCCGTTTAGAAGTACAGGCATATCCTGTCGATCACTTGTCCGAAACGAGAAGTACATCTCATCGACATGCCCGTACAACTGAATATAGGGATAAAAATAAGTATGAAAAAATAGCTTGTTCGTAACAGACATTGTCGTTTCAATCGGCCGTCCAAGCAATTGATCGTGTACATAAAGAAGCATGTCCAATAAAGTTTGATTTACCGATTGAATGATCCCAGCGTCCGAAATTGAAAAGTATCCACAGGGAGCTTTATCTAATTGAATATCCATTGCATGACTGCCTTTCATTCGATATTACACACTGGCTAAATATTCTTTGATTAAATCGCTCGTTTCTCCTGGTTGGCTTAAATGAGGATAATGCCCCTTTGCTCTCATCTGCTGAAGTCTGCTATTTCTAAGATGGGTGTGTAAATAATCCCCTACCTCAATCGGAGCAATACTATCGTCTGAGCACTGGAGAATCAGTGTAGGAACCGAAGCATGCTGGAGATCGACACGGCAATCTGAAAAAAATGTAACCTCTGCGAATTGCCGTGCAATATGAGGATCTCTTGAGCAAAATGCCTTTTCCAATTCTTCGGTTAAGCCCCCTCGCTCGGGATTCTGCATAGCAATGGGCGCCATGTAACTAGCCCAGCCAATAAAGTTCATTTGCATCATATCCAGTAATTCATCGATGTCACTCTTATCGAAGCCTCCATAATAAGAAGGCAGGTCATTCACATAGCGTGGAGAAGGACCGAGCATGACAATGCGTTCAAAATATTGAGGGCTGCGGATGGAGGCGAGCATTCCGATCATGCTGCTAACGGAGTGTCCGACAAATATGGTATTTCTTAAGTCTAACGCTTCCATAATATCCAGCACATCTTGGGCATACCCTTGCAAGTCACTGTATTTTTTCGAGTCATAATACTTTATTTGAGAATCTCCGGAACCTACGTAATCAAACAAGACGATTTGGTAGTTGTCGATAAAGCTAGGGACGATATAACGCCACATATCCTGGTCGCATCCAAAGCCGTGAGCAAACACAATCGTCTGGCTGCCTGTGCCTATTACTTTTACATTATTACGTTGGAGAATATCAACGGTCATTGTGAATCACCTCTCTGAGGTAGTATCTGTTCTATAGCTTCTCTTCCCTATTATATCGGAAAAGTTTCGATTATGGATAATGACTCTCATTCATAAATCCAGCGTTCAATGATCCCCTTTACTCTTTGCACATGTTGCTGTGATAAGGAACAAATAATAACCAATTCGTTTTTCCCATTCGTATCTAACCAATGGTGAACGTCATCCTCTTCATTAACCGTTTCATGAATGATTCTGATGGATTTATGACTTATTTCTGACTTAGCCGAAAAAATGGGGTTCATATCCATGATTTTCTGACCATTAGAAAAGGAGGTGTTGTAATAAGGAATCACCCAGTTCTCCTTATCCTGATCTTGTACTACATTTAGAAATACACGCACCCAATAATCCTCTAGTTCTGTGTAACTCTGTTCATTCAACCCATTCAAATTCATACATGTATCCACTCCAAGTTATTCATTAAATAAACGTAAAAAAGTCTCGGCCAGTGATCTACATTTCCATGACGGAATGCACAATTCACAGACCGAGACTTCTTTTTCATTCTTTATTTTACATCAACATCATTCGTGATTTTCTCTATTAAACCTCTCAAACCTTGGTTGGTTTCATTTAATTGATCGATAATATTCATAAACTCCGACACAAGCTTGGCCTGCTCTTGGGAAGATACAGTAATCTGCGTAATCTCTTGTTCCATGTTATAAACGGATTGTCTGACAGCTTGCAAGGATTGCTCGATTCGTCCAGTTGCTTCCTTGGTGCCCGTAGACATCTTGCGGATTTCTGCAGCGACAACTCCAAACCCTGCTCCTGCCTCACCCACCCGAGCAGCTTCAATGGCTGCATTTAATCCAAGCAAGTTTGTCTGCTCTGAAATTTACTTAATGTAGCCGGCCACCTCAGTCACATTACCAGAGTCCTCAACCGCCTTTTTCGTATTGCTTAAAATGTCCTCGGCCGTCGCACTAAGCTCCTCCGAATGAGCCGCCACATGCTGAATCCCTTCAACTAGCTTGCTTGTAACATCCTCTGCTTGACTCATCAACTTCTTCAATTGATCTTGATCATCCATACTATAGGTGATGCACATTACTGCCTCGATCTCATTCTGTTCATTCTTAATCGGATGAAAGTAAGCATCGGCAGCAAACCCGAAAACTTCGGCATCATAACGCACTCTGGTCTTTTCTCCGCCTACTAGCATTTTGAAGTTCTTGTGTACATCAGGAAGAGCTTCGCCTGCCTTGAAGTCATAGACTAAACTTTTACCCGACTGAAAGAATAGAAATTTTCCCCTATCCATTACGGAAATTAAAACATCTTGTCGTGCAGCTTCTCTGATAAACGGCATGGCAGTCAAAACAGCTTCTACTTGATTCATAATATGTATCCACTTCCTTATATTTTGATATAAGTCCTATCCTCTATTTCGACATTTTCATCCCATGTGTTTAGTGAATTTAAAATACTACGGATGATATTGAGTTCCTAAACCTATAAACAATCTCCGTAGTTTCCTGAAGGGAACCCATTTTTACCGCAGGGATACATATCCATTTAAGGTATTGTTTTCATGTCAAAATGTAAATTCAAACAGCGCGTACCGATTAAAATGGGCACGCGCTGACCGGTATGAATTTTATGAAACAGGCACTAAGATTTAATTCAGCTGCTCTCCATTGGTTTCGATCACATTCTTATACCAATAAAAGCTCTTCTTTCTGGATCTGGCAAGTGTCCCTTTGCCTTCATTATCCTTATCAACGTATATAAACCCATAACGCTTTTTCATTTCACCGGTTCCCGCACTTACTAGATCAATACATCCCCAAGGCGTATAACCTATTAAATGTACTCCATCCGCAATGGCTTCTTTCATTTGCTCAATGTGTTGCTTCAAATAATCAATTCGATAATCATCGTGAATGGAGCCGTTTTCTTCCACTGTATCTACGGCGCCAAGGCCATTTTCAACAACCATTAACGGGATTTCATATCGGTTATAAATGTTATTGAGGGACCATCTCAATCCCTGTGGATCGATCTGCCAATCCCAGGCACTTGCTTTCAAATGAGGATTCTTTAAGCCCATAGATAAGTTCCCTCCCACCTTCTCCTGGTTAGGATCGGCACTGACACAAGTAGAGGAATAATAGCTGAAGGTATAGAAATCTACGCAGCCTTCTTTTAAGATGTCCTCATCCTCTTCTTGCATTTTGATCTGAATGTTATGATCTCTAAAATAGCGTTTGGCAAATCCCGGATAAGCTCCTCTTACTTGAACATCTGAGCATAGGAAATTGCTTAAGTTATCCTTTTGTTGGGCCAGTAGAATATCATCAGGATGACATGTAAGTGGGTAGGAACACATATAAGCAATCATACAACCGATTTTAAAGTCCTTGTTGATTTCATGGCCCAGCTTTACAGCCTTTGCACTGGCAATAAATTGATGATGCAACGCCTGATACAGAACCTGCTCATCCTTCACTGTAGCATGGGCAAGCTCTCCATTCCCCTCCAGCATCATAGCTCCAGCCATGAACGCGCCAAATGACAAGGTTAAAATATTGATTTCATTAAAAGTTAACCAGTATTTTACGACATCTTTGTATCTATTAAAAAGCACTTCACAATATCTCACATAAAAATCTATGACTCTGCGATCTGACCAACCATTATATTTTTGGGTCAAATGAAACGGTGCTTCATAATGTGAGATCGTAACCAAAGGCTCAATATTATACTTTTTCAATTCTGCGAATACACGATCATAGAACTGCAAGCCTTGCTCATTCGGCTCTGCATCATCTCCGTTAGGAAATATTCTTGACCACGCAATGGACATTCTAAAGACCTTGAATCCCATTTCCGCAAATAAGCGGATATCCTCTTGATAGCGGTGGAAAAAATCAATAGCTTCGTGACTCGGATAGTTCACTCCTTCTTCCAGTATAGGTGTAATTCTTCGGGAAGTCGTATGCGTTCCAGCCGTAATCACATCAGCAGTGCTTAAGCCTTTACCTTTTTCATTATATCCACCTTCAAATTGGTTGGCAGCCGTTGCACCTCCCCATAAAAACCCTTGTGGAAATTCCAATTTAGTTGTATTTTTCATTGTTTAATTCCTCCTCAACATTTAATTAGGATCAGACTACGACGGTCAATAAATCCTCTTGATACTCAATCGCCTTCTTCTCTGTTTCAATGACATCCAGGTAATTCGTAGTATTGGCAACGATAACAGGTGTGGTCAAAACATAACCAGCCTCTTTTATAGCTTCCATATCAAACTCCATAAGCAGCTGGCCTTTTTTAACAGCATCTCCCTGTTTCACTTTAGGATAAAAATGCTTGCCTTTTAATTTGACCGTATCTTTGCCTACATGGATGAGGACCTCAACACCGTGGTCACTTGTAATTCCAATCGCATGACCTGACGAAAATAATGATGTTAATACACCATCTACAGGTGAAACGACCTTACCTTCAGAAGGTTCAATGGCAATCCCTTTACCCAGAGCACCTGTCGAAAAGGCTTCATCTGTTACTTCAGATAAAGACTTCACTTCACCTTTTAATGGACTCATCACCGTCTCTTGTTTTACTAAAACTTCTCCTTTGGCTGCACCTGGTGTGCTGTCTTCCTTTTTTGCTTCTTTCACTTCATCATCTTTAAATCCGCCAAAGAACATAAGCAAGAAACCTAATACAAAGCTTACCAGGATACCGATAACAGCCCCATAAAATCCATTGTCTATTCCTGCCGGACTGATATAGCTCGGGATAGCGAAAATACCCAATCCACCAATGATGTAGCCTTTAGTTCCCATCATTCCTATAATACCGCCGCCTACTGCAGATGCTATACAGCTTAAAATAAATGGTTGCTTACGTGGTAATGTAATCCCGTAAATCGCTGGTTCTGTCACACCAAAAATCCCGGAGATGACAGCTGGAATGGAAAGTGATCTCAGTTTTACATTTTTGGTTTTAAACAAAATCGCCAGTACGACGCCTGTCTGAGCAAAGGAAGCTCCCAGCGTAGCCGCAAGAATGGGATCGAATTTAAGTACTGCTAAGTTGTTCATAGCGATAGGAACAAGTCCCCAGTGTAATCCAAAGATAACAAACACTTGCCAGAAAGCGCCCATGATTATGCCTTCAATAATTGGACTTAAGTTATACACAAAGAGGGTTGCTGCCCCAAGCAGTTGACCTGCCCAGGTCGAGAGAGGTCCAATCACAATCAATGCTAAGGGTACAATAACTAACAATGTGAAAAACGGAACCAAAAATGTTCTCACGACGCTAGGGATTACCTTTTTAAAGAAGTTTTCTATTTTTGAGCCTACATAGGTGGATATAATAATCGGAAGAACGGTTGACGCATAACTCATTAGAATGACCGGAATACCTAAGAAAGTGATATATACCGGTGACTCAAATATAGTACCGCTAAATAGAGTGTATAGTGGTTTGCCCGAAGCTGTTATCGTGCTAAATGTTGGGTACACAAGCGATGCACCTATAGCCATACCTATAAAAATGTTGGCATTGAACTTTTTAGCTGACGTATACCCCAGGAAAATAGGAAAGAAGTAAAACAAACAATCACCTAAAGCATTGAGAATTTGATAGGTACCCGATGTAGTGGCCAGCCAGCCCAAAGCTACAAATAAGGCAGTGAAGCCCTTAATCATACCCGTGGCACTTAAGACACCCAGCGTGGGTGTAAATACACCTGAAATGGTATCAATGAATCTATTGAACAAACTCGCTTTTTCACCTGAGGCTTCTTCTGAATCTCCTGTCTGAAAACCGCCTACAGCAGTAACATCAGCATAAACCTCAGGTACATGGTTACCTATAACAACCTGGTATTGCCCGCCACTCTTTACCACAGTGACAACACCATCCATATTTTTCAAAACCTCTGTATTGGCTTTACTTTCATCTTTTAGTTTGAAGCGCAAGCGTGTAATACAATGAGTTAGACTATTCACATTTTCTTTGCCGCCGACATTTCTGATGATGTCTTTTGCTAATGTCTCATACTTCATTGTAACTTCCCCTTTATTTGTATTTATAAAAAAAGGCGAAACCAAATAGATCAAATTCGATCTAGGTTGGTTTCGCCTGCATTACCAGTAACAATCCAAGGGTTATTCAATTTTGTCTTTGGGTCACACGCTGAATATGAATCGTTATATACAGCTTCTCCTCATCTGACAATACCGTATCCAAGTATTTCTCAATCTTCAGCATGCACCCATAGGCCTTTTTGTACTTTGCTTTCACTTGCCTCCACAAAAAATCGTCTTCCAGTTCTACTTTTTCTTTTTTATTTAATCGCTGAAAGAAGAATCTTAAATGTGTAATAAATCGCTCATAACTGATCGAGTGTTCATCTATGGTGGTATTATAAGAGTATTTAATAATATTCAAGATGTCGTGTATTTTTTGAGTTTGCTGAGCAACGTCTGCTACCTTGTTGTAGGAGCTGTTTACTTGAGCGTTGATTAAATGAAGAGCAATATTACCTGCTTCATCTTCTGACAATCGTTTGTCTGTTTCTTCTTCAATAAACTCCAGTGCTTTTAAGCCAACCGTAAATTCTTTGGGATAAAATTTTTTAATCTCCCAAATTAACGGATTTGCATTTTTAAACCCTTCATCAAACATTTTAAATGCATTGTTCATGTGATCCGTAAGCGAAACATATATATAATCGCTCAATTGTGCTTCTAATATGCTTTTTCCATATTCGATGATGTCATAGCATAACGAAACATATTCTGATGGAACATCCTCTAACAATAACTTGAATTTCTCTGAAGCATCTTTATGTTTAAGCACAAAGACCTTTTCAATTAGATGCTCTTCTACTTGTTCGCCTGCACTCTTTTTGAATGCAATACCACGACCCATAACAACAAATTCATCTCTTTTTTGATCTTTGGCTATTATGGCGTTGTTATTAAATATCTTCGTTATGATCATCTAACTGCCCCCCTTATCCCATCAAATTTAAAAAAGGATTTAGATGCTGGGCGAAATTTCAGATAGGTCACAAGACGGTAATAGCCGATCAAATCTTCGTCGTAAATCAAATTCAAATGTATTGATTTACAACTTTATGTTATGAAAACGCATTCATAATAAGAGACAAAAGCCTTACGTTTTCCATCATTGATCTTGAGTGCTCCCAAACCGATCTGATATTCCGTTCTGAAAATGGATATAGTCGGTTAACCACGTCCCATGACATCATTTTTCGGATGTCGATTCGTTGGTCGACGTCATCATCTTTGTTGTTCAGCACTTGTAAGGCTTTATATCACTCACCTTTCTGCGTTATGGCTGGGCAGATATTCATATCATGCAGGATATCGTAAAGCTCGTATTCTAAAAAGAAAAGGCAAACCCAACACATGGAAATTGAATTCCATGCCTCGGGTTTTGCCTTTTCAGTAACAATCCCAAAATCATAATAACATCGAATTTAAGTTTTGCCAACAAAAATGTTTGCGCTTTCTTTTCCGGAGCAACCACATCAAATACAGCACACGATCATGGTATAAAATGTCAGCCGCCAATGTAGGACATGTTAATCTTTTTTTTGTTGTTGGCTGTCTGCTCCGTACGTTCATCGGAATACCGATCTGTGCGTTGTTCCCATACTGAAGTAATCACATCGAGCAATTCCTGGTCATTCGCCCCGTTGCGAAGCATCTGGCGTAAATCAAATCCGCCTGAAGCAAACAAACATGTATAAAACCTGCCATCGCACGATAAGCGGGCACGTGTACAAGACGAACAAAACGATTCAGAAACTGAAGTAATAAAACCAATCTGTGCGTTGCTGTCTTTATAACGATAACGCTTTGCCACTTCTCCTAAGTAATCCCGATCCATCGGCTCCAGCTCGTACGCATTCTTAAGTCGTTCAACGATTTCTTTTTTGGTTAGTACCTTTTTGAAGCTCCATCCGTTGTCATTTCCTACATCCATAAACTCGATAAAGCGAAGGGTTATTCCCTGCTCCTTAAAATAAGCAGCCATCGGCAAAATCTCCGAGTCATTAACGCCTTTTTGAACTACCATATTGACCTTAATTTCAAAGCCGATTTCTCTTGCATATTCGATCTGCTTCAAAATAACATCAGGCTTAATCCCCCGGCCATTCAACCGTCCAAATAGCTCGGGGTCCAGAGCGTCCAGACTGACATTAAGCCGTCGTAGCCCCGCGTCATAGAGAGGCTTAGCCTGCTGTCCTAGCAGCACACCGTTGGTGGTCAAGCCGACATCTTCCACTCCGTCAATGGACAGGATTTGGGAGACCAGGTCGGGTAGATTCCTGCGTATTAATGGTTCTCCGCCCGTGAGTCGGATCTTTTTTACGCCCAGGGATACAAAGAGCTTCGTCAGCCGGTGAATCTCTTCAAACGACAGACATTCATTTTGGGGAAGAAAGGCGTAATCGTCACCGAAAATTTCTTTAGGCATGCAATAGGAACAACGGAAATTGCAGCGGTCTGTAACCGATATCCGCAAATCACGAATGGGCCGCTGCAACTTGTCTTTCAGTGGATGAAAATTCATACGCCCCCTCCTTTCTAGTTGTTTAGCATCGTTATCATTAGCCGCCGCTGACTGGGGGAATGAAGGCTGCAATGTCTCCATCCTGTAATACATCCGTAGACAACGCATACTCTTCGTTTATCGCAATTCGTACAGACTGGATTGGCATATCTGGATATTGATCTGTTATCCAATTGGATAAATCGCCTACCGTTTGGCCCGCCAAATCTGCCAATTCTTCTGTTTTTCCCGTCACCTCACGGAGTCCCGCAAAGTAGTACAGCTTAATCATGACTGATCTCCCCCGGCTTTTTCTTTTGACCTCCGACCCACTGCGTTCCATCTTCCCAAATCTCTCGTTTCCAAATAGGAACTATTTCTTTAATTCGTTCGATCGCGTATTCATTTGCCTCATACGCATCCGAACGGTGAGGTGAAGAAACGGCAATGACAACGGCGATATCACCGATTTGAAGCTCGCCAATGCGGTGCGCGATTGCTACTCGCGTCCCTTCCCATTTCTGTTCGATTTCGCGACCAATCTCTGTGAGTTTTTTTTGGGCCATGGGGACATAGGCCTCATAAGCAAGGTATAAGGTCCGTACGCCTTGAGTCCATTCTCGTACGTGCCCTGTAAAAATAGTCACCGCTCCTGCTTCCGGCCTTAGGACATAATCCGCATAAGCCTGCGGGATAATGGGCTCCGTTACGATTTCAAATACACTCATTTTTTCCACCTTCCAGCCACCGGACAAGCCACTTTCCGGTGACAGACTCTTTTAAATATTTCTGCTTTTTGTATCTACATCTCATTTAACCGAACAGCTGATGATATAGTTTTTGGCCGTTGGCAACACTCCGTACACCGTGTATGAGAAGCCTTCCGTTTTTGAATAAAATCATTCGATGCTTAAAAGCATAAAATTCAACGAAATAAGGGGTTCTTTTTACACGATCTGCTATAAGCCTGCCCATTTTCTCTGCATCATCGAGCGTAATCGGACGTTGTGGGTCTGGAAGAACCTGGACCACGTTCCGTCCGCACAGAGCCGCATACGCCGAGCGGCGTGGTGCTGTCAGTGCAGGAAACGTAGGATGTTCTCCACAGGTTGGACAATCTTGGTTACGGATGCGGGAAATCCCTATGTCCATCTGCGTATTCTCCCATAGATCAAACAGATGAACCTTGCTGCGCATCTTGCCACGTCTGCCGCTCAGCCACTTCATGGCTTCTGCACATTGGAGGGCGGCTGTCACCTGAACTGCGGGCGAGATGATTCCAGCCGTATCGCAGGTCTGATTGATCGCAGGCAGCGATGGCAGAAGGCAGCGTAAACACGCTGACTCGCCCGGCACGAATGGAAAAACGACGCCTATGCTTCCAACACAGGCACCGTAAATCCACGGAATTCCAGTCTTCAGTGCAGCATCGTTGATAAGCAGACGAGTTTCGAAATTGTCCGTAGCATCCATCAGCAATATACTTTTGCTGGCAAGTTCTTGAACAAGCTCGGCATCCAAATTATCGAGATATGTGTGCAACCGTACGTCTTCTCGTATGGCTTTTAACCTTTTTTCGGCTGCCATGACCTTGGGCTGCATTTCCGCAGCGTCCTGCTCCGTGAACAGCTGCTGACGTTGCAGATTCGACACCTCTACATAATCCCGGTCAACAAGATGCAGCTCTCCAACGCCCGCTCTTACCAATGTTTCGGCAATGGCAGAACCCAGTGCCCCGCAACCGATAATGGTGACGACAGCAGCGGACAGATTACGCTGTCCTTCGCCGCCGATGGGTCTAAATAAGATCTGTCTGGAATAACGTTCATTCATTAGATTTTGTCCCTTGATAATACAGCCATATGACAAGTATTAGGCTAGCCAGCGCCACTTGGGAGAGTAACATGAACCCAATGGAATATTGGCCAGTAGCGGCATGAATCGTCGATAACAGGATCGGAGGGAAAAAGCCACCGAGACCGCCCATCATGGATACAATTCCGTTAACTATACCTGCTTGTTTATTAAAATAAAATGGAACTAGCTTGAAAATGACGCCGTTCCCCACTCCAGCACTTACAGCGATCGCCAAGCAGCCTACTGTATACAGGGTAATCCCTGGTGAAAAAGCCAAAAGAATCGCAGCGACCGTATAAACTGTGAACGTGCCTACCAGCAGGAACAGGGGCTGAAACCGATCCGCCAACCAGCCACCGATGGGACGGAAGAATGTGGCAATCGCAATAAAGCCTGCTGTACGCATCCCTGCATCCACTTTAGCCAGCTCAAAATTCGATACCAGGAAATTCGGCAAGTACACCGTAAACGCTACAAATGAGCCAAATGTAATAAAATAAAAGAGCGAGAAGAACCAAAGCTTTTCATTTTTGTAAACCCCTTTGATCTGTTCCATAATAGGCGTCTTTACTTTAGCTTCATGACGATCCCCAAAGAAGAAATTCAAAACGATAAAAACAAGCAGCAGAATGAGATACAGCTTCACTGTAAGGGCCCAGCCAATTTGTGTAGCCACAATAGGGGCCGAGAAGGTAGTGACGGCTGTTCCCAAATTCCCTATACCATACATTCCATTTACAAACCCATGTTTTTCCTTTGGATAATACTTCGGTAGCGAAGTCACCCCAACCGAGAACACAGCTCCTCCAATCCCAAGGAACAAGCCACCGATAATTAAATCCGTCATCGTAGAAGCTTCACTAATGTAGTAGACGGGAAACAAAAGCAAAATAAAGCTAACGAGAAAAACGATTCTTGCTCCAACGATGTTGGCATAATAACCAAGCGGAATGCGCAGAATCGATCCAAGCACGACCGGAATCGCCGTAACCATGGCCAATTTTCCGGGTGGAATAGCAATATCCTCCGTAATGAACGGCATAAGCGAAGAAATGATAACCCATACCATGAATCCAAGAATCAAGTTCAATGTTTGTAGCGGCAACTGCATTTTTCTAATCATTTAACTCACCTTTTCAACGTTTTTTCTGTCGAATTATTGATTTGAATTTATGTCCCCATTGTAGCCGCTAGTCGATCTGTTCGAATATAGGGGACTCCCCTTTACCTGACAGGGGACTCCCTGAAAATATAAAAAGCCGCTTCTATAAGAAGCGACTTGGTCTTTTTAAGAGATAAGTGTATTTAATTTGTCACATAACTTGGTTAGATCATTCCGATTGATCTGTTGCTCTGCCATAGGAAAAAGTACAGTTTCTTCTTTTATAAAATGTACAGTCAGCACTTCGAACGCCTCTCCCGCGTTCTTGGTCGCCTCCTGAATCTCATCAAGCGTGAGCAAACTCAGATCGCCCTCCGTTTGATAAAGAAAATGATCGATATAGCCCTCTATTTCACGGTGCTCCTCCTGTATACCGACGAGCGGTCCCTGCTCAAAACCAATGTAGGTTCCTAGCATAGAAAAGAAATGTTCTTCTTCCTTTTCGGTATGTTTCTTGAGGGGTACCCTAAAGTCGATAATCTGCATTCTCAGTTTTTCCAGTTGCTTGCGGCCTTCTTCCAAATCTAGTATTCTGTGCTGCTCAAACCACAATACAATGGCATGCCATTCATCCATCAGATAGGTTAGATATCGATGCTCATTTTCAAGAATACGCATGGCAGGTTTGGAAAAGCGCAGTTTCTCATTTTCCAGCACGCGGATTTCCTCCATTCATCGGCTAAAAATCCAGCATTTTTTTCTTTAATGCATATTGGACCAGTTCAGGCCGGCTTCTTAAATTCAATTTTTCCATGATTTTCGCTTTGTTCGCTTCCACCGTCTTGACAGAGATGAACAGCTTTTCCGCAACTTCCTTGTTACCGTAACCTTTTGCGACCAGAGGCAGAATCTCCAGTTCCCGCTTGGACAGGATCTCATAAGGATCTTCTGATTGTGACGTTGTATCTTTTTTGATGAACTCACGAACGAGAGAAGTAGCCATTTTAGGATGGATATAAGTCCCACCCCCATGAATGGTTCGTATGGCAAGTAATAGCTCCTCATCTGGAGCATTTTTCAAAACATACCCTGAAGCACCATTCTTCAAAATATGAAAAAGATATTCTTCATCGTCATGCATGGTCAGAATCAGAATTTTAGTATCAGGGTGGTCCTCTTTAATCTTGCCTGTGGCGATCAATCCACTCTCGCCTGGGGGCATGCTGAGGTCCATGATCAGAATATCTGGACGATATTTAGCTACCATTGTATACGCTTCAATGCCGTCTGCAGCCGTTCCAACAACCTCCATATCCGATTGGAAGTTCAAAATCATGGAAAATCCGCTCCGTACAATTGCATGGTCATCCGCTAACACAATTTTGATCACGTCTTTACTCCTCCTCATGTCCAATCGGAATTTTTAAAAATACTTTGGTTCCTTGACCAACATTTGAAAGAACGCCAAAACTTCCACCTACCAGTTCTGCTCTCTCCTGCATGCCATATAAACCAAGTCCCGTTCCAATAGGATTGCTCCCCTTTTCAAAGCCAACCCCATCGTCCTCTACAGTCAAACGAAGCGTATGATCGTGCTCAGACAAAGAAACTTTAACCATATCTACCTGGGCATACTTCAAGGCATTGAGAACAGCCTCCTGGCAGACACGGTAAATGACCGTTTCCTTTTCACTTCCATATCGCTTTTGGGGAAGATCCGACACAAATTCAACGACAAGACCAAAGCTTTGTTCAACCCTCTTAAAGTGGGAACGAAATGCCGCTTCAAGCCCAAAATCATCAAGTGTGGCGGGGCGTAGTTCCACAGACAGGTTGCGGATATCATCCAGCAATCGCGTCATGGATGCTTCAGTCTGCTTCATGTTTTTGATGAGCTGTTCATCATTCGTCATGTATTTTAACACCCGCAGCTCAACAACCGCACTCATCAATTCCTGGGCGACGCTGTCGTGCAGTTCCCTGGAAAGCCGTTTACGCTCATTTTCCTGCGCTTCAATGACATGCTTCATCATTTTGTTTTGATACAATTTTTCCTGCGTCTGAAATTGCGGAGTCAAGTCCCTCAACATCAACACCCTTGTTCCATGTTCAGAATCAATGGTGTGAAAAGAAGCGGCATAGGGGATCATTCCGTTGCTCTTTGTTTCCAGATAAACCTGAAAAGAAGCGAAATCCTTGGATTCTGGCATATTGAAATAACAATCAAGGCAGGTACGGGGCTCCGTTTCGCTTGTATAGCCCCTGCATGTTCCACACAAAGCTTTTTCCTTCCCTTCATAGAGTTGAATGAGGACGTCATCGCTCACAATCTCCTCCGCTGCCGGGTTCATAGCTAGGGTGTTCCCTTGCCCATCAAAAAAGAAAATGGCTTCTGTACTGTTCTCAAACAACTTCACCATTAGCGCATTCAAAGAGCCAGTCCCTACAGATAATGTCAATTACATCACTTCCTTCCCGTTCAACTCTCCAAATCCCCTATGCGCCAAAGCTTCCAAATCACGCATCATGGCTGCGGTCATCAGCAGTTCTTCCCGAAATCCACCAAGCAGTACGCCCGCGACGCGAGCATCATTCCATAGGGGAACAGCCCCGAGACTCTCGAGCTTCTCGGATTGAACGATCGGGTAGTTAAACAGGTTGTCTGCCCCCACATATTGATGAACAGATGGAATGAAAACGGATTTCCCAGTTTTGAACACGACTCCTGCTATGCCCTTTCCGGATTGCAGTACAATTCGCTTAAAGCGATCATTTAAATTACCGGCTGCATTTTTCCATTTAATTACGTATTGATATTCGGCCGGTTCAACCAGAGCAAGCGCCATGAAATCATAACCGAAATGTTCGCGTATTCGCTCAAGCTCCCTTTGATAATCCATCTTATTATTCATCGCTCTCTCCTAATAGAATTAGGAAAGAAGGCAGAGCCCGCTTTCCTAATTCGATTTATGTCTTCTGTAAAGGATATAACTTCTGCGCACATAATTCAACGGAACACTCCACACATGTACAAGCCGGGTAAACGGCCAGAATGCAAAAATCGCAAAGGCCATAAGGATATGAAGCTTGAAGGACATCGGTACGTCTCTCATCAGTGTCGGGTCGACACGGAATATGAATAAACCGCGGAACCAGATTGAGATCGTCTCTCGATAATCGAATTCTGGCTGTACCGCATTCGTTACGAGAGTCGCAAACATCCCCATGCATACAATGGCCAAAAGCAATACGTTTACGATCAAATCAGACGCTGTACTTAAACGGCGCACATTGCGTATTGTAAAACGGCGAGAGGTGAGAATCAACATACCGAGGAATGTCATCGCTCCAAATATTCCACCAACATAAACTGCTCCAATATGGTACAGATGATCGTTTACACCCAGTGCATGCATCCAGGTTTTTGGTATGCCCAGACCGGACACATGCCCCATAATAACCGGGATAATACCCAGGTGGAATAGGAGACTTCCGATCATCAATTGTTTTTTTTCAATAAACTCACTTGATTTCGCTGTCCAATTGAACTGGTCGTTTCTGTAGCGGAAAATATGGCCTACAATAAAGACGACCACGCACATATAAGGGAAAATGACCCATAAAAACTGCTCTAGCATCATCATTGCGCGGCCGCCTCCTGTTCTACGCAAGCCTTAAGCGTTTCGCGCAGTCCCTTCACTAGATGAAAATACGGGCTTTCCATTTTTTCCAGTGCTTTAAGCAAATGATATGTGCCGTCTTCCAGGATCGCGATTGGCATGCGGAAGTTTTCTGTCGTCTTCGGATCTTGCGCCCATTCGGCGGCATACAGAAATTCACACATGAGCGGAAGGTAATCTGGCAGCTCTCCATCTGGCATTTCAAGACCGTACATCTCATATAGCACCTTTAACTTGACCAACATTTGTCCCCGTTCTTTTGCATCTTCGAATTTAAAGTAAGTCATATATAGTGCACAATTCTTTTGAAAATCAAAGGTTTCCGTATACATTTCCTGAATCTCTTCCATACTGAATTCTTGCATAAGGGACCAGTAGGTGTTCGCATACGTATATGCCGGATGGTTCGGATCAAACGATGCTTCCAGAAAAGCCGGATGAAAATCCAGCTTTTCTGGGTACATGAGTTGCTGAGCGAAAAACCCGAATGATGGCTTGCATTCATACAACTTCGCTACATTAATCACGCCAAATACCCCCGTAGAAGTTTTCTTCATACATTTCTTTGCCCGTTTTCAAAGGCTCTTCCATCCCCATCGAACTTGCCATACTACAGCCATCACATCCAGAGCCAGAACCCATGTTTCCCATGGTATCGCCGTAACCAGCAGATCCTTGAGCCCGGTACGGATTCGAATATCCTTCTTTATGCGATGTCGGAATGACGAAACGATCCTCATACTTGGCAATCGCCAGAAGTCGATACATCTGCTCCGTCTGCCGCGGTGTCATGCCGATGCGCTCAAGACGGCTTTCATCGAAAGATTGTCCTGTGGACTGGGCACGCATATAGGAGCGCATCATAGCCATTCGCTGCAAGGATTCCTTCACAGTTTGCGTGTCGCCCGCTGTCAGCATATTGGCAAGGTACTGAATAGGGGTGCGCATCTCTTCGATAGCCGGAAAGATCATATCGGGATTCTCAATCGAGTCTTTCCCTTCAAAGTAATTCATGATCGGACTAAGTGGTGGCACATACCAGACCATAGGTAATGTGCGGTATTCCGGATGAAGCGGGAATGCCAGCTTGTGCTCAATAGCAAGCTTGTAGACCGGCGAGTTCTGCGCTGCTTCAATCCAGTCCTCCGAGATACCGTCTTTTCTCGCTTGAGCAATCACTGCCGGATCACTTGGATCCATGAACAGGTCGCATTGCGCTTTATAAAGCTCTTTCTCATCCTGCGTAGAAGCGGCCTCAAGCACTCGATCCGCGTCATACAGCATAACGCCGAGGTAGCGAATTCGTCCTGTACATGTCTCGGAGCAGACTGTCGGCAGGCCAGCTTCCACACGTGGGAAACAGAAGGTACACTTTTCCGCTTTGTTCGTCTGCCAGTTAAAGTACACTTTTTTGTATGGGCAGCCCGTCATGCAATACCGCCAGCCACGGCAGGCTTCCTGATCCACGAGCACGATTCCGTCCTCGTCCCGTTTGTACATGGCGCCCGAAGGACAGGACGCGACACAGCTTGGATTTAGGCAATGTTCGCAAAGCCGTGGGAGATAAACCATGAAAGACTTCTCAAAGTTAAATTTAATCTCTTCTTCGATTTTCTGAATATTTGGATCAAGCGGACCGGTTACATGCGCACCCGCCAGGTCATCTTCCCAGTTTGGACCCCACTCCAAATCCATTTTTTCACCCGTTACCGCAGAATGCGCGCGTGCCACAGGTGAATGCTTCTGTTCGCCAGCGTTGGTCAGTTGCTCGTAATTATAAGTCCAGGGCTCATAATAATCTTTCATTTCCGGCATGTCTGGATTGTAAAAAATCTTACCCAGTGCTATCTTGGACAGCTTGTTGCCTGACTTCAGTTCCAGTTTCCCTTTGCGGAGCTGCCAGCCCCCTTTATATAATTCCTGATCTTCCCAGCGCTTCGGATAACCGATACCCGGTTTGGTTTCCACATTGTTAAACCACATATATTCCGCACCTTTGCGGTTCGTCCAGGTTGTTTTACATGTCACGCTGCACGTATGACAGCCAATACACTTATCCAGGTTCATGACCATGGCAATTTGAGCTTTAATCTTCAAGCCAGTTAACCTCCTTCATTTTACGTACCGCAACGTACACATCACGCTGGTTGCCGATCGGACCATAATAGTTGAATCCATAACTAAGCTGAGCATATCCACCGACCATCTGGGTTGGTTTGAGATGAATTCTTGTAGGTGCGTTATGACTACCGCCGCGTGTATCCGTGATTTCGGAGCCTGGCACTTGAATGTGCTTATCCTGAGCATGGTACATGAACATCGTTCCTCTTGGCATCCGGTGGCTGACAACAGTCCGGGCCGTTACGACGCCGTTACGGTTGTATACCTCTACCCAGTCATTGTCGGCAAGATCATGTGCCTCTGCGTCTTCGTTGTTGATCCACACCGTAGGACCTCCGCGAAACAGTGTAAGCATATGCTGGTTATCCTGGTAGGTGGAGTGAATATTCCATTTACCGTGCGGTGTCAGATAACGGAGCACGAGTGAATCTTGCCCGCCTTTTATTTCCCGATCGCGAGGGCCGAACACCATTGGCGGCAGCGTCGGTTTGTAGATCGGCAATGATTCCCCAAATTGTTGGAAAATCTCATGATCAATATAGAAATGCTGTCTTCCCGTCAAAGTACGAAACGGAACGAGTCGTTCAATATTCGTTGTAAATGGTGAATAGCGGCGTCCCTTCTTGTTCGATCCAGTGAATACTGGTGTCGGTATAACTTCCCGTGGCTGTGCCGTTATACTTTGGAAAGTGATCCTTTCCGCTGCCCGATCGGCCGAGATATCTTTGAGTTCCACACCGTGAAGCTCTTCTGCCTGCTCATAAGCCTTTTGCGACACCCGTCCATTAGTCGCGGATGAAAGGTGCAGAATTGCATTGGCTACTTGGCGAGCTGTCTGGATTTTGGGCAGCCCGTCTTTAATGGATTCATCGTAATAAACTCCGTTCAACTTTTTCATTTCCTCATATTCGTCCGCTACGGAGAAGCTGACGCCATGCGCACCTGCTTTCCCACTAGTCAAATTCGGACCGAGTGAGATAAATTTATCGTGAATTTTAGTATAATCGCGTTCGATGATGCTGAAATTCGGCATGGTTTTACCCGGAGTCGCTTCAATCTCGCCCTTCGTCCAATCCTTTACAAGACCCATCGGCTGTGAAATTTCGCCTATACTATCGTGTGCGAGCGGCGCAGTCACAAGATCTTTATATATGCCTGGCAGGTGCTCTTTTGCCATATCCGAAAAGACTTCGGAAAGCTGGCGGTAAATATCCCAGTCCGCGCGGGATTCCCACAGAGGGTTAACAGCCGGATTAAACGGATGCACGAAAGGATGCATGTCTGTTGACGACAAGTCTGTTTTTTCGTACCAGGTTGCCGCCGGAAGCACGATGTCCGCGTACAATGGAGTTGTTGTCATCCGAAAATCAAGTGCAACCATCAAATCAAGCTTTCCTTCTACATCTTCTCTCCAGACGATTTCCTCAGGTTTCTGTTCTTCGTTCGGTCGGGCAAGCAGGGCATCAGATGCTCCGAGTAAATGTTTCATGAAATACTCTTGTCCCTTCGCCGAACTGGAAATCAGATTTGACCGCCAAACAAAGAGTGAACGCGGGAAGTTCTCGGCTGCCCCAGGATCTTCTACAGCGAAGCGTGTCTTACGTGATTTAATCTCTTCCACAGAATGATTGATGATGTCCTCGTTCGACTTCTTGCCTAATTGTGCAGCCTCTTCGGCGAACAACAGACTGTTTTTATTAAACTGTGGATAAGAAGGCAGCCAACCCAGACGTGCTGCGAGCACGTTGTAGTCTGCTGGATGTCTGTAACTGACATCCCCGCCAATCGGTGACTTCAAGGTGTCTGTTCCACTTTCTTCGTAACGCCACTGCTCTGTTGCAAAGTAGAAAAACGATGTAGCATTTTGCTGCCGAGCCGCCCCTTGCCAGTCTTTTGCAAAAGCAATCGTTGACCAGCCTTCGATTGGGCGGAGCTTTTCTTGACCCACATAATGCGCCCAGCCTCCACCGTTTACACCTTGGGAAGCAGTCAACACGACAAGATTCAAGATGGACCGATAGATCGTGTCACTATTGAACCAGTGGTTGATACCCGCACCCATAATAATCATGGAGCGACCTTTAGTATCGATAGCATTTTGGGCAAATTCCCGAGCAATCTGTACCACAACAGACGCCTTCACACCTGTGATCTTCTCCTGCCAGGCAGGGGTATAATGCGAAGCTTCGTCGTAATAATTTTTGGCGTTATGAGGGCTGTCATTGCGTGCGACACCGTACTGGCTCATCATCAAATCGTACACGGTTGCTACGTAACGTTCCGAGCCATCTGCCAAGCGTACTTTTTTGGCCGGAATTACACGTTTGAACGTTCCATTACCGGCGTTATCAAAGTAAGGGAATACGATTTCTTCCCATTGCTCGCCATGACCTTCCACAGTGAGCGCGGGCTCAACCTTTGTTCCATCTTCCCGTTCCAGAATCAGGTTCCATTTCTTATCCTGCTCCCAGCGCTGTCCCATCGTACCGTTCGGGACCAGCATTTCCCCCGCCGCTTCGTCATATATGACCGGCTTCCAGTCCGCATGCGGCGAAGCATCCCCTAGGTCACTCGCCCGTAGAAAACGTCCACCTTTCCAGGCTCCCTCGTGTGGATCAAGCAGAATCATAAACGGCATATCCGTATATTGTTTGGCATAGTTAATGAACATCGGTTCTTGGCGCTCTTTGTAAAACTCATCCAAAATAACATGCGTCATAGCCTGGGCTACGGCAGCATCTGTACCCGGATTTGGGGCAAGCCAGTTGTCAGCGAACTTCACATTCTCCGCCAAGTCGGGAGCCACTGATACGACTTTTGTTCCCTTATATCGTACTTCCGTCATAAAATGAGCGTCTGGCGTCCGGGTAAGCGGTACGTTCGATCCCCACATAATCAGGTAACCCGCATTGTACCAATCAGAAGATTCCGGTACATCCGTCTGCTCACCCCAAATTTGAGGAGATGAAGGAGGAAGGTCGGCATACCAGTCATAAAAACTCAACATCTGCCCACCCAGTAGCGAAATGAATCGAGCTCCTGAAGCGTAGCTTATCATTGACATCGCCGGGATTGGCGTAAAGCCCGCGATCCGGTCAGGACCGTATTTCCGAATGGTATAGATGAGTTGTGCCGAGATCAGACGCAGGACATCGTCCCAAGTGACACGGACATGACCGCCTTTTCCGCGAGCTGATTTGTAGAGCTTGGCTTTCTCCGGATCTTCCACAATGCTTGCCCATGCTTCCACCGGATTGGCATGCTCCTGGATGGCCGCCTGCCAAAGCCGCAACAGCTTACCGCGCATATAAGGATATTTCACGCGTAATGGACTGTATTCATACCAGGAAAATGTAGCCCCACGCGGGCATCCCCGCGGTTCAAATTCTGGCATATCTACACCGCAGGAAGGATAATCGATCTGTTGATTTTCCCAGGTAATGATGCCGTTTTTGACAAAAACCTTCCAACTACAGGAACCGGTGCAGTTCACTCCGTGAGTCGTCCGAACCACTTTGTCATGAGACCAACGCTGACGGTACACGTTTTCCCATTCTCTATTTTTTTCCTCAAGGATTGACCAATTTCCCGAATAGCTTTCGATCGGTTTAAAAAAGTTGAGGTTGTATTTCTTTTTCATCGATGACCAACACTCCTTTTTAGAAAGAATCATCCCAACGCAAGTTCCAAGGGAAGACTCATTCGCTTACTCTCATTATGTAATTCATTCATCTCTGTTCCCATTAGGGAATGTCCTATAGCGCTACAGGAAATCCCTCGTTCTATGGAAAGATACAAAAAAGCCTCCCCCTGCTAAAGGGAAGCTTGTATGAATTAATTAATTGTTCTTTTGACCCGTTAACAGGAGCATGATAAAAGAAATGAGTATGATAGAGCATGTCCACGTCCACGCCATAGGAAGATGACCAGCATCCACTGCAATATAAATGGCCGTCGGAATCGTTTGTGTTTTACCCGGAATATTTCCGGCAATCATCAGCGTAGCACCAAATTCGCCCAGGCCGCGGGCAAAACCGAGTATGAAGGCAGCTTTAAAAGAAGGGAAAATTAAAGGGAAGGTGATGTATCGAAAAACCTGCCATTCACTTGCGCCCATCGAACGTCCCGCGTTTTCCAAGTCACGGTCAACAGAAGACAATCCCATTCTCAGCGTCCGATAGACTAGAGGAAAAGCTACTACCACCGCTGCTATAACCCCTGCCCACCACGAGAATATAATAGGCTCGCCAAACCATTGCTCCACAAACCGTCCGAACCCGCTTTTTCGTCCAAGTAATATGAGCAGTAAAAAACCAACAACCGTCGGTGGGAGTACCAAAGGCAGCATAAGCACGGTTTCAACAACCGTTTTCCCTTTAAATAATCCCAACCGCGACATTGACCATGCCACAAGCAAGCCTAATATGATTACCAGAACGCTAGATAACAGTGCAACCTGCAACGATAATCGGATAGGAGGCCAATATTCATTCCAGTCTATATCTTGCATGCTCACTTCGGTATGGTAAATCCATACTTATCCATAATATTCAGAGATTCTTGCGATTGTAAGTATGCATAAAAGTCTTCGGCTTCTTGAATGTGCTTTGTAGCTTTGACAATCCCGATTGGATACTCAACAAGTGAATAGGTTTTGGGATTCACCTCAAAGGCGATTTTTGCCTTTTGTGAAGTCAATGCATCTGTTTTATATACAAATCCGACATCTGCATTCCCAGTTTCCACATATTGCAGCACTTGTCTAACGTCTTTCGCTTGAACCAGCTTGCTCTGTAACGTGTCCCAAAGCTTCGCTTTCGTCAGCGCTTCCTGTGCGTAGTTACCCGCTGGAACACTTTCAGGAATTCCGATCGCAACTTTCTTCACTTCTTTTTTTGTTAAATCGGTTACACTCGCGATGTTCATCGTCCCGTCTGCAGGGATAACCGCGACCAATTCGTTCGTCAGCCACGTTTTTTGTTTTTTCGTATCTATTAACTGCTGATCAACAAGGGACTTCATGTTTTTGGTCGAAGCGGACAAAAACAAATCCGACGGCGCTCCTTGCTCAATTTGTTTTTCCAACGCACCAGAGCCGCCGAAGTTAAAATTCAATTTGATGCCTGTATGGGTTGATTCGTATGAATGCTGAATTTCTTTGAGCGCATCCGTTAAACTTGCTGCTGCGGATATGGTAAGCTCAATAGTTTCAGCCGTTTTCGAAGATGTCTGGCTGGAAGATCCGTTCTGATCCGCACTGCCAACATTTGAATCTAGTTGTTGTTTCGTACCGCATCCTGATAATAATAAAATGATGGAAATAACCAAAACGAAAACAGTGCTACTTTTAATTAATTTATGCATTTGGTTCGGCCCCTCGTGTTAGTTCATCATCAATTAATCGGTTTCGCTATTAGCTGTGCCTGTCTCGTACGTTCGATCAGTGTACAATTTTCAAGTAGAATATGATTAAAAATATCTGCTTCCAGGTCTTCTAACCGCTTCAATACGAGTCGGTGCGTACCACAAGCTTCCTGCATCGGCTCAAAGCCGTTTGTGATCAAGCGCATTTCCTTCAGGAATTCCACCACCGTTTGATGCTCGTCTTGCAACTTGGACAAAATTGGATTCAACTCATCTGCTCGTTCCACTGTTGATTCTTGTAAAAATGCTTCAATCATCGGAAACACAAGGTCCTCCTCATTTTGAATATGTTCCGATAATTCCTGTTTAAGCAAGGTGAACAGTTCATTAACTCGCTTGAGATGCGAATAACGTTCACCGTGAACCCGCGTTAGTTTGGTTACATACGGCGTTAAGGCCGATAGTTCTTCCCGAAGCTTCGTATGATACTCATTTTGAATATAGGCGATTAGTTCTTTTGGTTCGAGTGAAGGAGGTTGCAATTGCTTATGCTGTGCCTGCTTTTCTTCCACTTCATGTATCTGCGTCAGCAGTTCACCAGCGTGGAGGCCTCGATTGGCTGCTGCTTCACGGAGCGATATTTTCCCTCCACAGCAGAAATCAATTCTCAGTTTGCGGAACAGATCTCCCGTTTTGGGTACTGCTTTCACGATGTCCGCCACCCATGTTTCTTCCGTTAACTGGCTCATCTTCCATTCCTCCATTTTACTTCGATTTTATACTCAACTTTCATTCTACGTCTCCCTTAAACCCGAACCAATCAGGGGGTTCCCTCTTTCACTAGTGGAAAGAGCCTGATTATAACAAATCAGAAAGCAACTGTTCAGCCGCTTCTTTCCCTTGAGCGATACAATCTGGAATTCCAACGCCCCCATAGCCGGCACCGCATAGAAAAACACCCGGTAAATACTGTGCGAAGTCCTGTCTCATCTTCGCCATATGCTCTTTGTGTCCAATCGGATATTGCGGCATCGATCGATCACACCTACTGACTTCAACGAATTCCGGTTCCGCTTCCAGGCCCATTAAATCTTTCAAATCTTTGCGCGCGGCATCCACAAGTTGATCGTCTGTCATCTGAATCCACTCCTGTGCGCCTGCATGTCCGATGTAGGTCCGTAAAAGCGTATATCCTTCAGGAGCAGTATGGCTCCACTTCGTCGAAGACCAAGTACATGCCGTAATCTTTTTGCCTTCTTTGCGAGGGACTAGAAATCCCGTTCCCTCAAAAGCAAAATTAAGATCTGTGTTTTTATAAGCAAGAGCAATATTGGCTACGGAAACATAGTGAATCTTGTGTAGCCAGCTAGCGCTTGCAACGCCGGAAAATAATGTAGCCGCTTCAAAAGCTGGAACAGCGCAGATCACCGCATCCGCATCTATTTTTTGTCCGTGTTCTAAAATGACCTGATAACCGCTTTCCTTCCTTACTTCAACTACACCTTGCCCCATAACAAAACGTACGGTATCCAGCCTTTCCTTTAGCCGCTCCACGATCGTAGATAATCCTAGCCGATAAGAAAGAAACATACTTTTCTTAGCGATATCCGGCAGTTTGTCTTGTACTGCTGGCTTTTTTCCCGCCCCTTTAGACATACCCTTAATCAAACTTCCATACTTTTGTTCCATTAGTTTAAATTGAGGGAAAGTTGACATAAGGCTCAGAGAATGAGTATCCCCAGCGTAAATTCCAGACAACAGAGGTTCTGTAATCTGGTCCAGAACTTCTTTGCCGAGACGCCGTTTGATAAAATCACCTAGAGATTCGTCCGCATCACCTTTCTTCGCCGGAATGATTAAATCCAGGGCTGCCCGTGCTTTTCCCAGTGGAGAAATAAGTCCTGTCCGAATGAAAGGAGTCAGCTTTGTTGGGATGCCCAGAATGAAGCCCATCGGCATCGTATGAAGTTTGCCCTTATGCAAAATGCAAGCAGATTTGGCTTTCGGGTTTGTCGATACCAATTCTGCTTCCAGCCCCAACTCCATGGTCAGATCCAATATTGCCGTCTTTCTGGCCAAGAAAGCATCCGGTCCTTTTTCGATCATAAAATCGTTTTGGCGAACGGTTTGCAGCTTTCCTCCCAGACGTTCACTTTTCTCCACCAGTGTAATCTCCACTTCAAGCTGCCGATCCTCAGCCAGCTTTTTCACATAAAAGGCAGCACTTAAACCGCTTATTCCTCCACCGAGAATAACGACTTTTTTAGAACTTTTTTTCATGAAAACACTTTTCCTCTCCAACCCCGGGTATATAAGCGCAATAAGGGTCACTCTCCAAATAGTCTCCTGTTATTGCAAAAGCCCTTGCTCTGGAGCCCCCACAGATGGCCTTGAATTCACAGACTCCACATTTACCTTTAAGTAGGGACTTATCTCTAAGATTCATCATGATCGGAGAGTTGCGATAAATATCTGCCAGGCTATCGTTTCGTACATTCCCGCACATAAGAGGCAGAAAACCGCTCGGATATACTTCTCCGATATGACTAATAAAAACAAATCCATCTCCATCATTTACGCCTTTAGGAGCACGTCCTAAAACATCTGCCCTCTTTTGTTCGTCTGCTACACTGCTCTCACCTGCATTGTGCTTTTGCTGCAGTACGACCCTCCGGTAGTGGGGAGCTTCTGTAGCCTTCACACCGTACGGCATCTGTTGCTGTATTTGATACAACCATTTCATTACGGCTTCATGCTCATCAGGAGTAATCATATCTTTCTCCATGCCACGTCCGGTTGGAACAAGGAAAAATAAACTCCATAACACGGCCTGCATTTCCTTTACCCTTTCTGCAATTTGCTCCAGATCATGGAGGTTGTACCGGGACACCGTAGTGTTCACTTGAATAGGGATATTCAGTTCCTTTAAATAACCAATTCCTCGCATGGTTGTATCGTAAGAACCCACCGTACCCCGAAAATGATCGTGAATGTCTGCACATGAACCGTCCAGACTAAACGCCCACCGCGATAACCCAACTTGCTTTGCTTTTTCTACCGCTGCTCGTGTCACTTTAGGTGTGGCACTGGGGGTCATCGAAACCGACAGATTTTTCTCTTCAATTGCATATCGAGCCAGTTCAAACAGATCAGGACGCATCAAAGGATCTCCGCCTGTGAACACAACCAACGGATGATTCATTTCAGCGATTTGATCTATCAGCTTCTTACCTTCTTCTAGTGTCAGCTGGCGAGGATCAGGTTTGTACTGAGCTTCCGCTCTACAGTGAAGACACTTTAAAGCACAAGCTCGTGTAACCTCCCAGATGACTATAAACGGATCAGTATGATAATCACGCGGCGTTTTCAAAGGTATCATTGATGTCTCTCCTTTTAGAAGTATAAAAACAACACAAAAACATAGAGCATCATTGAAAATCCAATTTCCGCCATGCCAACTTGTTTTGCCTTTAATCCGAGTTTAGGAAGCCATATGGCCCGTATCAAAAAAATCAAAAAAGGAACAAACAGAGGTGAATTTAACCAAGTAGCAAACAACAAAATCACCAAATGATAGATGATGGAAGCATAATGGTAACGTATATTTTTTCTTTCACGAATGATCGTTTTGACATACAAAGCAGTTCCGATAAAGTAAAGCACCAAAAGCAAGAATAGCTCTGTTGCTACTCTCCAATCCTCTCCTCCCCCCATATAAATAACAGGGTATATAAAAGAACAAAAGAGTAGAATTGCAACAATGTCATTGAGTAAAGCACGTTCATTTTTCGTTTTTGCAAAATAAATATTAGCCATAAAAAAGAGCAATAGAAGAGCTCCATACCAGATCAAGGCAGTCTCAAACCATATCAGTGAAATTAACAAAGGAAGTAATATCACTCCGTATACAACGGCGGGTTTGCGGTATCTTTCACTGCTGCCTGTTTTGATCCATTGGAGGACAGGAAAACTGAATAAGTAGATAAAAAACCAGCACACAAATAGGGGGATATGAATGAGTTCCCCTCGAGAAGCAGCTAAACCGAATAAAAATGGAAGAATGAGCATGGCCCAAGCTCCATGTTGATTGGGTATGTATCTGCTCATCCCCTTCAAACCCTTGATCCTTTTTTCACAATCTTTTTTATGTCTGTTATTTCGGTTAATCGATTCATCATCCATTCCCCCAAGATTGAGTTTTATCTTCTAACTTCATTCTAAGTATTATATGAAATTGAACCAATTAGGGAGTTCCCTTTTCCTTAGGGGGGAAAATCCTAACCGGAAAAATAACGCTATTTTCTTATGCTATACTGTACTAAAAAAGGGTACAAAGAAAGGATGAACTGTTATGGGAGGACCTTCTTTACGTCAACTGCATGCTCATCATGCCATTCATCAAGGCGGGCTATCTGGCGCTCTAGATAAGACGAGAGAAGTAGAGGAATTACTCGAAGCAAAAGAATTCAAGGTGGCGCGCCAGGCTGCCGACCACTTGATCGAATATTGGGAAACCCGCATTCTTAGCCATGCTGATGCAGAAGAGGAAGGATTCTATCAGGAAATGGTCGAGAAAAAACCGGAACTGCAGGAGGCTGTCGTCAAACTTACACGGGATCATGATCTGCTCCGAATCATTGTAAAAGAGCTCAAAGCCATGATCCGTGAAGAAGGACTTACGCCTGAAGTTCTTCAGCAGTTCCACGCGCTTCTGGTTGTCAATGCCATTCATAGTCGGGAAGAAGAACGTTTGTTGTTTGAGGAACCGTCATGATCAAGATGTGGCATAACGATTCACTTTCTCTATAAAAACGTACCGAAGAAATAGTCCAACGCCTCCTGCGAGTATCCGTCATCTCCTTGCCAAGCTGCTACGGAATAAAAATCATGATTGCCGTGCTGTCGTTTACGAGGCGTGTCCTGTGGAACCAGCAGTCCGGCATATCCCCACACCTCCATGACTACATCACGCTCGTTTTTGCTGGATGGAAACACATCCTTCCAGCGCTTTTCCAATTGACGTGCACTACTTTGAGCATCACAGTTCTGAACAGCTTCGAGCATGTTCTGAAGTATAGTCAGATCCTCATCGGAAATCTGAACAGCCTCTTCTAGACTGAACAATTCAAGGTCCATCCAGCAATACAGAAGGTGGTTCAGACGAATACCGCCCCATTTGATTCGTTCAAAATTCAGTACATTCAAATCTTCATTGACATATTCCTTATCAGACATCAATTTATTAAAATTACAATCCCCACAGCTACTGTAATTGGGCAAGACGACAGGCCGCTCCCCATAGGTGTGCAAAGGAAGCCCTGCGGTTAATGCCCAGCTCGATAAGGCGCTTCGTAAATGAACCTTTTTCGTGGAAAGACTGTGCAAAAACGCTGCTGCCACTCGCTCTTTTGTAGCCTTTTGCTGGTGCAGCTCATGTAGCCTGTTTATAATCTCGTTATGTGTAATAGTGATCGGATCGAACATCAAGCCCTTACTTTTGGCATATTCAAAATCCTCACCCGAAAAAGATTCCCGCTCCTGCTTCCAGCCGCTAGAGGACCAGAATGTGTTCATCAGTATTTTTTTCGCCTTTTTATCCACAACACATCTCCCTTACTCATCCAACACCCTCACCTCGAGCACAAAGCGCAGGATTGTCGTGTATTTTATGTAAGATCACTATTCATCTTTATACTTAAAAGCAATGGCCGTATTTCCCGACCGGGGGTCAAAATAAGAAGAGATTTTCCCCCAGTTCAGTTCATATTCCATATAGGGGTAAGGCTTTGTTTGACGATAGCTTGGCTTTACGGACAAATGTTGCTGTAACAAACGATCATGCTCCCTTTGTCGCTTTCTCTCTCCTTCCTCAGACCAATTATCCCACGAAGTTGGAAATTCATCTCCCTGGAGCGAAATCTCCACGACAATTAAGTTTGTATCCTTAAAGCATACAGACACAAAAAAATGCCGACACAGCAAAGAAACCTGATCGAAATGATACCAGATGTAGTCATTCCCAAGCTTTCTTACAGAATGAAAATATTTCGAATACCAAGTGGTCTCTAACAACTGATCTTCCGTTAAAGATGAGTAGATAGCACGCTCACCATCAACCTGAATGATTCCCGATTCCCAGTCATTCATTGCTGTCACTCCTTCAGCTATTATGCCAATCTCCTACAGTTACTCTCTGTCCTCATTTGTCCACATGATTGAAAATGGCCTGCCAGGCCCGATTTAGCACGCGCATATGTAATTGCTTGACATAAACATTTCTAACGATGCCAAGAACGATCACACCCACGAATACAACACTGAGCAAAGTGATAGAGGGAACCCAATGGTCAAACATGGCATTCGCCAGCACTTGCAGCAAAATACTACTCCAGCACGATGATTTGCTTGTGAAAATCATTTTCCACCTGCTCTACAGGCAGGTCGTGCTTCTGAATAAATGCATGTGCTTTCTTCAATTCGGATTGAATAAATAGACTACTCTGAATAGCAGAACCTAGCTGACCTAAAACATTCATATCTTTTCACTCCATTTTCGATAGCTTCTAAACTACGAGTATATTGGGTTGCCATGCTCTACGAAACGATCGGTTCCAGACTGCTCTCTAAATGAGCCTATTAGTAAAAATCAAAGTACCCCTGCCAGACTCCTTCATTCTGATGCTTGGCAAAATAAAAGCTGCCTCCATCCACAATATTCAATTGGGCTTTGGCATCTGAGGCAATCTGAAACACAAATTCATAGCCCTCGCCAAAGTCGATGCCTGGTTGAATAAAGCTGGGATAGCCACCGATTTTGTGAACCGCATATATGTCCTCTACGATGTCCTCAAAATAGTCGGGTTCCTCCTCGTCCATCTGGTTGAGAACATCGCCGTATTCCTCAGGGATATCTTCACCGTCCCAGACCGGATAATCATTCTCTTTAAGTTCGGGGAACAGCGGAAATGCTTTGATTTGCATAAATGCCGGATCAAAATCTTTTTCAACCAAATCCTCTACCGACGTATACTGACGAATACACATATATCCTTCCATGTCCTCATGATCCAGTACATCGGGAGAGAGGAAGACGGTCAACAGCTTGACACTGTGCATAGCTTCAGGGACAAAGGGCAAGGCAGGCAAATACAATTGCATGATCGGAGCCATAACATTCCCCTGTACATCAATGGGTTGTTCCTCCGTTGGCAAAGCCACTGTAACTCTACCAATCCAGCTCTGTTCAAGGGAACCCGACGGTCTGCGACCCCCTGTATGAAAAATAGTAGCTTTACGTTTTAGAATCGTTCTTAGCTTCTCAATAGAGTTGCTGGGCAACGAAATCACTCCTTTCTAATCTAGAATAGAAACGCAACAACATCCTCGCCTGCTTTAAATCCAAACTCACTTAATCGATCTTCCATCTCTTGAATCTGATGTAGATAATCTTCCGGCATAGCTGGCAGACCCTGTTCATTCACTAATGTCCCGCCGAGTCTGGCGCGCGCATATTCGGCACTTTTCCACATTGCCTCAAACACAGTTTGCGGCTGCACGGTCCGTACCCCATCCATACTGAAAATCAAATCTGCAAAGCGATCCTCCGCGAGTGTACTCAACCAAAAAAAGCCAGGCTCGGTTCCCGTATGTACGCTAAATAGTTCATCATAGCCTCCCTGACCGTGATGGTGTGCATGGAAAATATCCATATCTCCCCACTCCATTTCGAGGCTCAGCATGACATCCCAGATATCCGCTCCACGGTAAGATTGGCCTTGATCCGCTACTAGCACAAGCATGACAGCGTGTTCCCTTTCATCTTCCTGATCTGTAAATGCTTTAAGTTTTTCCGCTTTTGCACGTGCATGGGCAGCATCCTCCCGAGGAAGCACATGAACGGTGCCCTTCTCCTGAAAACGCGCTGGCAGTGTGTTCATAAAGTCTGCTGAATTCTACATCAATCAGCCAATAAATATTAGCATCAGGCTCCACTTGATGGATTCCTTTTATGGTCTTCACAGGCTCATATTCCAACTTCACGGCAAGGATGCTAGATACATCCTCACTCCCATGTTCAGGTAAATTCATGAATCTCTCTCCTAACTAGCTGTTTTCACTTTACAGTTTCCTATAATTCTCAATATATATTAAACTATAAATCACCAAGCACAAAATAGTATAAAAACGGTGCTGGGTTGTTGAACATAACTTTTTAGAATTTCAAAGCTTCGAAAGGAGAGAACTCATGATGCAAAAACTTTGGCAAAAAGGGAAATATCTATCTCTGCCTATTATGGTATCCGCATCGCTGATATCTGGAGCGCTGTCTGTAAGTACACCTGCGGCGAATGCGGCTGCAACCAGGGAATTGCTTCAGCTATCTGGTCAGACGACTTACTATGGAGAGGTTGAGAATGGGCAGCCCAACGGACGTGGTACGATCAAATGGAGCCAATATAAGCAGTATTCGGGTGATTTTGTGAATGGCAAGCGTTCAGGTACTGGAAAATATATAAATCAATACACGGATGCAGATGGACAAAATCATAAAATCGTATACAACGGCACATGGAACAATGACACGATGAGCGGCAAGGGTACGCAGACTGAAAAAGTGACGCAAATGGACGGAACCGTACGTTCGAACGAGATTCAAGTAGGTACTTTTCAGAACAATGGATTACAGAACGGCTACCAAGTAATCCACGCTGTGGCCGATCCAGACTACAGCTTCACTTATAAAAATGGAAAAGAAGTGTTAAATATCTTGCACAGTAATCAAGATCTGGTCCAAAGGTGGCAAAAAGGAGAGCTCTTCTCCGTAAATTATAAAAATGGCTCTGTCCAAAAGGAATACTCCATGTTCCCTGAAGAGACTGCTACCAAAGAACGTCAAAGACAAGCGTCCATCAAGTATTTTAAAGGAATTACCGCCAAGGTCACTCCTCACTTGCAGCAGTTTGAAAAGCTGTCCAAGCAGATTCCGCTAAAATAATTAATACGACGCGAAACATGTATTAGCCTCTACGCAAGAAGACCTCTCTTTCTAATGGAAAGCTCCATTTGAAAAGAGGGGCTTTTTTCGTTTTCGTTATGAATAACTTATAAGAACTTCGGATCATAACACTCCTACTATTCTCCCTTATGAATCCTCAGGAACTCATACAAATGACTTATTTTTCACTTAAATCCCCTCCTTTTTTTGCTAACCCCCACTAGATTCACTAAAATATAAGTAATTATTTTAATCATCCGAGGTGGACATCATGGCTAAAATTATGGTTCCTCCTGAGAAACTAGAGGCGGTTTCCAGGCAGTTCGCACAGGCACGTGAGCTGGGGGCACAAATTTGCGGACAACTGTCACAGCATATTCAGATGTTGGAAAATAGCTGGGCAGGAACAACACAACAGCGCTTTTATCAGGATTTTCATAAAGCTCGTGGACAAATGGATGCTTTCACTCAAACTGTCGGTTCTGTCAGCACAGAGCTACGTTCCATTGCAGTAAAATTCAAGGAAACAGATACCCAAGCAGACACAGGTATTAATAAAGGAGATCACAGCGGACAGATCGGCAGCAGTGAAGGGACAACTTCCGGGAAAAAAGGACCCGATCCAGCAGATATAGCCATTAACAGCATTTCAGAAGCCAATAAATGGCGCGGGCAACTGGGATTTGCCGGAACAGCTATCTATAGCGGTCTGGCTTCCACCCTTGTGCTCACCAAAACAGTAGAATTCAAGAAAAGTCTGAAGAATCCCACTCGAGCGGTTATACATAATGCGGCATGGGTAAAAGGCAAGGGTAACAATGCTTTTATGCGTAATTTAGGCAAAAGCCTAAACCGCCAATTCGCCAAACCCGGTATTGTGATGAAGGGGTTAAAGGGCTTTGATCGATTAGCTGGAAAGCTTCAAATGGGTAAGCTCGGCCTCGGGTTCAATAAAGCCAACAGCTTTCCTCAGTGGACGCGGAACGTCATCGCCGGGGTGGAAAAAGGCCGATATGGCATAGCCACCCGCCAAATTCCCGGCATGATTGCCAAAAAGCTGTACCCTATTAATGCCACCATGAATATTGTGGGCGAGGGTATCAGTCTGGCTGGAAAATGGAAAAGCGGGAAGCTTACCGGAACGGATGTGGCTGTATCTGCTTCTAACGTAGCGATTAAAACCGCTGCAACTTATGGCGGTGCTGTCGCTTTGGGAGCCGTAGGCGGCGCTATCGGTGGTCCGGTCGGTGCAGCCGTCGGTGCTTATGTCGGCGGTACGGTGGGAAGCTGGGCAGGTGGAAAAGTCGCCAAATTCGCCGAAAAAGGGATACGTTGGGCCAGCAAACTATTTAAATGACATATACCTAACAGATGGAGAAGGAGCCTGACTATGGATAAACAAACGGTAATTTTAACGCTTGAGGAACTAGGCTTTGCCTTGACCGCACTGGGCGCAGAAGATATGGCTTCTGGTCTGCTCCAATCTTATTACGGGGAACTAACCGAAGATCGCTGGGAACTGCTTTTTCATGCTGCAACGCATAGCCTGATATCCAAGGGTCTGATGGAACAACGGGATGACGAGCAACAACAGCTCGAATTTGATGAGTTCATTGTTGAAATGCTAGCTCATCTGGTACAAAGTCGTCAGATGCTACGTGGCTACAAGGAGCAACAGGATATGCAAAATACATTAACGATACACCATGGAAATGAACGTTTTCTGTATCATTTCTCCAGTCACAATGAACTCCATTTCTTTCGCTGGTCTTCCCCAGAAGACTGGCATCATGACATTGATCAATTGTTCGGCCTGCTTGCTTCGAACTTCAATGCGCACAGCCGATACGTCGATCTGACCGAAGAACAGTGGAATGAGTTAACCTCATCCAACTTCAGCATGCAGCAAATGACAACGTGGAAGCTTCATGAGTCGGCCCAACAAATGATACAAGACTGGCGAGAGGATTTTGATCGTAATCAGTGTAGCCTAGATAATTTGAGCCAGATGATATACGCGGATACAGATGAAGATGGACCTTCCGTTACAAATCTGCTATTTGTTCTTAAAGGAACGAATGATGTGTGGATCGTAAGAAATACAGAACTGGATATGCATGCCACCCCATGTCTGCGTATTGAAAGTGTAACCGAAGCTGACTGGAGAGAACGGATATCATATTTCATTCAGGAGTTTGTTCGCGACGAGGCGGTATTCCGTGGATAGAATTGTATATCGCAGATCTTTGGCATTTTGGAAGGCCATGGGCAGCTTGATGTTTGTGCTGATTTGTCTGTTTTTGCTGCTGCTCATTTTTATCGACGAAGATATCTCAGCTCTACAAATCTTCTTCTTTATTACGTCAGCCATTGTCGGACTTCCTTTTTTCGGTAGCTATCTTGTGGTTTGTTTGAGCAGAACGCTTCGTAAGGATACCTACCTGTTCATCTTTGACGAACACAGCATTTCCGATGGTATTCGAACTGTCCCGTGGGCTGCAATCACTAAAGTCGAATTCGAAGGGGCCTCCATCCGCAAATGGCTGCGCCCTCGCTTTCCCGCCTTTATTTTTCATCTGAATGACCGCAGTACCTGGGAAGTCAGCACCGATTATGTGTTGAACGATATGGAGCTGAACCAAGCAGGGAAACAACTTCGAACTCTCATTAACCAGCATGGCAAGCCAAAGAAAAAACGTTCCTGAATAGTGCCATTGAATATATCAAAGCTTGTCTCTATCATATGCAGCTACAAGAGCCACAACCACTGCTGCCGAGTTGGCCGCAGCCAAATCAAGATTGGAGTCAAAAGAATCCGCCGCTTCTACACCGGCAAGATCAGACAAAGAACGGACAGCCAAAAATGGAACACCAAACTGGTACGCAGTCTGAACGACCGCGGCCCCTTCCATATCCGTCACTTTCGCTTCAGGAAACTGGCTACGGATAAAATGGGCGCGTTCAGCCTGGGAGATAAAAGAGTCTGCCGTCGTAATCAAACCTTTGACGATCTGCCCCTCAATCCTGGTCTCTGCCAGCGCTTCTGTCGCAAAAGCAAGCAGCGCTGGATCGACAGGATAACTTGCCGGCATCTGTGGCACCTGTCCGTAGGTATAGCCGAACGCCGTTCCGTCCACATCGCTGTAAGTCAGCTCGGTCGCCACTACGACATCGCCAACATGCAGCGCTGGATCGAGCCCACCCGCAGATCCGGTATTAATGACAAGCTCCGGGCTAAATCGCTCAATCAACAGCGCCGTAGTCGAGGCTGCGTTCGCTTTGCCAATTCCTGATTGCAGCAGAATAACTCCCTTGCCCTCAAGCTGGCCCGTATAAAAAATCCCGTTCGCAATCTGGGTCATCTTTATCCCTTCGATCTGCGCTTTCAAATCTGCTATTTCTTCCTCCATAGCTCCGATAATCGCTATACTCAAAGTTCTTTTCCCGCTCCCTCCATGAATTCCTTGTATTCCAGCTTATACTTAAAAAACACCCGTTGCTGCGATGCGCTGCACCGCCTCCAGCAGCCTTTCCTCACTGTTTACCAGACTGACCCGCACATGAGAAGCTCCTGCACGACCAAAACCTTCTCCAGGAGCGACCGCAACATGCGCTTCGTCCAATAAAAAGTCTGCAAAGGAAGCCGATGTATACCCCTCTGGCACCTTAAACCAGGCAAAAAAAGACCCTTGGGGAGCAGCTACATCCCAGCCAATACCTCGTAACGCTGCAATCAGAACATCACGGCGCCGCTCATATAACGCCGCGAGCTCCCGTACCGGTTCCTGCGTGCCCAGCAATGCCACAGCTCCCGCATCCTGTACCGCTCCAAAAACAGTGCTGTAGGCATGCGTATGATAATGCTTGAGCGCACCAATGATGGACGAATTCCCCACTGCAAATCCGAAGCGCCATCCAGCCATGTTATACGTTTTGGAAGCCGTATACGTCTCGACGCCATACTCCTTGCCGCCGGGGATTTGCAATAAACTAATCGGCTTATGCCCGTCAAATCCAAGAGCACCGTAAGCAAAATCATTCATAACCGGAAACTGGTACCGAACGGCATAATTCAGCGTCTTTGTCAGGAAATCTGCTGTAGCTACTGCTCCAGTCGGATTGTTCGGATAATTAATCATGAGCAATTTGACCTGCTCTGCAATTTCTTCCGGTACGGTTGTATAATCAGGCAAGAAGCCATGCTTCTCATCAAGCGGAATCGTATGAATATGGGCTCTTGCCAGCGCAGCAGCGGAATAATATTGGGGATATGCCGGATCGGTGGTCAATAACCAATCACCTGGATTCAATAGCGCTTGGGGAATCCCCATTACGCCTATAGCTGAGCCGTTGAATATGGCAATCTCCCGGTCAGGATCCAGTTCCACGTGATACTCCCGTTTATAGAACGCGGCGACAGCCTCCAGCGTGCTTTTTTTTCCATGAAAAGGCGGATAACCCTGATTGATCGGTTGATCGACCGCTTCCTTCAAAGCGCTGATGATATGCGCCGGTGTCGGCTGATCCGGGTTGCCGGCTGCCAAATTGATTACATCTATTCCCTTACTTTTATACAGATTCACCTTGTCATCCATTGCGCTAAAATAGTTGTCAGGCAGAGCCTTGACGAGATCAGAGGATGAAAAAATCACGTTCATCTCCACCTTCTATCCATAAGATACAGGCTGACAACGTCAGCCCGCAGAAGATAATACCCCATATTATTTGAAATAGCTTGGCAGCTTGTAGCCTTCATAATCAGCATTCGATTGGATGTACTTTTGGAATTCATCTGAATGATATCCTTCAATAATGTCTTTGACGAAGGGCTTATCCTTGTTCTTGCTGTCCACAGCGACTACGTTCGTGAACGGATCTGTCATATTTTCAAGCTTTAATGCCGAGGTCAGCTTTATTCCATTCGATACAGCAAAGTTCCCTTGTATAGCCGCAAAATCAACATCCTCCAGTGCACGTGGCCCCTGTGCCGGGTCGGTAGCAACAAATTGCAGATGATGCGGATTAGAGGTGATGTCGTTCACCGAGGTTTGCAATGGATCGATATTGTCCTTTAACGTAATCCAGCCTACTTCCTTCAAAATATTCAGCGCACGCAGCATATTGACTGGCTCGTTGGGCAGGTTGATTTGGGCTCCCTCACTGATTTCGTCAAGGCTGGTATGCTTGCTGGAGTACAATCCCATTGGAGGAGTCGGGACCTGGACAGCACCAATCAGATCAATATTCTCCCGCTTATTCATAGAATCCAGGTAGAGCGAGTGCTGAAACACATTAGCATCAATATCCCCCTTAGCCACGGCTACATTGGGCTGAACACCGTCTGTAAACTCTTTATATGTAATCGTATAGCCTTTCTTCTCCAAATATGGAGCCACACCATTCTTAAACTGATCGCTATATGGACCGGGATTAAAGCTGATATGCAGTGTTTTCTTTTCTTCACCCGCAGCGTTGCCCGACGTATTCTTGCTGCCGCAGCCTGAAATAAAAAGCACGACTGCTCCCAGCAGCAATATAAATGAAATCCATGGTTTCTTCATTTTGATGTCTCCCCCTGCTCCTTGATATCATCTACTTTTGGTGAGTTAGAATGTTTACAATCGCTCAAAATACCAAGTAACTTGATGCGTTTTATAGATATTACAATGATTTTTTATTCACTGTCAACAACATTTAATTACGCATCTGCTGCATAGCAAAAAAGGGGGCACAACAGGAGATCCCCTTGAAAGCAAAACACTTCACACGTTTGTCATATACTTCCGTTTTAAATATACCCTATAGGGGTACATTTAAAATATGTAATTAAAACCCTAAAGGAGCTGTAAATATGAGAATGCAATGGGCTTTGCTCGCTGGTACAATTATGATTATTTTGAGTGGGTGCGGAAACAGTAACACGCCAAACCAGGAGCACACGACAAACAGCAGTCAACAGCACGACACATCGGATATGAACCATTCCACTTCCAGTGAGCTTCCTACCGGACTAAAAGAAGCTGAAAATCCAGCCTTCAAAGTTGGTAGCCAAGCGACTATTCGAGCTGACCATATGGCAGGCATGAATGGGGCTACTGCCACGATTGTTGGTGCTTATACGACTACTGCTTATACGGTCTCATATACTCCAACCACTGGAGAAGAAAAAGTGAATAATCATAAGTGGGTTATTCATGAAGAGATTAAAGATGCAGGCAGCGAGCCCTATGCAGCAGGCACAGAAGTTATCCTTGCAGCAGATCATATGAAGGGGATGGATGGGGCTAAGGCTACCATTGACTCTGCAGAACCAACGACCGTATATATGGTAGATTATACGCCGACTACAGGAGGGGAGTCTGTCAAAAATCATAAATGGGTGACGGAGAGTGAGCTTTCAGCCCATTAGACACTTACAACACAGGCGCTTATGATAGCAAAAGGGAGCCTTACATCGGCTCCCTTTATACGGCTTTATTTGGGTTTAGACAAACCTACTTCGCTAAATTCAGCTTGGCATCCTTGATATCATACAAAGCCCCTTTGTTGGTATCTACAAGCTTTTTCATTTGTTTGTTGGCTGTTCCATTTGCAGGCACGATTGCATTAAAAATAACACCATTTTTCTGTAATTGCTCGTTGATTTCATCTACTGAAAAACGGGCTTTACCCAGATCTGTATTCTTATCATGAACTGGTGCATCTGTAATGAATATGATCGTTTTGGAATTAGAATTTTTGGGGAATTTACTTATAGCTAACTGAATAGCTTCTAATCCCGATTCCTTCAAATCCCCACCAGCGGAAGGGCGCAACATATTCAAATTACCTTTTAACTTGTTTTTATCGGTCGTAAACTCCAAAAATTCTAAATCTTTATCTGTCTTCAGATTGATATCCCGAAATGCAACGACAGCAAATTGGGAACCTGCTGGAACGGAATCAACAAAGCCTTTCACCTTCTGTCTCACATAATCCAGCGTCCCTGTCATACTACTTGTAACATCTATGACGAACACAATATCCGTAGATTTGGAGAAGGTGGTGGATATCTTTTTCAGAATCGTTGTGTTGGATTGTGATTCGGAAGCATCTTCATTTTCCTCCATTAATTGTTCACTTTCACTGGTTGTCAAAACCTGCGGTGGAGCAAGAAAAATCACAACGCTCTGAGCTGCAATATTCCACTTTACCTTCGCACCTAGCGCCTCGCTTACAAAGCGAATAGGAACCATTACTTTGCCGTTAATGAGCCTCGGCGCCGCATTGAGACGCACTAATTTACCGTTGATATAGGCATCTCTGGAGCCTACAGTTAACTTGATCGTTGTATTTCCTTTGGTTGCAGTAACAGTCTTGGTAGCTCCATCCCATTTCACTTTCGCCCCAAGCGCCTCAAAAACGGCACGAAATGGCACCAGCATACTTCCGCTAATAGAGGTCGCAGGCTGCTCATATTGTTGCAGTTTCCCGTCTATAAACACCTCAACCTTCTGAGCCTTGTTATTATTTATGGGAACAAATTGGGGTACAGACGCTGCCGAATTTCCCGACTGGTCGATCATTTTGATATAAAAGTAGTATCCACCCGTAGATAAATTCAGGTTACTCAAAGGGTAGGTAAACGTTGTTTCCGGATCGAACTGAATCCGTTTAATTAATTGAGCATCTGCATTTTTGACCATAACGTATGAAGTATACGTGGGTTGAATATTTTTTATTTTCAAACGAACCGAAAATGACGTACCTGAAGAGTTGATTGTAAATGTACCCGGAAAATTTTCTCCAGACGGGATAGTCAAAGGGATTTCCGGTGACTCATCAACCGCTTGGTCCACTTTAGGCTCCACGACAGGCTGGGTTACTTGAGATTCAATTACTTTCGGTTCGTCCACAGGTTGAGCAACCTCGGGTTTACTGGGAGTGGAAATCTCTTTTATATGGGTCTCCACCTCAGGCTGCGTTACTTTCGGCTCCTCCTCAAGTGGAGTTACTGTAGATTCATCGACTGACTGCACAGACCCTTTCATAGTTATAGGAAGTTCTATATGATTTTCTGATCCTGAATAAGGTGCTGGTCGTGAATCCGCAATCGTAATTGTAGAGTTGGCATAATCAATCGTAAAGTCACCAGAAGGAATTTCAATATAGTTGCTATACAGACGAATTGGCGTATCAGGCTTAATCGTAAACGGGAGATCGAATTTAAACACTCTGTTTACTCCATTACCATCATCAAGGGTAAGCTTAAGCTTATCTCCATTTCTGAATACTGTCGAATTGGCAGCGTGAACACTTTCTGTACACAAAGTGAACAACCCTACAAAAATCGTTAAAAACGAAAGTAGGAACATCATTCTTTTGAGCTTCATTCTTATTTCCCCTTTTGCATCTATTCTTGTCGGTAAATCATAGCATAGGGTTAGATGAAGTTCATGCCATATGATTACAGTTATGGATATGCGAACTCACTTTTTCCATCATTCGCGCTCTGTTCTTCTGTTCAATGTTCATATGTATCTTCTTGGTCCGCTTCTTCAACGTGGCATACGTAATATAGCCGCCTTCAGTGCTTTAGTCCCTTCTTCGCTTTTCAAATAATGCGACGGTGTTTCGTGGCCGAGTGCGGGGACTTTTCGATCCATCCAAGTCAGCAAATACTCCCCCATATCGGGCAGCAGCACAATCTGAATCTCCTTTGGAATTTTACTTTCGGCCACTTTTGCTCTTATAGCCGGATCTACCTGATCATACCGCTCCTGATAGAGCTGAACCATGTTGGCCCAGCTCTCCGGCTTAAACTCTTTCAAATATATGTCTCTCATCTACGAATCCTCCTTAGGGCCTCAGACAACGCTTCTCATGCTGGAGCAACCATTCTTTTCTCCATAGCCCTCCTGCATAGCCCGTTAGTTTCTGATTGGAACCGATAATTCGGTGACATGGAATCACAATGCTTAGCTTATTTTTTCCATTAGCACTGCCTACGGCTCGGATCGCTTTTTCATTCCCAATAGCAAGAGCAATATCTTTATAAGCTGTCGTTTTACCGTACCCCACGGACACCAGAGCATTCCATACTTTTTGCTGAAAATCCGTACCTTCAAAGGCATAAGGAAACGTAAACTCAAAGCGCTCACCTTTAAAATACTCGTCAAGCTGGGTAGCGCATTCCGCTAATACTTGGATTGGAACCTCTTCTATAGCCCTCGTTAAGAGCTCATTCCGATTAGAGAACATAATAGAATAGACAGCCTCATTTGTGCCCTGTATCTCTATCTCTCCAATCGGCGATACATACTTCAATACGTATAGTTCGCTCATAAAAGGATACGACCTCCTTCCTTTTCTAATCCTTACTCAACTTTCTATACTCACTAGGAGAACAATGGTTCAAGCTGCGAAACGCCTTATAGAAATGGGAGGGACTTTGGAAGCCCGTCTCATAGCAAATCTCAAGATTCGTAAGATTTGTACTTTTAAGAAGATAGGCTGCCTTATCTACTCTTATTTTTTCCAAATACGTACGCGGGGTTTCGGCGGTTTCCTGTTTAAAGATCCGATCCAAGTAAAAGGAGCTTATTCCGATATGATCCGCAATATCCTGCAATACAATTTTTTCCTTGTAATGATTGACCAAGAAGGTTACCACATTCTGCACAAGTCTGATATACGGCGAATGGTCTGTATGGGGCTGGCATCTTTTGCAAGCACGAAAACCCGCTTTTTCCACTTTGTCCAAATCAAAGTAAAACTCCACATTTATTTTTTTCGGCTTTTTGGATCGACAGGAAGGTCGGCAGTATATGCGGGTTGTTTTCACAGCGGTAAAAATTGTAAGATTAATTTAGTTAATTGTTGAATTGAACAAGAAATGAAGGCAATAACATGGAATGTATCACATTTTATAGTATTAAATATTCGAGTTTAAGACGATATATTTGTATACCAGGTTTGTTGTTATGGAGGGGAAAGGATTGTGGGATCGATATCGCTTTTTTCAGTGTCCTTCGCATATTGAAAGTAAGTACAATTTATTAGTGTTTGATTCTAGTGGATCGCCATTCATTCCGCTAACTGAGTATTACCATGATCAAAAAGGTATGATTGCAGACTCATCTATAACTAATTATCTAAACATTCTGCTGCCGTTCTTTTATTGGATGGATGTAAGCAGTAACTATCAGGGCTCAAGAGTATCTTGGAACATGCCACCGGAAGCAATAAGAGTTGCTGTAATTGATTATCTAAAAGAAAAAATGTATTGTAAGGTCCGTCACTGGAGTTCGTTTGAGTTGGTAAAGCAAACACCAAAAAGCCCCGATACTATAAACAGATTTCTAGCGGCACTTAAATCGTTCTATAAGTCAATGATTCGACTTGATTACTATTCACATACAAATCCATTAGTTGATGCGGAAAACATACATACTGTTCATGGATTTCGGAATGGACGTCCCCGAATGCCATTGGTAGCTGGTACTGAACCGCCAATTAGAACATCTTATCGGCGACAAACTGATTCGTATTTCAAAATAACTCAGAATGAATGGCTCCCTATGATAATAGATGATGTTTCCTTGCCTTCACAGGTATACCTTGCGGCAGAAAAAGCAAAATTGCAGCTTAGAGATCGAATAATAATTCGTATGCTTTTTGAAACGGGTGCTAGAGCCAGTGAAGTTATTACAGTTACAATAGGTGATTTTCGAGCGCGTCGGTCTATTAGAGAAATTGCTACGTTTAACAAAGGTAGCAACGGCATAAGAACAAAGTTTTTATTGTTCAGTAATGATACCTATATATTGTTAATGAAATATTTGAAAAACGAGAGGATTAAACATGATCCACTTGGTTCGCCGTATGATAAGTTGCCTGACGACGCCCCTCTATTTATAAGCAAAAGAGGCACTCCCTATAGTTATCATGCTTGGTATGCTCATTGGAAAAAAGCTGTCCAGCATAGTGTATTAAAAATAAATCCACATAAGACAAGGCATTGGTATGTAACCAATGTCATAAGGACGATCTATGAAACCTCATCTAATGAAAGTGAAAGAATAATCCGCATAAAGGAATTTGTTAGATATATGAGGTGGCGCAGTAAGGAAACTTTAGCAGTATACGAACATTTTTTTGATGAAAAGAGACAACTAGAGCTAATTAACGAAGTACATGAGAACATGCTACAGGTCGAGAAAGAAATCTATGTTAATGGTGTAAGCAATTTGAAACAAACCCACTACAAGATACAACATGAACTACAGGAGGTAGTCATTGAAGACAGCGAGATTCTTGGGTTTTTCGAAGGGTTGGAGTGAGTATGAATATTTATGTTAATGAATTGTGGAGTTCATGGTTCGATAAAATTAAATCTAAAGTTGCCGACGAGATCTTGAATATCACCGATGATCATGGAAACTCAGCATGGCAGTGTGTTCATCATAATTGTTTGGCCTATTTTGTAAGAAACTGTTTTGATAAGCCATGGACTAATCATATGGCTTTACTGATGTTGACAAGAGCTCAGTACCAATACGATCCAAATACGATTTTAGGTACTGTTCGGGAGTTATCTCCAAGACTAAATGATTTTTTTAATCATTTTGGTCTAGAAACAATGGACGATTTTCTTCCCGATGTCCACATCTATCAATACCTAACTTTAAAGGTTTTTGAGGACCACACGAATGCTAAAAGAGCAAAATTCGCTAGTATATATAACTCTTCTGTACGAGTTTCTCATGAGTGGGTCCGCAATAAGTGTCAGAGAGATAAAGCAGAAAAATTGTTTCAATTTCTGCTCCCAAAATTTTCTTATCTAGCTCGTGAAATTAAGGTTTGGAGAGATGCTCGTGCAGAAGCAGAAGCTACCAGGAAGTCTGAGACAGATGCAATAGTTCCATACTATCCAGAGCTTAGAGCTGAAGCACACATGCGCTGGAACCTAATAAACCGTCTTCGAAAACAATATGAAAAGGCTCTTTCTTACATGAAAGATAACCACCTTGTACCTCCCTTCGAGTTCAGTTATCTAGAAAATATCAATGAGAAGGCAGGTTATGCTGAACGATTTACCTTTTGTATTTGGGATAAGAAATCGTTCGTACTTGCTAATCAAGATAAATTTGAAGCTTCAACCATTCGAAGATACAGACGTAAGTCAGACTCTCATGATTATTTTCTTGGATTTGTAAAAAGCGTAGTTATCACTCAAGATGAAACCGAGACAACCATTAGCCCCACAGGACTATGGTTTGAAGAATTACTAAGGCTCGGGTTAATAGGTGGATGGGCAACTAATGCTGATACAAACATTGAAATGAGGAAAGCCAGAAAGGAGTACCTTTTGCAATGGGGTTACGGCGATGAAAAAAATATTAATTCAGTGCCGCGTCCATTTGTTACAGAGGCAAAAGGTGTACTAACACAGGGGACTTTTGTTGTTAAAATGCAATCAAAAGTGAAAAGTACCATCTTTAAACTGGAACCATTATTTTCTGCTGCAACCTTTGGCTTAGCAGTCATTGATATTATTACAACTACAGGAGCTAGAATAAGTGAAGTGCTTCAAATCAAAAATACGAAGGATTGCTTCATTGTCAAAAATATTATTGATCGTGATCAACGTATTACGAGGTATCTTTTCAGAGTTATCCCCAAAGGACGAACTGAACCGGAGAATTTCTACTTGTCTAAGGAATCAGTACAAGTGATTGTTGAACTTAAAAACATGCTTACTAGGCATTATCCTAATGGAGAGATACCAAAAATTAAATTCAAGGGAATTACAGGTCAACTTTTAGATCACGAATCTCCCTATCTATTTCAATACAACTATAAAGGCCTCAATAGGCAAGATGTAACTGCTTGTATGCGATTTTTAACCCACGGGATGTTATTTCAAGACCAAGCTGGTAATCCAGTAAATCTTAAACCACACTTACTTCGTCATGCTTTTGCAAATCATCTGCAACAAGTACAAAAGATCCCCATAGATATCATTGCATCGATATTGCATCAAAAGGAACTCAAAATTACTGATTATTATGCTGAACCAACTGATTCCCAAGTGGCAATTAAAACACATGAATTTCAAGAGATAATGGCCAGCTATCTTGAAATTGATTCTTCTGTATTACGTGGCCCGAAAGAGCTAATTGATGCTCTGAAGGATGCTAAAGAAAAAGTGGGAGTTTACACACAGGCACTTGGAGGAAGTTGCTCGATCGATGCTATATGTCCTGTCAAAATGGCTTGTGTAGGTTGTGGCGCAAAGATACCTGAACCAGAAAAGAAACAAGAATTGATTGTGTATAAAAGATGGGCAGAGCAAAGTGTGAAGTTGTGGGAAGATCAGAAGCAGCCTCTTGAAGCTAACAAAATGAAAATTGCAATGCGAAACGCTGAGAAAGAACTATACGAGATTGAATTAATTGAGAAGTTCAGAAAGGATGAGCTATATGAGCCCCAACTACAATACGGATCGAACATACCAACAACGTCCCTGGCTACAAAGCGCAAGAAAAAAACGGGCAATGAGAACAATTAACTTGGGAATGAGGTCTATTGATCATCTTTTATCTGAGTCTGTGGATGTTACGTTTTCTAATATAGCTAGAAAGTCAAAAGCTATTGATCCAGAAGGGAGAGGAATCCATCAAAACACCATTCGAACAAATACAGAACTTTATGAATACTACAAAAAAAACAGCAAGACATACAAAAAAGCAAAAAACACACGGAGAAAAAAAGAAGTAACCGAGGATTTTTCTAAGACCGATTTTTCACACATAAAATTAGATAGGAATTTAAATACGGTTCGACTTCGCTATCAACAAATGACCAAAAGGCAACTGATTGAGCGTCTTATCAGTGCGGAACAACACATTGCTCACTCAACTAAGGCATGGTTGATTAAGCAGTTTGAATCCTTCCCTAAGACATAAAAGCACAATTGTCAAAAAAACAAGCCTGCTGAAGTTTGAACCCGGCTTGTTGGATCATTACTACCAGTATCTAGTGTCAGAAGAACAAAGTATTAGAATGAGAAATAAAGTGTTGACTGGTATGCAGGATCGGACAGCAACCTGCCTGGCTTTTGCGCTGCCGCAGCAGTGTGGCGGGGACAGTCGTCTTGATCAAGCCAGTTGCAGCTCCAGTTTATGAAATTCATTCCTCCAAAGTAAAAGAATGATAGCAAATTAAATAGAAAACCCGAGCTTTACGAAACTCTGGATTAGAATTTCGTAATAGCTCAGGTTTTTCTTTAGCTGAAATACTTTTGTCCCAGCCTCTATTCCTTTAGTGATTATTTAATTTCAAAAAATTTCCATTCCGTTGACCATATAAGGTTTGGATAATGCGGAGTTTTTAGTGCTTAATCGTGTAGCCTGTCCAGTCTCTCTTTTTTTAATCTACAGCTAGTGTTTCTACATTGTATATGATCAATTCATCAGTATATAAAAAATAAGACTTTGATTGATTAATAAACATTCCATCATTCTCTGCATAAGAGGCCATTGCACGCTCATATACCCTGAAAGCTTGAACAGAATCAAAATACATTACAAAGATTCCATCAACTGTTGGCATACCATTTGCTTTAAAAATATTTCCGTCCCCCGATAATTCAATCTGTATATTATTAATACATCTTCTTAACTGCTTTGTAATCTGTTCATTTCCACTCACAATTTCATTATGTGCTTTGAGATATTTTTTCATGAATTCATCCCGAGTTAGTTTATCAGCTCTCTTTACAAAATAGAAAACTTTAAAGCCTCCTTCCGTAGGATTTGGAACTTCAATCTCCTGCTCCATTACAATAAACGGAAGATTCTTTGTCAAATCTGCAAAATTAGCTCCATCAGGAACCACTGTGCTTAAACAATAGGGGTCTGTAAATGTTTTCATCATATCTTCTTCATCATCAAAGTACAATTCAGTAACAGAATCTTTACTGTATACACATTGATATCCATCCTGAGCATCACTTTTCTGACCATAAGCGCCATCATAAACATAATTTTGATAATACTTTTTGATCGTTAAAGGGTTACTGCATGTAATCTGATGTCCATGAATATGCTTTACCCAATTTACATATTCTTCATGCGTCATGCCGGGTCTTCTTGTTATAACTGCCATCTGTTTAATCATTACTTTTTACCTCCATTTTTCTCTTATTCATTTTGAGGATAGCCAAAATACGCGTGCCGAGCTCAGCCGTCAGGTAAATGCATCCAGTTGCCGGTGCAAAATGCAATGTGGACACTGAGCGGCTGATATTGCTTGAAAATTTATGAACAGAGAACCTGATTCCTACTAAATGACGGGAATCTGAAGCCAGGATTCATAGTCACCGCCGGTGTAAATGGTGTTTACGGCTTGTTTTCTGTAACTGTCATCAACTGTATCCTGAGCGGGGCAGATCTCCAATGCCAGCTTCCAGCCTTTTCGAATCAGGGCGGAAGAAGGGAGAAGCTCGATATCACATTCAACAATTTCTCCATCTCTGAGCGGCTGGTAATCTTCCTCCTTATGAGTGTGGTAAGGCCGATATACCGTGTTTTTTTCAAAGTCAGTTTTTCTGTGTGAGACTTTTAGTTCCCCTTGAGCAATAGGGAAAATCTCAGGATTAGCGTGATTTACCGGATAAGTATACTGTACACTGTAGGTTACTTCTCGCTCATATTCATCAAAAACACGAAGCACTGACTGTACCGCCATATCACGGGAGGTAGATGAGCACCAGAGTTTTAAACGGAAATAGCCGGAGAGTACGGTATTGGATTCAAATGGTTCACTGGTGAATCGGATTCCTCTTTGCCCATCCGCTGCATAGGATGCCTGTGCAGCCACCTGCGTGTTCTTACCTTTTATTAATTGTTTCGTGCCCACATCAAGATAAAACTTTCTGTATTCAGTTCGTGCAACAGGCCATTCATTTTCAGTCTGGTAATAGTACCCGCCATTTCCGCTACGGATCATCAGTTCCACAGGCGGTTCGTCCATGATGCCGTTTTGGATGCCTTTTAACCAGTAATCAAAAAATGCCTGATGTTTTTTCAGATGTTCCGGAGTATACATCCAGAAATGGACACCGGTTTCCGAGCAGAAGGATAATTTTTTGGATTGAGAAGCGCCATGGATATATGCTTCACTGGACCCTCTGGTGTGAACTCTAGGGCTTTCAAGGGGAACGATGGACCAGAATGGCACTTTTATATCTTCCGGATTCGTTGAAGTACACGGGCATTGTTCTGGATTGTCAAAAGGCTGTTTCTTTGCGATTTCCACAAAATCTTTTCCGCTCCAGTTTTTGCAGCTGTTCCGGGCAACAAAGTTGAAAGTATTATAGATTCCGCCGGGATATAGTACATCACGGTACATATCCAGATCACCTGCGATGGGAATCATCGCTTTTAAATGCGGCGGATTCATGGCTGCGGCGGGATACATATTCATTGCATAGTAAGAAGCTCCGTATAAACCGACATTTCCGTTTGACCAGTCCTGTGTACCAGCCCATTCGATTGCATCATAGTAATCCATTGCTTCCTGGTAGCTGAACTGTTCATGCTGTCCAGGGACATCTCCCATGCCGCGTCCGTCTGTGCGGATTACGATATAGCCGTTCGGAACCCAGTCTAACGTATTTGCAACTTCAAAATTTTCACTGACGTGAGGCAGAACTGGATTTACAATGCTGCCTTTGGGTGGTAGCCCTTCCACAGCTGGGACACCGGCCAGTTCTTGTGCATGAAATTCTATGAAGCCGGATGAATGCTTAATTCCTTCAAAATAATCATCTTCCATACGTTCATGCTCTTCAAATTCTTCTTCGTTGCGGATACACCCAAGCCAGAAGGCTTTTCCGTAACCGGCATGGCTCATAATAACCGGATATTTACCAGGTTTTAACGGCATAAATACATCGGCAAGAATGTAGGAGTCGTCTCGCATTGGAACTTTTACATCAGTTAGTTTGCGAATGCCATGTAAGGTACGGCGCATATGGTTGCGCGCCTGTTCCGGACTTCTAAGACGTAGACCTAGTTTTTGAAAAATTTTTGTAATGACGGAATCTGCCTGGAAAGATACTGAAGGCTGATCAAATCTGATTTCTCGGGAATATTTCTCGATAATCTGCTTTTGCTCGTCTGTGATTACGAATCCCTTTTCCAGATGTTTTTCACCGGTAAGACTTTGAAGAAACACAGCAAGATTGGTTGCTTTCTGATATTTGATTTTATGGATGTCACCGCCAACCATATGGTCAAGGTGGGCAGGTGTTATTAGGGGTTCTCCTAAATGAGCGCCGAGGACCAGGGAACCAATGCTGAACGTGACAACATCACCTTCCCTGTATAAAAACATGCCCTTTGCATCGGTTTTACCGGAAATTGAGGGAGTCTCATAGTGAAGTCCCTCAATTTCGTCTGAAAAATATCCCTGTTTTAATTCATTCATACGTTGACTCCTTTCCTGAAAATGAAAAGTTTACAATTTGTTTCAACGTAATCTGAGCATCGGAAAGTACAGTACTTATGATTTCTTCAGCAGATCTGATCTCCTTAATCAGAGCTGCAATCTGGCCAGCCATAACTGCGCCATTTTCCATATCACCTTCAATCATTGCCAACTTTAGCGAACTTTCAGCTACAGGACGTAGCAGCTCTGCTGCCTTTGCCCGCACGTTTTCTGCCTCGATTGTCTCCATTTTATCAGAGAGTTTATTCTTAAACTGCCTGCAAGGTTCGCCGGTGGAAGTACCGGTAATGACAGTGGACATATCCTTTGCATCAACAATGCTCTGTTTGACATTGGGATGAACGGCAGCATCGCTGCATGCCATGAATACAGTACCCATTTCAATGGCATCTGCTCCTAGAGCGATTGCAGCAGCCATTCCTCTGCCGTCAGCGATTCCGCCGGAAGCTACAACCGGCACAGATAAGACGTCAGCTGCCTGTGGAACGAGAACAGTGGTAGCTTCGTAAGCAGTATGGCCTCCGCCTTCCCATCCTTTCACGATAAGAGCATCGGCACCGCCTTTTTCTGCGGTAACTGCTGTTTCCATATCACCTGCTTTGACGATGACTTTACATCCAAAGGAATGCCAGATTTCAAAATATTTTTCACACAATTCCAGTTTCAATTCTCCAAGGGTATCGGCATAGATAACCGGCGGATTTATAGATTTAATAATTCCAGTCAGTCGATCTAGATTCTCCGGAATCATCACAGTATTGATTGCAAATGGTTTCGTTGTTAATTTTTTAGTCTCTGCCACCTGCTGAATCACAAAATCATCCGGGGCAAAACCGACTCCAAGTACGCCGAGCCCGCCAGCATTAGACACTGCGGCCACAAGCGGTGCAGTAGAAATCCAGGCCATAGGTCCTTGAATAATCGGGTTTTCCACACCGATTGCTTTACAAAATCTGTTCATATAAAAAATCTCCTTTCATATCAATGAGACAATCGTATCATTCAAATAATTATGATACAATCGTATCATAACGATATAGAACAAAAAGGAGAAATTATGTATCATATCAAAGATGATAAACGTTCTCGTGCTTCAGCCCAACGATTGTCTGAGGGACTTTTTATGTGTTTGCAGTCAAAAGATTTTTCTGATATTTCTATTACAGACATTCAGAAGGCAGCTGGTGTGGGAAGAGCTACTTTTTACAGACTTTTTGATCATGTCGCTGATATTTTAATTTATCAGTGTGATAGTATTTTAGAAAGTGTTTGCCAAAAGTCAATGAAATCAACTAAACATTTTACAGAAGAAATTATTTTTTCCTTTATTGTAATTTGGATGGAAAATGATAAACTAATCAAAGTGATTGTTAGTGCAAATCGTATGGATATTCTTTATGAAGCTTACCAGAAGCGTAGTGAGGAATTAAAGAAAATCCTATTTCCCCAAATGAATATAGATGAATCTGAAACAGATTATCTTGTTGCTAGTGCAATTTCTTTTATAATTGGGCATCTTGAAGTATGGATTAAACATAATAAAAAAGAGTCTGCCGAGGAGCTAATGAGAGTTTTTAAAAAATCTATTTTATTGACCCAATATGCTTTAAATTCTCACCCTTCCTGATGAACCTGTTGTGGTTGTATACTAGTTTCTTAGGTTCTTTTGTTCCGAAATCCCGGTCGCCTCTCTATAAGCAAAGCCTCCAAATCTTGACTTACATTAGCGGACATCAAGTAAAGGACCAAAAAACACCTAATGACCGCTAATCTTAATTAGCGGTCATTGAACATGCGGAGGTCATTCCAGCAAGGTCGTTCGTAAAGATGATCTGCATAGCCTAATTCGGATAGACCGTGACTTTTTTAACAGGCTGAAATCTACCTATGAGGTTAAACATAATAAGCTTCTGTTTTTGTCGGTGCTCCATCGATCTTTGTCAGGTCGATTATTAGTATTCGAACAAATATTATGTGGACACAGTTTATAGTTATTCTACTACTGGCAGAAAGAATTATTGATTTTAAGCCTCCTTGCTACAGATACCCAGGCTGGTTCAAAAAAGCCTTTAGAGTTTCAAACGACTCCATGTAAAAAGGGTGTTTTGGAATTACTCCAGAAACACCCTTGTAATCAATTCGTTTAAGTATATATTTTATTCAATCAGAAAAATTGGTCTGCCTAGCACCGGTATGATCTTGTCGGAGATCAGGTAACCCGTATCCGCATCGGAGGCCTTGGCTGTTCATTGTGCACTTACGACACACCGCTAATTGTTTTGGCCGTAATGATCTACATCCGGTAGCTCATCGAGCGTGATCACGTTTGGATGGTTGAACACTTTGTTCAGATGCTCCCGGCTGTTATTTACGCCATCGGTCAGGAACTCTCCCGTCCAGGTAGTGAACCAGCTCCAGTTTGTTCCGTCACTGGAGAGTAAATCCGGATCCGGGATCGCGCCGTTCTCGGTTAATGCGACCAGCTTCTGGTTGTTCACAAGCGAGACGAGTGCGTCATATTTGTCAGTGACCGGACTATAGTCGCCCGCAGATGGATAATGATCCGTACTCACGATGTCTACAACATCGTGTCCCGGATACCACTCCGGTGCGCTAGAGTTCCAGACCCAAATCAAATTGTTCAGATCATGCACGTTCGTTAAGCGGTCGTACACCAGGTGGTAAAGTTTCTTTGACGGCTCCGGACCTTTCGCGCCCCACCAGAACCATCCTCCTTCCGCTTCATGCAACGGCCGGAAGAGCACGGGGATTTTCGCATCTTTTAGCTTTTGAAGCTGTGCCGCAATGGCATCGATATCCCGCAAAATAAGTTTATAATCCTCAGATTCCGGGTGATCCAACGCGTAATCAACGTCGAAAGTGGTGGAATCCCCGAAGAATCCCTTGTACCACTCTTTACCGGGCTGGTCAATTAAACCCTTCGGCGCGTTCCAATGCCATACGACGGTGACAATACCGCCTTGGCTGTGCCAATCGATCGCATTCTCGATCTCGGAGGAGGAAGCGCCGTACTCGACTCGAGACGGTGAATAATCCATCAGGTCGAATCCGACAATGGCTGGCTTTTTACCAATCGTGTCCTGCATCCAACTAATGTTAGAACTGTTCTGCTGACCGGATAGTATACCCTTGCCGTATTGATCGACAAGATAGCTCATCAACGATTTGGCTTCAGGCGAAGCGTTGGGATTAACGAGTGTCTTCCTGACCTGATGCTCCTGAGTGACCGTCGATTTTTGAAATTCGGCCACCCCCCCGGTCAGAACGCCTGATCCTGCTTCATACACAGCTTCAGACACGGTAACCGGTTCTTCGGATGCATGGGCAAAATAGTTGATATTGCTCTCTGCGCCTGCCGTTATTGGTAGCGAGAATAATAACGCTGCCCCGGTCAGAGCGCTGATCAAGCTCTTCGTTTTTTTAAATGAATTCATATTGGTTATCCTCCTAATGTTTATATCTTGCTGTCTGTTATCGCAAGATAAGGTCTGTTATGTGAGAAACAAGAAGTTATCAAAGAACCTAATCCCACGATCTCAAGTATTTATATTCTGTTTTAGCCCCCTTTTTTTGTGCATAACATAATCCATTTTTCTAGTACACTACCTCCTTCCCTAAGGATCGGCTGGTTGACTGATACCATCAATCGCAACGTACATTATTTTTTGTTTAGCGAGTTGATCCCATCTTCCTATATGAAAAGGCTTTTTGGCGAATCCTCAATTATATCGACTTCAAGGAAAAAAATTGAAATAGTTCTATTGGAGTGAAAATTATTTCATATAACAATAAACTATCGATTTCTGCAAAGAGTGGTAGGGACTAAGTGTGTGATAAAGAGAATATCGCCGTTTCATTTTTATGAATTTTGATTTAAATTATTGTTATTCTTGTACTATATAGAGGATTCATACTCACACACATAAGTGGTGAAAACGAATCAGTTTACTTCTTCCACGCAGCTCGAAGACGAACAGATCGAAATGAAGATAGCGGATGCTGTAAAGAGGTAAGAGGATCGACGGGTCAAAGTATGGATCGAGAATACGCTTGATAAACGAGATGAGGATTTACGCTGTCATACGTAAGCAAAATCCTTATTACGCTATCTAATATTTAATGCACAGAAAACCTATCTGCCATCAAAGACCTGTATAACAACGAGATTATCGCCTATTAGATCAGCTGTAGAAATGACTTGAAATTATTTAGCCATTTTCAAATCAGAGCTACACTTTTCGAACAGGTGAAAAAGTAAAGCATGTTATCTAATTGACGTCTATTCAGGGGTCCTACCAACAAAACGCGGAAAACATACGCTAAGAAAATATTGGGATGAAAAAAGCCTGATATCTCGCTTTTAATACTGAAAAATTAGGCTTTAGTTACTTCATTAAAGCGCCCGATAATGGAATATTTTATTAGCTGGTTTCGTTTAACAAGAACCATGCATAATGTAATTCTGTTAAAATCTCGTCTATATTTATAAAAAAGACTGCTCCCATTTGGTAGCAGTCTTTCATATTGATCTCTTCTTTATGTTTATAGAAATAACTTATTTATTGAAAAAATGAGTGATACTTTCGCGAATTGAAGTTGGTTTTCTACCAATCAAATCTTCTAAATCTTTGGAAACGTTCCCCTCATTTCCATTGGCTATTGAATTGTAAAGAACAATTTGAAAACGAGCAAAACCTTCAGGAACGCCAGAATTAACCATTCTCCTTAGAGCTTCAGAGTCTGACATAGACTGATGAGTTACGTTTTTTCCTGAAACATCCGAAAGAATGTTAGCAAGGTCATCATAATTCCAAGTTTCAGATGATGCTAATTCATACACTTTATTTTCATGTCCTTCTCTAGCCAGAACGGTTGCTGCTGCTAAAGCAAGGTCCTTTCGTTCTACTGTATTAACTTTACCTTTTCCAGCAGAAGTCACAATTACTCCACTATCAACAAACGATTGAAGGCTCTCATTAACAAACACTTCTTGATAAAAAGCATTTCTTAAAATCGTAGTTGAAAGACCCGAGGCACGAAGAGTATATTCAGTTGCTGAATGAACATCTCCAAGTGGAGGAAATGCCCCCTTATCAACAGCAGCAAAACTTGTATAAAGAAGGTGTTTTACTCCTGCTTTTTTAGCTGCCTCAATGGCATCAACGTGTTTGCGAATACGTACTACAGAGTCGTCTTCTGGTGTTGATATTAGAAGCAACTTAGAAGCTCCGGCAAATGATTTTTCAAGAGATGAAGGGTCATCATAATCCCCATAGCGAACTTCTATTCCTTGGTCAGCAAATTTAGATGCTTTTTCAACGTTTCGAACACTAACAGCGATTTGATTTGCAGGTACTTTTTCAAGTAAATGTTGGACAACCAATTGTCCTAATTCTCCCGTTGCCCCAGTAATTACGATTTTTGACATAAACAGGTCATCTCCTATTTATATATTTTTTTGTATGTTGGCTTATTAAGCATAGTCATATATTATGTCAGTAAGCTTTTTTTTAAAAGTAGGCATGTTTTTATTACATAGTCACAAAAATAGTACCATTAAGAAAGAGAGGTCACTCTATGGCTCGTTTTATTCCTCAAGGAGAAATCGTCCCTAAAGAACAAGAAGAGGTATGTCCTGTGACATATACTCAAAATTTAACTGCAGGAAGATGGAAAGTTATTATTTTATGGCATCTAAGTAAACAGACCAGAAGATTTAACGAACTTCAAAGGTTGTTACCTGGTATTTCAAAAGGGATATTAACACGGCAGCTGAGGGAACTGGAGGAAGATGTAATGGTTCACAGAGAAGTATATAAAGAGGTTCCTCCCAAAGTAGAATACTCACTAACACCAAAAGGGAAAAGCTTTATCCCTGTACTGGATATTATGGGGGAGTGGGGGAAAGAACACATGAAGAGTAACCAAAAAGAACTCAAGCCCGTCACCAAAGATTAAGAAAAACATGCTAGAGCAGATATGCTCTAGCATGTTTTTCTTAATTGTATTTTCAACTGATCTCCCATTATTCAAGAATTTGGCCCGATTGTTGAACAAAATTAAAAAAGCCATTTAATTATTAGTTATGGATAAATCACCATAAACGTTTTGAGATTCATGATGAAACGACTCTTCATATTCCTTCACACGGCGATAAAAAGTGGGCTTTGTTAGTCCAGATTGCTGCATAGCAGCCGTTGCCGTTATTCCGCCATAGAAGGAGAACAATCTTTTTTTTCATTTTTTTCTACACCTCCTGAAACATCAGAATCCACCAACATAGCCTTGAGTCGAAATTATACCAGGAGCCTGATTGTGTTCAATTGGAGCCAGTGCTGATGCTCCAGACACCAGTACAAAACCAAAACTAACTGCTAAAAAGAAAACCATCTTTTTTCTCATTTTTTTCCCACACCTCCAGAAGCATACTTTGATACTGAGCTAATGTTTCAGGGTCTGCGTGAACCCTGAAACGCTCAAACAAACCTGAACAGTTGGAAATTAGTAGTACATTATTTATTTTAACGGATTTTTCAAAAGCGTCCATAAGACATTTAAAACCCAATGGGTATTTTTTCCTGAACAATTTGTACTTAGCGAGTTTGTACCAAAAACGAGCGTATTCGTCTGATAATACCTGCTGAGTGTAGATATCTGCAGATTCGGGTTCACGGTATGCTGCAATTTGAGAATCAAAGCGATCTAAAATGTGATCAATATCTAAATTGTAACGATTAGCCGCTTCAACAACATTCAGAAGTTCGGCAAAGATTTCTTTTTCGCCGGATATATACTCCACATAATCCGGCAGCACACTAATATCTCCAGACATAAGCCTATTTACGTACGTATTAATTTTAGCCCAACCTTGGAATAATCCTAACCAATGTAGTGATTGCGGATCTTTTTCTTTTACCCAACTTAAATCAGTATGAGCCTTCAGGTGCTTTAAGCCTTGTTCGTAATTGCCTCTTGCATCAGAAGCATATGCACACAACAGATCTCCGTAAGCTATGTAGGCAAAAAGTGGTCCGTCTTTTGGCTTCTTATGAAATTCTTGTTTCATGCCATAACGAAGCTTAGCTCTTTTTCTCATCATCTGAGCCAATTCATATACTTTATTCCACTGACTCAATGCTCGATATAAGTTCATTTTAGCGACCTTAATGGCAATTTATTTTGTCAAAATTATTTTTCTGCTACTTAAGTTTGTGTATTTCCTCCTACATATAAAAAAAAAGAGCAGTCTTGTTTATCTACTATTCTCTATTTCCGATGAACTATCGTATCCCAATTAGCATGTACATGTATTATGAAACCTTCACTTTTATATAACTTGATACTATCTCAACTTCGATAAACAGGTTACCACATAGAATCCTTCTGAAGAGTTTTCTCTTCTATACCAACCAAATCTATTTATTTGCTGCCGATTTTTTATATAAAATGTTATACATCTTATATGTTGATAGATCACTTATGTTCTTAATTATATTTTGTTGACATTTAATAAAAAAAAACAACCCGTCATACTTACGATCACACGCTATAATTTTCTCCCACATTTCTTCAAAAGAAAGACTAAGGTTAGCCATGATCGAATGCTCTGTCCTTTCTATAGTTCATATTCATCTAGCTCAAGGATTTTGCAAAATCCTCATATAAATGTGATGTATCTTGAAGCTCTATCAACTGTTCGGCATTCTTTTGCAAAGCAACTATTATCTTATCAGAAAATGCATTTCCAAAGCTAAACCGTTTAACACCTAACTGCTGAAGCTGGTGGACATTCGTCAGACCCGGCAGGGATAAAACATTAAGCGGAGCATGTATATGAAACACAACTTCCCTGATCTCTTCATCACTCTTTAATCCTGGAACAAAAATTCCGCTCGCACCACTATCCACATACGCTTTGGCCCGCTCTATGGTCTCTGAAAGTGGGGCATCCATCTGCAAATATGTATCCGTTCTTGCGTTTATAAAAAACTTTTGAAACCCACGCGCATCCAATGCTGTTCTTATTTTGGACAACAGGTTGCTGTGTAGGCCCACTTCTCGAAGCCCCTTTTGCGTTTTCAAAGAATCCTCAATATTAATCCCTGCAACTCCCACATCGGCTACCCTTAAAACATGCTCAACAATCGTTGCTGTATCCTCCCCATATCCTGATTCAATATCTGCCGACACTGGAATTTGAACATGCTCAGCAATCGTCCGAATAACGCTTACATGCTGGTCAAAATCAATAAGCTCTCCATCTGAGAATCCAAGCGTATTGGCAATTCCCCAGCTCGTCGTACCTATCGCCTTAAAGCCTGCCTTCTCCAGAGCCACCGCAGATAGCATATCCCAGGCGTTCCCTAAAAATAAAAGTTCCTCTGATGTGTGAAGTGCATGAAACTGATGAATTTTGTTCATAAATGTAGCCTCCTGATATGTGATGTATCTCATTTTATCAAGAGACTATCTTTGTTTCGTCCTCATTCTTGCACTTATGGTCTGTAGGAATCTGGGAACAACTAGGTCCATTTATTCACATATAAATCATAATTTTTGAAAAAAACGGTTATTTAAGCTCTATTCAATCCTATGCTTCTTATCTATACTCTTGCTAAATCAATTCGAGTTAGATGCAAATCTACGCTTTTAGGCTTTCACAATTACATTATTATAGGAGGAGTTATATGTATAAAACAAAGTTTCTTATGATCTTGCTAAGCTTTACTGTAATCGCTTCTTTCTCTAGCTTGTCCGGCCCTTCACCTAGCAAGGCTTTTGCTGAAGAGCATGGAACTCCGGTGCAGAAAACGATCGATTTAAATGAGGGCTTCGACAATTCAAATGAAGCTAGTACAGAGCCATTATCCCTTACCAGCGAAGAAGCTACTAGCCAAGCAACGGTTACAGCTATTGATCATGATGCTAATTTCTCACCTTCAACACTTCAGTTTCTGAAGGCTAATACAGGACTCGACGGTGAGCAATGGGATAATATTATGAAGCTAGTGAACAAACCAGAGCAAGATTCTTTGAAATGGACTGAATTCTATGGCTATGCTGAAGATATCGGCGATAATCGTGGATACACAATCGGTATCTTTGGAGCAACAACAGGCGGTTCAAATGATACAGGACCCGATGGCCCGGACTTATTCAAAGCTTTTGATGCTGCTAGTGGAGCCAGTAACCCTTCCATTGCAGGTGGATTAACACGTGCTGGTCTGAAGGGGAAAATGAGTGGTTCAATTCTAAAACTCAGCGATAGCGATAGTGTAATCAAGAAGAAGATCAACGCTCTCCAAAACAATGAAGCTTGGAGAGAAGCCATGTGGCGTACGTTCTATGACACCTATATCGAATATAGTGTACAGCAAGCACAGAAACGCGGATTTAATACTGCTCTGACGATTGGATCATTTGTCGACACAGCACTCAATCAAGGCGCTACTGGTGATTCAGGTAGTCTTGAAGGAATCCTCTCACGCTCAGGCAGTAGTACGAATGAGAAGAAGTTCATGACTAGCTTCTATGCTAAGCGTACATTGGTTGTCGATACCAATGATTATAACCAACCTCCCAATGGTAAGAATCGTGTGAAACAATGGAGCTCTCTCTTAGCTTCTGGCGAAACAGATCTTAAGAACGCAGATGCAGCTGTGATCAAAGCAACTAATTGGGAACTGAAGTAAATATAATATACGTCATTAGGAGGGCATATCGTATGTCCTCCTTTATCTATTTTTCATGAACATTGGGTTGGCGATGACTGCTTACAACATCCCATTCTCCCATACAGTTCCTCTCATCATTCGAGTATGTAGGTCGCGTGTACAAATAGAGAGACTGTCCCAGAAGCCCGAAAGTTGCAAGCTCCTGAAACAGTCTTGTAAAATGGTTTATGAAGTCGAAATAAGGCCGTTAGATGATTCGATAGCCAGATGGCAGTCTACCGCTACTGCGGATATTACGGATTTGCTGCAACGTCAAACGTTGATTGGTAGAGATAATAGATTCCACATCATTCCCGCGAATCAGATCATCCAGGTCGGCGATGTTGCGATTGCCTCTAAACACACGGAAGTTACCTCTAAACCGCGTGCCAGTAAAGAGTACAAGTGTAGCATTGCTGCTGGTAGAAAAGAAACGCAGACTTTCGATGCCGTCGAGAATGTTATCGGTATTACGAATGCCTAGGTTTCCTCTGAATACTCTCCTGGAACCCCGAAAATTTTCTTCGTTGTAGACTGTAAGACGTGGATACGTTTGAGATACATATGCTTTGTTGTCCATGTTGTAATTCCTCCTTTCAACTTTATCTTATGCCTCACCATCCGATTGGCGCGGGCCTCGCAGCATCCATCTAAAAATGGTTATATGATTGAATAGAGCAGACGCAGACTTGAAAAAGGAACATATGTTCTGTATAATCTAGCTTAGCAATTTGGAAAATCCTGAACTAACGGAGATGCGGACATGGACGATAAATTTATTGAGGAACTACGTGAAATTAGCAGAAACGACAAGCGAAGATCCGAATTTCTTATTAAGGGTATGAAGGAAACACTTCAGGAACGAAAAGAAAAAAACTTTATCGAAAGATGGATTTGGCGACAAAAAAATAAGAAGCTTATAGCGCGGAAGTTTAAATCCTAGTAGATATAACAACTGGATCTTCATAGCATTTTACTTTTCATAGCACTTTACAAGTGCTTAGGTCATAGCTCATTTTTAGGAGGCCGAGTCATGATTGAGCTACTAGTCCCAAACGACGATATATTAAATCAAAATCAATTTTTGGCTGATGAAGTTCGATACAATTTGATCCATCGAATTTGTGAGTCAGAAGGGTCAACATGCCTCAAAACGTCTGATAAAAATATGATCTTTGCTCAATCCCCCGGACATAAGGCTTGGCTATGGGTCTCACAACAAATCACAGATAATCATAAGTTGACCTATATAGAAGAACTCTTACGTTATTTAAAAGGAACCACACTATCAGGTGTATGTGGTGATGCCAAAACAGTCGAGAAGTTCGCAAAAGCTTACGCACAGCGTCATGCTGCTCAGGTACATACCCACATGGTCATGGAATCTTATTTCTGTCCTAAATATAAAAAGCCCTCGGGCGTTGAGGGAATGATCCGACAATCCATCACAGAGGATGTACAATTAGTTGCCCAGTTTCTAGCTGGTTTTTCAGAAGAGGCTTTAGGTAGTTCTATTGATCCGGTTAGTCAAATATCGGTTGCGGAGAAGACCATCAGGACAGGAAATTTGTACCTTTGGATAGTAAATAACATGCCCGTATCCATGGCTAATATTGCTCACCGCTCTCCGAGACATGCTCGCATTAATGCTGTGTATACCCCGCCTAATTTGCGAAAGAAAGGTTTTGCCAGCGCAATGGTATCCAAGCTATGTTGCATTTTGGAAAATGAGCATTTAGTACCCATGCTATATGCAGATTTAAAAAATTCGGCTTCCAATCAAGTTTATAAAAATATCGGCTTTAAGGAAGGCGGCAAAATCACTGATATTGCGTTTGAATAAGCCCTCCTACTGCAAGAGAGCATATTATTGCTCATTCAAATTAAACAAGGCCCGCAATGTTATCCATCGCTGGGCCTCCTCTTCACTTACCTTTACACCTTTACTCCGTAACACCCAATCCTGTGTGAACTGAGGATCTTCGTGAAAGTAAATATACAGCTACAATGGCGATGACGACACCGGCTGCTCCAAACCAAGTGATGGAAGCCAGCGAAACCTGACCAACAACTACACCGCCGATTCCGGCTCCGGCTGCCATAGCAAGCTGCATCGTAGACTGATTGAGACTCAGCATCACACCGGAAGATTCAGGCACAAGTGTGACCAGATTATATTGTTGAGTAGGTCCAGTTGTCCAGGCTGCGAACGACCAAAGGATCAATAAAGCAAATACTGCGATCAGGGAATGAGCGGCAAAAGGAAGTAAGAGTAAGGAAATACCGTGCAGCACCATGCCCCCGAATAATGTAAAGGAAATACCCTTTTTATCTGCGCTGTATCCACCGATTTTCGACCCGATCAGACTGGCGATTCCGAAGGCAAGTAATACTGAACTTAGCATATTATCCCCTACCCCTGATACATTCAGCAAGTACGGTGAAATGTAAGTATACGCGAGGGAATAACCCCCTCCCCAAAAGAAGGTAATAGCTAATCCCAAAGCGACTTCAGGCTTTTTCAGAAGAGCAAACTGTTGTAGTAAGGGGATCGGTTGATCTCCTTTCAAGCGAGGAAGCGTCATAACGATAACGATCAAGGCAATAATCCCTGTCAACGCAATGCCGAGAAATACGGTTTTCCAGCCATACGCAGAAGATATCATTCTTCCAAGTGGCACCCCGATAATCAGCGAGGCTGTAAAACCCATAGTGACTGTAGCAATAGAACTGGCCTGTTTGCCGGCTGGGGCAATTTTTGCTGCAATGCTCAGAGCTGTAACCACAACCATCCCCGCTCCGAGGGCCATAAGAATACGTGCAGCAATAAACATTCCAAAGCCCGGCAGTGCAAAGGACAGAACATTAGCAACTGCAAATAATCCAAGGGAACTCAAGAGCAGTTTGCGTCTGTCCCATTTAGCGGTTACTGCCATCAGGATCGGCGTTCCAATCGCATAAGCCAGAGAATAAACGGTAATCAACTGACCTGCAGCCGCCACTGTAATTCCCATCGTCGCCGAAATCTGATCCAAAATACCTGCGATGATATATTGAGATGTGCCTACCAAAAAACTGACAATGGCCAAAATATACACTTTCCACGTACTCTGCATTTTTAAATAACGCCTCTTTTCTTTTGATATTTTTATATTTTTACAAATATCGAAATTAAGACTAAAAAAAATTTATGTTATTAGGAACGGGGCATATTTCTGCGCTGCTTCCACATCCAAGCTGTAATAAATAAACGTCCCCTCTTTACGGTATGTGAGCAGCCCCGACTCTGCCATTTGCTTCAGATGGTGCGATAGTGTTGAAATAGCTACACTGTTCAGCTTCTCGCCCAGCACAGAGCAGCATTGGTCACTTTCCTCTTTTAGCAGAAGTGCTATTTTGAGACGAGTGGGTTCTCCAAGTGCTTTATATATTTTTACAGCTTGCTGCATCTCTGTTGTATCTTTCACCCTGTTCGGCTCCCTTCTGTTCCAGTCTTAATTTCGATGTTTGTCGAAATAAAGTTATCACAAACATTTGTAAAAGTAAACCCGTTTATTATAAAGGTACAGCTTTTTTACACTCTGAGATGGGAATGATGGTCTTTCTCATCCGATAAATAACCCCCCATCCATAAAGGATGGAGGGAAAAATGACTGAGTAGAGAGGGGGAATCTTGGACGCCATGGCGTTAATTCGGGCTTGCCGTGGGTCTGACAATAATTTCATTAACATCTACATCCGCTGGCTGCTCCATGGCATACAGAATGGAACGGGCTATGGCATCAGGCGAAATCGAAATACGACGGTACTCTTTCATTCCTTGCCGGGCCTCTTCATCTGAAATACTGTCAGCAAGCTCAGATTCGGTTACTCCTGGCGATACCAGCGTCACACGAATATCTCCCCCCACCTCCATACGCAACCCTTCAGAAATTGCCCGAACCGCATACTTCGTTGCGCAATACACCGCTGCAGTCGGGGTTACACTATACGCGCCAATAGAGGCGATATTAATAAACTGACCAAATCCTTGCTTTTTCATAATCGGAAGTCCTGCCGCAATCCCATGCAGAACGCCCCGTATATTTACATCAATCATGCGATCCCATTCCTCTACCTTCAGGGCTTCTAATTTTGAAAGAGGCATCACTCCCGCATTGTTCAAAATTACATCCACACGCCCAAATGTTTTTTCCGCGTACTTAATGAACGCTTCCATCTGGTCCCTCTTAGTCACATCCAGTTGCTGATAATCAGCCGATCCACCTTTAGAACGAATCTCGAATGTCAGAGCCTCTAGTCGCTCTGTGCGTCTGGCCCCTAATATTACATGAGCCCCATGGTGAGCAAGTAAACGGGCAGTAGCCTCCCCGATCCCACTACTTGCCCCCGTAATAGCTACGACTTTCCCTTTAATATCCAACATGCTTATTCCTCCTTTAGTTTAAAAACGGACTGAAACAGATTACTTTTTTACTTCCCTGTAAAAAACCATCCCTGCATGATACAAAACACCATTTTTGAATACACCATCTGCCGTAAATCCGGTGTCGTCCACATATTCGATATAGTCATCTTCTATGATATAGCTGCCTGTATAGGCACTTTGTCTCTGACCCCGTGCTTCATCATAACGGCCATTAGGCAAGAGTTCTTGACGGATATCTCCGTCTTCAGTTACCCACATCCCTATATAGGGATGCTGCGAAGCGTGTACACTTTTTTCCGCTTTGTTACTCTCCATGACTCCCACTCCTTTGCCCTTCTATTTTTTTCTCAAGTGCTCATTAGGTGTTGTATCTGCATCTTATTATGAGAGGAATGTCCATCAGCCCGGTAGAAGAATCAGAGCAAATTATTGCCTAATCCTCCAAAGACCCTTAATATGTAATAAACTACTGAAAATGAAAACGGGCTACTTTGCAAAGAAGGGATGTGTCATGATGGGGGCAACCAAAATAGAGGGTTCTACCATGGAAAAACAAGCCGAGTTGGCAAGGCTCATAGAACGATTTTCACATCAGGACGGAGTTCTCACTACAGCCATACCTTCGCTTCACTTCGTCCGAAGTTCAAATACAACCGTTCCGATACATCAAGTCCATGAACCTGCCTTATGTATTGTGGCACAGGGCAGAAAAGTCGTGATGCTCGCAGAGGAAAGTTACCATTACGGCACATCCGACTACCTTGTTGTGTCGGTGGATTTGCCGATCTCGGGGCAGGTTATCCAAGCGTCAGCAGAAGCTCCTTATTTGTGCCTTCGGCTCAATTTTAATCCACATCAGGTTTTGGACCTGATCAAGGAATCTGCTCTTCCCACAAGCCCAATGCCTGATTCCAGACGAGGCTTGTATGTAAGCCAAACCAACTCTCTACTGCTGGATGCCGTGATAAGGCTAGTGCATCTTTTGGAAAACCCGCAGGATGTTCCAGTGCTGGCTCCATTAGTCATTCGTGAGATACTGTATAGGATTTTACAGGGTAATCAGGGGGAATCCTTAAAACAACTGGTCATGACCGGCAGCCATTCCAACCGGATTGCAGAAGTCATAAAGCGGATTAAGCAGGATTATGATAAGCCGTTGCGTATTGAGGAATTGTCCAAACTAGCGAATATGAGTCCTTCGTCACTACATCGACATTTTAAAGAGGTTACGGCTATGAGCCCAATGCAATATCAAAAACAATTACGTCTACAAGAGTCCCGACGCCTGTTGTTATCCGAATCAACGGATGCGGCAGATGTCGGTTTTCAGGTAGGTTACGAGAGTCCTTCACAATTCAGCCGCGAATACGCCCGCTTGTTCGGCCTGCCTCCAATTAGTGATATCAAACGCTTGCGCTCGGATCAGGATCACCCGACTATTTGAACCCGTTGTTAGATGAACATCTGAAACTACTGGTCCTACTAACGCTTATCCCAATCATACATGGTAGGATGTAAAAAGACAGCACAAAACAGCCGCTCCTCCGGTAGAGACGCGGCCGTTCAATATATTCCTCTATGCATGTGGTCATCACTATTTGAGCATCAATACGGATTATCCAGCTTGACGAACAAGGCTCGAATGACATCCTTCTCTGCCGAAGTTAGCTTTTGTCCTGCCTGCCATTGTTGAATCTCTTTCTTGACTTCCTTGGGTTCTCTATAGCTGAGAGCATACCCGATGCTTCCTATACCTTGTGTGCGGTTGGTTTTGTCCATATTTGCCAATGCTCGAGTCATCGCAGTTCTATCTCTTGTAAACAAATCTCCCATAAGACCAGCATAGCTTTCGCTTAAAGCTCCATCCAATCCGTCAGAAGCCTGGATCACATTTGCAAAGCTTTCCGATGGAATAAAAGCACGCTGCCTATATAGATATTCGATAATTTCCAGGCTTTGATGTTCATTGATTTTGTTCATCTTTCCCCATTGGATTCCTGCTAAATGGTCCGTCATATGACGGACTTTTGCTTCATCACTGAGGGATGAATCCTTATAAAAGGACAGCACTAGCTCCTCTTTACTTTGCTGGGTATGCTGCGTATTGACTGCAGTTTGCTTGGACTCCCCATTGTTTGCCCCGGACGGCGCCGCAGTTTCAGCATCCTGTCCCACTGGATGGGGAGTGCACCCTATGGTTACAGCCAGCAATAGTGCAGTACAAGCTACAGATACAAACCCATTACCTTTTAACATGAATCCACTCTCCTGTCTGAACAAACAATGGACGTTATAATTGCCCAAAATCCACTCATACCCTACTACTCGTCACGTCCCACCGTAGGCTTACGGATCACGGAGACGCTAGATTCCCTCACGATCAGACGAGGCTCGAATTGCACACGCTCATAATCCCCAGGTGTCTGTTCCTGAATCCGCTTGAGCAGCAGCTCCGCAGCCAACCGTGCCACCTCTTCCCCCATGATGGAAACTGAGCTGATCTGAGGGGTCGTTACCATAGCCCACAAATTGTTATCAATACCGACTACAGCAACCTCATCTGGCACCTTTACACCCAAATCCTTAAATCGATTGACGATCCCTATCGCCACCATATCATTAACCGCATAAATAGCATCCGGCATATGTTTCAGGCTGTAAAAATAATCGGCAGCACGCAGCCCTGTCTCAAAGGAGAAATCATCGCCAAAATAAACGAGTGAAGGGTCCACATGCTGGAGAGACTGCTCATAAGCGAAGTATCTCTCTTCGATTTTGTCCTTCGCAGCGCCTGCATAGGCGATTCTTGTTCTGCCGATTTTAAGTAAATGCTCCATCACGAGTCTTCCCTCTTGTCGGGCCAGACTGACGATATCCGCTTTGACATCTTCGCCCAGCTTCTTGCCATAGTTAATAATGGACACGGGAACGCTGGCTTTGTTAATCAGATCTACCAACATTTTGGGATACGCCAGCGGCATAATGATGAGCCCGTCGACATGCAGCTTCTTGACCTCACGAACTGTTTCAAGCTCCATTCTGGCATTCCCGGCGGTATTGATTTGCACGACCCGGTAACCATGCTGCTTGGCGGCCTGCTCTACGGACCAAGCGATCTCTGGAATAATCGCGTTACGAATGTCTGGCACGGCCAGTGCGATTTGTCGTGTCTGACGAACTTTCAAGCTCTGAGCCGAGGTGTTGGGCGTAAACCCCATCTCTTCAATCACTTGCAAAATCAAGGCTTTCGTTCTCGGGCTGATGCCCTCACTATCGTTAATAGCTCTGGAGACAGTCGCAATACCGACTCCTGCCCGCTTAGCTACATCCTCTATGGTTACTTTCTTTTGATCTGTCACGCCCAAAATCCTTTCAAGAACGGAATCGTTTTCTAACTTTCTAAAATAAAGTCTTAATGTTGATATTATACCACAGAATGAGTGTCTAAAAATTGAAGTCGTTTTCTTCTTGTCTTTGCTTCACCTAAAAAATTCGCAAAATCTCTTTGTCTAAAAGTAACGAACCAAATATAGCACTGTAGTCACAAGTGATTATATTCACAAAAAAATCAAGTGCTTTTTGCATTAAATTGGTTTGACAATGTGTAAAAATTGTGACATATTATCTTTCGGAAACGTTTCCTAATTCATTCACTTTTATAGAGGCAATGATCATATATTCTTCAAGGAGATGACAAACATGCAAGCATTGAGATGGCATGGAGTAAAAGACTTACGTTTGGAAAACATTGAGCAGCCCGCTGCTCTGGCAGGAAAAGTAAAAATCAAAGTAGAATGGTGCGGCATTTGCGGAAGTGATCTTCACGAATATGTAGCAGGACCGATCTTCATTCCCCAAGATGCTCAGCATCCATTGACTGGCGAAAAAGCGCCGATCGTAATGGGACATGAATTCTCTGGACAAGTTGTCGAAATCGGTGAAGGTGTAACCAAGATTCAAGTTGGCGACCGTGTAGTTGTAGAACCGGTGTTTGCATGTGGAGAATGTGATGCATGTAAACAAGGCAAATATAATCTTTGCGATAAAATGGGCTTCCTCGGTCTGGCAGGCGGCGGTGGTGGATTTTCTGAATATGTCGCAGCTGACGAGCACATGGTTCACAAAATTCCAGAAAGCGTATCTTTCGAGCAAGGCGCATTGGTAGAGCCTTCGGCCGTTGCTTTGTATGCTGTTCGTCAAAGCCAACTGAAAGTCGGCGACAAAGCTGTAGTATTTGGCGCTGGTCCTATCGGATTGCTGGTTATTGAAGCGTTGAAAGCTTCGGGCGCATCTGAGATTTATGCAGTAGAGCTTTCCGAGGAGCGTAAAGCTAAAGCTGAAGAGCTGGGTGCTATCGTGATTGATCCTAAAACTTATGATGTGGTGGAAGAACTGCACAAACGGACCAACGGCGGCGTAGATGTAGCCTATGAAGTCACTGGAGTACCTCCTGTGCTGACTCAAGCTATTGAATCTACTAAAATTAGCGGACAAATCATGATCGTCAGCATTTTTGAAAAAGAAGCTCCGATCAAGCCTAACAATATCGTAATGAAGGAACGCAATCTGACTGGTATTATCGGCTACCGTGATGTATTCCCAGCTGTTATCAGCCTGATGGAAAAAGGTTATTTCCCTGCCGACAAGCTGGTTACCAAACGTATTAAACTCGAAGAAGTGATTGAGCAAGGTTTTGAAGGTCTCCTGAAAGAGAAAAATCAGGTTAAAATCCTGGTATCTCCGCAAGCCTAATATCGAAAACAAACCAGATGTCTGCTCTATGCAGACATCTTCAGGCTGTCGAGAAAGTCTCGACAGCTTTTTTTATGTTCATTTTATTTAAGACGACACCGCGTTAATGTTATATAA
>NZ_JANAVN010000047.1:0-569 GCF_024213565.1 Paenibacillus sp. Lou8.1
ACCTGATGCTGGCTGTCGCCAAGCACCACCGTCATTCCACCCAACAAGGGCAAGATGGTTTCCAAGACGAAAATATCAAATGAAATGGTCGTGAGTGACAAAATCGTTTGGCTCGCTTCAAAGTCAATGACTTCACGCATCCCGGTAATAAAGTTGAGGACCGAGCGATGCTGGAGCATAACTCCTTTCGGATTTCCAGTCGAACCAGACGTATAGATGACATAAGCCAAATGCTCTGGGCGGGCAATCGCCTCCAGATTGCTGCTCTCTCCCTGATACAAGGCTGCATCCTCAAGAAATATGGCATTGGCGTTGCAATGATGCTCTTCCAACAGATCACGACTGGTCAGAAGCACTGTGGCCTCGCTATCTTCCAGCATGTAGGCAATACGAGAGGACGGAAATTCGGGATCAATCGGCACATAAGCACCACCTGCTTTTAGAACAGCCAGCAGACCTACGATCATTTCCACTGAACGCTGTACCATCAGACCGACCAGTTTGTCAGGTCCTACTCCTTGTGCTTGAAGCATTCGGGCCAATGAATTTGCCCGTTCATTCAGTTCCCG